>JAGXOG010000009.1 GCA_023660015.1 Elusimicrobia bacterium LH_S2 | reverse complement strand
GGTATAGACGGATACAGCGTAATTAGAAAGATAAGAGAAGAAGGCGGGAACAAGAAAATACTGGCAATTACTGCATACGGGGATAACGAGACCAAGGAGAAGGTGCTTTCTGCGGGTGCTGATGGATATTTAGCAAAACCGTTTTCAATAGATGAATTTATGGGAACTGTAATTGATATAAGTAAGAGTATATAGTATCTTTTTACTAAGTAAGAAAAAATATTTAATTATTACAGAGTTTATTATTAATTGATGAAACATTCCAGTTTTGTACATCTTCATCTTCATACGGATTATTCATTTCTTGACGGTGCAAGTCGCATAGAACCTCTAATAAAAAGAGCCGCCGAACTTAAGATGCCGGCCTTGGCTATAACCGACCACGGAAATATGTGCGGGGCGGTAAAATTCTATAAAGAGTGCAGGGCAAACGGCATAAAACCTATTATAGGCTGTGAATTTTATGTAGCCCCGGGCTCGCGCAATAAAAAAGATAAGAAGAACAAGACCAACTTTCATATAACTCTTCTTGCCAAAAATTATGACGGCTATATGAATTTAATGCGGCTGAACGAAATTGCCTATATGGAGGGCTTTTATCATAAACCCCGCATAGATCATAAGGCACTCCGCCTGCACAGTGACGGGATTATTGCCCTCTCCGGATGTCTCAAGGGCAAGATTGCCAGACTAATACAGGATAACCGCACAGGCAGGGCCAGAGAAGAAGTCAGAAAATACGCTGAGATATTCGGGAAAAATAATTTTTATCTGGAAATGATGGACACCGGAATTAAAAAACAGAAAAAAGTCAACGAAGAGCTCTATCGCATATCTTCCGAAGAAGATATAGGGTGCGTTGCTACAAACGATTGCCATTATATAAGAAAAGAGGATGCCTACGCCCAGGAAATTCTTATGTGCATAGGAACTGGCAGCACGATAGACGACCCAAATCACATGAAATTTTCCGGAGACGAATACTATCTGAAATCCGCCGATGAGATGAAGGCTATATTCAGCCGGTATCCCGAATCCCTGGAGAACACATTAAAAATAGCCGGAAGATGTAACCTTACCCTGGATTTTGACAATACCTACCTTCCCGAATACAAGGTGCCCAAAGGATACACCAGGCAGGATTACCTTCGGAAACTCTGTGAAGACGGAATAAATAAGCGGTATCAAACAGTCAAGGCCCCCGAAGAAGTAAAAGCTCGGCTGGATATGGAACTGGAAACTATAAACCATCTGGGGTTTCCGGGATACTTTCTTATCTGCTGGGATTTTGTCAAGTATGCCAAAGAAAACGACATACCGGTGGGGCCGGGGCGTGGCAGCGGCGCGGGAAGCATAGTATCTTATCTACTGGGCATAACTGAGATAGACCCACTTAAGTATGACCTTTTATTTGAGAGGTTCTTAAATCCGGCCCGTAAGACGCTGCCTGATTTGGATATAGATTTTGCTGACGACGGCAGAGATAAAGTTATAGATTATGTTAAAGAAAAATACGGACACGACCGCGTCGGACAGATAGGGACTTTTGCTACGCTCCGTGCCAGGGCGGCTATACGGGATGTGGGAAGAGTTCTTTCTATACCTATATCGGAAGTAGATAAGATATCCAAGATGATACCCGAGGGTCCGGATGCTACGATATACAAAGCATTGGAAGATGTAGATGCTTTTAAGAAAGCCTATAATTCCGATGAGCGTATTCGCCAGATGATAGATGTCGCCCGCACCATTGAAGGCTCAAAAAGGCAGCCCGGGGTCCATGCTGCCGGAGTAGTTATTGCCAAGGATAAACTATCTAAGTTTATACCCCGCGGGATTTCAAGCGATAATCGGGGAGTTACCCAGTATGAAGGTGAGGATTTGGTAGAACTGGGACTATTAAAGATGGATTTTCTGGGTTTAAAAAACCTTACCGTAATCCGAAAAACCGTTGAAAATATTAAAAAGACCACGAGTCAAGAAATAGACATAGATAATATTGCATTGGATGACAAAAAGACATATAAATTATTAAACAGTGCTAACTCGGTCGCAGTATTTCAAATTGAGAGAGAAGGTTTCCAGGCTCTTTTAAGAAAAATGGATATGAGCAAGTTCGAAGAAATAATAGCCCTCGTTGCTCTTAACCGGCCGGGAGTAGTAAGAAGCGGAATGACCGATGAATACCTCAGGCGGGAAAAAGACCCTTCCCGGGTGAAATATCCTGACCCTTCGCTGGAAGCGATACTTAAAGATACATACGGTGTGGTTTTATACCAGGAACAGGTTATGCAGGTTGCGCGCAAGCTTGCGGGCTTTTCTCCCTCGCAGGCCGATGATATGCGTAAGGCCATGTCTAAGAAAATACCCGAGGTTATTGAGAAACTGAGAAAACAGTTCATAGAAGGGGCGGTCAAAAACAATATAAAAAAGAAAAAAGCCGACGATATATTCTCAATGCTCGCTGAATTTGCTTCCTACGGATTTAACAAGAGCCATTCGGCCGCATACGGGCTGATTGTATATCAGACAGCATACCTGAAAGCAAACTATCCGTCTGAGTATATGGCTGCGGCCCTTACCTGCGACATGGATAATACCGATAAAATTGCCAAATATGTCGAGGAAGCAAAGAGGATGGGGCTTACCGTGCGCCCCCCTTCGGCCGAAACTTCTAAAATAGAGTTTGAGGTTTCCGAAAAGGAGACAATAGAATATGGGCTATTAGCAGTTAAAAATGTTGGAAGAGGTGCTATTGAATCCATAGTGGACGCCCGCAGATGCGACGGCCCGTTTAAATCATTCTATGATTTCTGCACGCGGGTGGATATGCGTAAGGTTAATAAACGGGTTATTGAAAGCCTGGTTAAATCCGGGGCCTTTGATTTTCTCGGAATCGGCCGGCGTCCGCTTTTTAATGTTATTGAAACCGCTATGGCTCAGGCATCTTCAGAACAGGCGGATAAACAGAAAGGCCAAAAGACTTTTTTCGGGACGTTCGACAATGGTCAAACTCCGGAAGTAAATATAGAAGACACCGCCCGGTGGAAAGAGAACGAACTGCTTACTATGGAAAAAGAAGCTCTGGGGTATTATTTTTCGGGGCACCCGCTTGCAAAACATGAAAATGATATTAATAATATAAGTTCGGGTACGTTAAAATATATCATGCAGGAGATGGAGTCGGAAAGCAATGTGGTCGCCGGGGGTATGGTTAAACAGAACAGAAAGATAAAAACCCGTAAAGGCGATCAAATGGCTGTATTTACACTTGAGGATCTGACCGGAACTATACCGGCGGTTATTTTTCCTTCTTCGTATACGCAGGATATCGCGGAAAAAATAACCGAGGATGAAATAGTGGTTGTAACCGGTAACGTTGACGACAGAAAAGGCAACAAACAAATTATCGCCGATACGGTTATACCGCTTCAAGCCGCCCGCAACAAGTTGGTAGGGAAAATAAAATTAAATATTAAATCGTCAGGTACCTCAAAAGAAGATATTAAGGATATCAAGAAAATAATTTCTAAATATCCCGGGAATGTGCCGGTATGGTTTTTGGTGAAGACCGACAAATTTTCTGAAATAAATGTAAGTACAACCGCCGGGGTAAGGATAAATGATTCAATGCTGGAAGAACTATATGCAGAATTAGGAAAAGATAACGTCGAGCTGATAGGAAAAATCAAATTAGGTAAAAAGAAAACATAAGGAGAAAAATATGTCGGAAAAGTTAAAAGGGAATATGTTAATTGCTCAGGGGGGTGGGCCTACGGCGGTAATAAACAGTTCGCTGGCCGGGGCCATAAAAGCGGCTAAAGGATATAGTAATATAGACCGGATATACGGTTCTTTAAACGGGGTAAACGGTATAATTAATGAGAACATTGTAGATCTTTCCGGTGAGACAGACGGGAACCTTGACAGTATCAGCCGGGCGCCGGCCGCGGCGCTTTTCTCCACCCGGGATAAACCCGGCGAAAAATATTGCGGAAAAATTTTTAAAGTTCTTAAAGCCTACAATATAAGATTCTTTTTTTACATAGGGGGGAATGATTCTTCCGACACCTTGCAGATAGTAAAGGAGTTTGCCGAAAGGGAGGACTACGAAATAATAACCGTACATATACCTAAAACAGTGGATAATGACCTTTTATTAAATGACCACACACCCGGCTATCCTTCCGCAGCGAGGTTTGTAGCAGAAGCGTTTGTAGGACTTGATTTGGATAATCGTTCTTTGCCCGGGGTTTATATAGCTGTGGTTATGGGCCGCCATGCAGGTTTTTTAACTGCCGCAAGCGCTTTAGCCCGCAGATATCCTGATGACGGTCCGCATCTTATATATTTACCCGAGAGGCCTTTTTCGGAAACAGATTTTGTAAAAGACGTAAAAGATTCTTATAATAGATACAGTAGATGCGTTGTGGCGGTATCCGAAGGGATAGCGGATGAAAACGGGACCCCTATAACGGCAAAACTATCTGACGAGGTGGAAAAAGACGCCCACGGGAATATCCAGCTTTCAGGAACTGGGTCGCTCGCTGACGCACTTTCGGGCCATATAAAAGACAATACTGATATAGAGAGAGTTCGCTCGGACACATTTGGGTATCTGCAACGCTCTTTTAGAATGTGCGCAAGCTCGGTAGACCGTCGGGAAGCATTTGATGTCGGCCAGAAAGCTCTCTTTTATGCGGCTGATAAAAATAAAAGCGGTTCGGTAACTATTAAACGGGTCGGAGATTACGGGGTAGAATATAAGTTAGTTGAGCTTAAAAAAGTCGCCGGCAAGACAAGGGTTATGCCCGAAGAATTTATTAATGAGGCCGGAAATGATGTTACAGAAAAATTCATAAAATATCTAAGGCCTATGCTGGGCGCAGACTTTGTATCCGGAGCAGCAAGAATAAGAGCTCAAAAAGTAGAAAAAAAGTTATAACAAATAAGATAAATAAAGAGAGGTGTTAATGAAAAAGGCGAAAAAATTTATAGTTATATTAAGTATGGTTGCGGTAATTGCGGGGGGGCTCGCCACTGTCGGTATATGCTATGAAGGTGATGTGGAAATAATTGATACTCCTACCGCAGCTTCTGTGGGATTTGGCTCGTATGATTTGTCATTCAGACTCTATGACGAAGGGTCTATAATGGCTCGCCTGCTTTACGGTATAATTATGAAGGATTTAACTTTGGGGATTAGTTTTGACGCTGAAAATGTGGTGGGTTCCGGAGAAGTTAAAGCCCATCGGCCGTATCTTTATATTAAACTTCCGCTTTATAGCGGAGGATATAAATTGCCGGCAATAAGTGTCGGGTTCGATGAACAAGGGTTTGGAAGATACAATGATACCGATAAACATTACCAGTTTAACCCTATGGGGTTTTTTATGGTTATGACTAAAACCGATCTGGGTCCGGGGTTTAACATGGGAGCAGGTATAAATGCCGATTATTCAATAACTAAAACAAATAAAGAGAGAGTAAAGGGCTTTGTAAACGCAAGCTTTACCCTGGGGCCCGAAGTTATGCTGCGGACCGAGGTCAGGGATATTTATAACTGGAACAGTTATGTCAATGCCGGTGTCAGGTATATGCTTACCCCTGAACTGCATTTTGATTTTTCTGCTTTAAATATAGGCGGCGGAGATGTTGAGCGTATAATAAGGATTTCTTACAGCGGCTGTTTCTAATAATAAAATGGATAATGTACAAACAAAACTTCTTGAATTTGAAAAACCGCTTATTAAGATAGATAAACAGTTAGAAGAATTTGCTTCTGAGAATAAAGATAGCGATGAATATAAAAAATTAGTAAAAAAAAGAGAGGCGCTGGCAAAAAAAATATTTTCCAATCTTACTTCCTGGCAGAAGGTGCAGCTTGCCCGCCACCCGAATAGGCCCCATACTCTTGATTTTGTAAAAGGCATCTTTGATACTTACGAAGAATTTTACGGTGACCGTTATTTCGGGGATGATAAAGCTATAGTTGGCGGCCCGGCAAAGCTGGCCGGCGATACCGTTATCTTTGTCGGTAACCAGAAAGGAAGGGGGACAAAAGAAAATATTAAACGCAATTTCGGTATGGCCCATCCGGAAGGATACAGAAAGGCTCTTAGGATGATGAAACTTGCGGAAAAATTTTCGTTCCCGGTAATAACTTTTATAGATACGCCCGGAGCTTATCCGGGAGTAAAAGCCGAAGAAAGAGGCCAGGCAGAAGCCATAGCTACCAATTTAAAAGAGATGATGATGTTGAAAGTCCCTATAATTGTGGTTATAATAGGCGAAGGCGGTTCCGGCGGAGCTTTAGGTATAGGAGTGGGGGACAGGATACTTATGCTCCAAAATGCCGTATATTTTGTATGCACCCCGGAGGCCTGCAGTTCTATACTTTGGAAAGATCCGTCTATGGCTGAAACTGCAGCCGATAATATGAAACTTACTGCCGAGGATTTAAAAGAGCTGGATATAGCAGATGAAATAATTGAAGAACCTGCTGGTTCAGCCCTCAGCGATTACAACCGGACTTTCAGTAATCTCAAGAAACGGATTACCCATCACCTTGGGGTTTTAAAAAGAACTAATTCGGAAAATATATTTCAGCAGAGATATGAAAAATTCAGGGGTATAAAATTTTATAAATATGAGTGAAGAATTAAACCCTTATAAAATAGCAGTTAAGTAGTTAGATGAAGTGGCCCGGGAAATAGATCTTGATGGAGGTATTCATGAAAAATTTAAATATCCTAAGAGAATTCTAACTGTTTCGGTGCCCATATATTTAGAATCAGGGAAAATCAAGGTATACCGGGGTTACCGTATACAGCATTTTATTGAGAGGGGGCAGGCAAAAGGCGGGGTCCGCTATCACCCGGATGTCTCCCTTGACGAGATTAAGGCGCTGGCGATGTGGATGAGATGGAAATGAGCGGTAGTCAATATTCCTTAAGGGGGAGCAAAAGGAGGGGTAATCTGCGATCCGTCAAAGATGACCTTGATCTTTTTAAATTAAAAGTTGATCTTTTGATACCGGCGGTTTTAGAAAGCCAAATTACTACTTCAAATGTATCAGGTATAAATCCAAAAATAATTATAGAAGCCGCCAACGGTCCAATAACCCCTGAAGCAGATGCAATACTTAATGAAAAAGGTGTCTTTATAGTTCCCGATATTCTGGCTAACGCCGGGGGTGTAGCCGTCTCCTATTTTAATGGGTGCAGGATTTGCAGTCAATGTTCTGGAAAGAGAAAGACGTAGTTGAGAATCTCTGCGAAGTTATTCACGCTGCTTTTTACAGCGCATATAAGATATCAAAAAAGCGGGATGTCTCTATGAGGATGACAGCATATATTCTGGCAGTCCGGAGAGTGGCCGCAGCAGCAAAAATGAGGAGATTATATTCATGATGCTTAAAAAATTTTTAAAATCAAAACTTCACGGATTGACGGTTATAGAATCAAATCTTAATTACAAAGGCAGTATAACTATAGATAAGAATCTTATTGACGCTGCCGGCATTAAAGAGTATGAGATGGTTGAGGTTATTAATATAGCCAACGGGGAAAGATTTGAGACCTATGTAATTGAAGGGAAAAGAGGTTCGGGCTATATCTGTCTAAACGGCGGGGCGGCAAGAAAAGGGAATCCTGGTGATAAACTTATAGTCTTTGCCTCGGCCTGGATTACCGAAGGCGAAAAACAGGAAGTCAAAGTTATAATTATAGACGACAATAATGCAGTTAAAACTCTACGCAAAGAAATGGTTACAATTTAATTCTTATCCATGACTGGTCTTGTAATAAAAGGCAGTCGGCTGGTAACGGACACCGGCATAAAGGAAACCGATCTTTTAATTCAAGGTCAGAAAATAGCAAAGATAGCGCCTTCTCTTAAAACCCCGGCCGGAGCCCGTGAAATTAAAGCTGACGGGTTATATACTCTGCCCGGGATAATCGACCCCCATGTTCATTTAGAGCTGCCGGCATATAATTCTTTCTCCGAGGATGATTTTTATCACGGTTCGGCCGCCGCCGCAGCCGGGGGCGTCACTACATTTATAGATTTTGCCATACCCAAAGAAGGCCAGACCATGCTGGAAAGAATTAAAGAAAAAAAAGAGTCCGCCCTCGGTAAATCAATAATAGATTTTTCTTTCCATGCCCAGCTGACAAATTTCAACGATAATAAACTTCGGGAAATGGAAGAGGTAGCCGGATATGGAATAAAAAGCTTTAAAATATTTATGCCCGCCACCGAAGGTTGGGGAGTAGACGACGCGGGGATATACCGGTCTCTGATAGAATCTGTCCGGTTAGAAAGTCTGATTTTGGTCCATGCCGAAAACGGTATTCTTGCCGATTATTTTACCGGAAAATTAAAAAAATCCGGCCGGGTGACTATGAAAGATTATTGCTGGGCGCGTCCGTCATTTATAGAAAAAGAAGCAAACCTTAGAGCTTCCCTGCTTGCCCAGGAGGCAAAAAGCCCGCTTCATATATGTCATTTAAGCAGCGCTAAGGCAGCCAAAGAAATAAGAAAGATAAAAAAAGAAGGCAACATAATTTATATTGAAACCTGCCCGCAATATCTTATGCTTACCGATGATATACTTAAAGAGAAAAACGGGTATCTCTACGCCTCCTGTCCCCCGATAAGGAAAGCTAAAGATAATTACGAGCTCTGGAGGGGTATTCTTGAAAACGATATAGATACTATCGGTACCGATCACTGTCCGTTTTCGGCGGCTAAAAAAAGATCCCCGGGGGATGATTTTACAAAGATACCGATGGGGCTGCCCGGCGTTGAAAATTCGCTGCCGTTATTTTATTCCGAAGGAGTTGTGAAAAGAGATATTCCGATTGAAAAGATGGTGAGTTTACTTTCTTCTAATCCTGCTAAAATACATGGGCTCTATCCCCAAAAGGGCAGCTTGGATGAAGGAACCGATGCGGACATAGTTATATTTAATCCTGACAGGAAAGTTAAACTCAAAGCTGCTAAACTCCATTCTATGTGCGACTGGTCGCCTTATGAAAATTTTAAAGTAAAAGGATATCCCGAATATACCATTTCAAGAGGGAAAGTTATATATGAGAAGGGAAAAATCATTGGCCGGAAAGGGAGAGGGCAATTTCTAAAAAGAAAAGCACCGCCCTATTATTTACAGTGAGTTCCCTGCAGTATTCGCGGCGCGGGCGTTTTCTTTGCTGCATCTATGAACTCTTTTTCAGAGAAAAAATTTTTAAGTTTTTACGGATATGTCCGGAGGTTTAGCTGTCTATTACGGCATACCCTTAGATACCGAACCGGGGAAATACTCAACGGCAGCAGGGGAGGAAAAGTTAAAACTGTTGCGCCCGGGAAGGTAATAGTTGCCGCAGATGGTTTTAACCTGCACGGTACACCAGAGTAGATCCGGAAGGATAATTAAAAGATGAATGACAAGGCCTTAAAAATAGAAAATATAAAGAAATGTTTCGGCGATACAGTGGCCGTCGATAGAATAAATCTTGAAGTAGGAGGGGGGAATATATTCGGAATTCTCGGCCCTAACGGCGCCGGAAAGACTACCACCATAAAGATGATGACAGGGCTTTTAAAACCCGACTGCGGCCGTATCCTTGTTGGTGGCGAGAATATAGTTGAAAATCCCCGCGAGGCAAAAAGAAAGTTTGCTTTGTTGCCGGATGTGCCCTATCTATATAAAAAACTTACCGGCTGGGAGTTTATGAAATTCATCGCCGGAATATACGATTTAAATAATGAGGGTATAGACAAAGAAATAGATAAACAGCTTAAAATTTTCAGCATAGACAATGTTGCCTGCGATCTGGTTGAATCTTATTCGCACGGTTTCCGCCAACGTCTTCTTCTTGCTTCTGTGATGTTGAGAGACCCGGAGATTATAATACTTGACGAACCTATGGTGGGTCTCGACCCCGAAGCGGCCCGGATGGTTAAAGATATTTTTTTCGAGTTAAAAGATAAAAAAAACAGAACAATATTTTTATCCACTCATACGCTTACCGACGCTCATGAGCTCTGCGACCGGATAGCTATAATTAATAAAGGGAAAATAATAGCAGAGGGGTCCTTTGAGGAACTTAAAAAAATAGCCGATAAGATAAGCGCGCAGGCCGGCCTTCCGTCTACTTCGGGAGATACCCTGGAAGAAGTATATCTCCATATAACCCGAAATACTTAAATCACCGTGAAAAGCGCTTTTAATACTTTCAAACTTTACCTCGGCGCCTGGCTGAAAGAGAACAGACATAATTTTAAAGAGCTTTTAAACAACAAAGTTAAATTTTTTATTTCGCTTTTTCTGGCTCTTTTTTTTATGAGCCTTCTTTTTGTCGGTTTTTACCGGGTCATAAGTTATATTAAAGATATCCCCATAGTAGGGGCGCCGCTGGTAGGGCGCCTTATCGGAACTGTTTTTCTCGCTTTATTTGTGCTCCTGGTCTATTCAAGTATTATAACCGCCTTTTCAACTCTTTATTTTTCCGGGGATAATGATTTTTTGATAGTATCCCCCCTTGATTTAAGGGGGGTATTATACGGCAAGCTTCTTCGGACGGCGGTTTATGCTGCTTGGATGAGCGTAATTGTTATAGTCCCTTTATTTATAGCTCTTGCGGTGAATTTCCCCGTAGCCCTTAAGGCCTATATCTTTTTTCCGCCGGCCGTAATTTTTTTCTTTTTAAGCGCTGCCGCCGGGGGAATGACGCTTGTGGTTATAATAGTAAAAATCTTTCCGGCCAGAAAGATACGGGATTTTCTTATACTAGGCCTTGTGATATTTGGTACCGGGCTCTATGTCCTTTTTAGAATGTTAAAGCTGGAGCAGATACTCCGTCCGGGGCAGGGCAGTTTAGCTGCCGGATACCTGGCTAAGTTTGAGCTTCCCGACTCTTTTTATCTTCCATCTCACTGGATAAGCCGACTTGCCGTGGAATTTATAAATAACCGTCCCGGATGGTGGGTATCACTTACAATTCTGACTCTTATCTCTCTTTCGGTGGCCGCGCTCTACGGCTATATAGCTAAAAAATATTTTTATGTGGGTTGGGAGAAAGTCCGAAGCGAAGAGAAAAAAAGATTTGCTTCCCAAAAATTTTATAAGGATCCCATATTTGCCAAAGATATAAAGACCTTTTTCAGGGATACCCGCCAATGGACGCAGTTGCTGCTTATAGCGGCCCTGATATTTATATATATTTTTAATATATACAAACTCCCGCTCGATATTTCTTATATACATTACCTTATAGCTTTTTTAAATATAGGCATGGTGGGGTTTGTTATTGCCGCGGTGGGGTTAAGGTTTTCGTTTAGCGCTATAAGCCTGGAAGGAAAATATTTCTGGGTGGTGATGACCTCGCCGTTTAACACCGCAAAAGTATTGCGTAAAAAATATATTCAGAATATTATTCCGGTTTTATTTATGGGAGTGATTCTTATAGTATCCTCAAATATTATTTTAAAAGCACCGTCATTTTTAAGCATTCTTTCGTCGGTAACCGTATTTGCGGCAGCATTTGCTATAACTTCTATCGGAATAGGTCTTTCGGCTCTCTATCCTAAATTCGATGCAGATAATCCCGCCGAGATAGAGTCATCCTGGGGCGGAGTAATCTATATGATATACAGTTTTGCTTATATAGGAATAACTCTAGGTCTGGAAGCCGTTTGGGTAAGGATGTATTTTATGAGCAAAATGGCGTCGGGGACTTACTATAAACCGGCGGTGGCGGTTATAGTAATAGCGCTGGTAATTTTAAATGCGACGGCAAATATTCTTCCTTTAAAAATAGGCGCAAAAAGTATGGATAAACTTGAGTATAAAATTTAAAAAGATGCAAAAGAGAATAGAATTTAAAAGCATTCTATACCATATAATCTATGCCACAGAGATGTAAAATACGCGCGGCAAAGCATCCGGTGTCTTGTAAAAAAAGATACGGCGATAAGCTAAGGTACAAAAATTTTTTAATTATTGGTTTATAGCGTAAAATCAAATTTAAATTTAACGGCAGAAGGAATAGGGATTAATTTTGATAAGAAAAATATTTTTTATATAATAATGGATATAAAAATAATATTTACAGTCGGTGGAAAGAGGAATTAAAGTAAAGGAAATAATTAGATGGAAAAAAATCATTACAAACAAGAGGGCCAGGTATATACGAAAAAACAGTTTTTAGCCGAGACTCAAAGATGTGAATACTGCGAGGAAAAATCGTGCAAGGACGGATGTCCGGCAGGCTGCTCACCGGCAGATTTTATAATGGCCGCCCGGGTAGCTTCCGAAGGTGACTATAAGCGTGCTGCGGCAATGATTATGAAAAACAATCCTCTGGGCGGAGTATGCGGCATGGTATGCCCGGAAACCCACTGTATGGCCGAATGCAGCCATGAACTTTTTGATAGCCCGATAAATATACCTGACCTCCAGGCCCATATAATTAATAAGGCGCGGGAAGTAGGGGGAATTCCGGAATTTCTTCGGCCCGAGTCTAACGGAAAAAGGGTTGCTGTTATAGGCGCCGGACCGGCCGGTCTCGGCGCTGCGGCTATTTTGGGACAGAAAGGATATAGTGTAGATATTTACGAAGAGAGAGACGACCTCGGGGGGGCGTGTAATTTAATCCCCGATTACCGGCTTGACAAGAATATGTTAAGAAAAGATACAGAATTTATTTCCGGGCTCGGAGATATAAATATTAATACCGGAACCAGGATAGAGAATATAAGTAAACTTAAGGATAAAGGATACGATGGTATTATAGTTGCTGTCGGTCTATGGAAACCAATTTATCCCGGAGCAGAAAACGAAGAGAAAGCAATAAATTCTTTAGATTATTTAGATAATCCTGATGATTATGATCTCTCCGGACGAGTAGCGGTAATAGGCGGCGGAGCCGTGGCTCTTGACTGCGCTACTATAGCTAAGATAAACGGAGCATCCGATGTAGAGATGTTTGCTCTGGAAACAGTTTCCGAACTCCCCTTAACCCAAAGGGAGAGGGAAGAAATTTTCGACTATAATATAGAGGTCTCCGGAAGGACAAAAGTAAATAAAATTAATATGTCCGGCGATAAGGTAACCGGGCTTGAAACCGTAAAAGTTAAATTAAAAGGCGAACTCTTTAATCTTGCCGATATTTCAGAAGTCGGAGATTCCGCCCGGTCCCGCAGCGACATTGAATATGTAATAATAGCAGTGGGCAACCGCCCAAAACTACCTGAAATTTCCGGCACAGATGTGATACTTGCCGGGGACTGTGACTATGGGCCTTCTACGGTGGTAGAAGCTCTTTCTTCGGGTAAAAACGCCGCTGAAAAAATTGATTCAATTATTATATCAGGCAGAAATATTGAAATAAAAGAGAAAAATAAAAACAATTCTTCTATTGAAGGTTATATCAGCACGCCGGTATCTCTGGAGACAGATTTTTTCGGCAGGAAAATAGATACTCCTTTCCTGCTTTCTGCCGCTCCTCCGTCCGACGGTTACGACCAGATGAAAAAAGCTTACGAAGCCGGCTGGTCGGGCGGAGTCCTGAAAACATCATTTGCTTCGGGTCCCATATATATTCCCGGTGAATATATGCATACTTTCAACGACACCACCTACGGCAACTGCGACAATGTCTCAGGCCACCTCTTAGAGAGGGTCTGCGGCGAAGTTGAGCGTCTGGTAAAAGAATACCCGGATAAGCTTACCATGTCTTCAACCGGCGGGCCGGTAACCGGAAATGATACGGAGGATAAAAAAGGGTGGCAGTCCAATACAAAACGGCTTGAAGAGGCCGGGGCCATGGGAATAGAGTACAGCCTTTCCTGTCCGCAGGGCGGTGAGGGAACAGAGGGCGATATAGTTTCCCAGAGCGCCGAAGCTACAGCTAAGGTTATAGAATGGGTAATGGAAGTAAGTAACCCGGAGATACCCAAGCTCTTTAAACTTTCCGCGGCGGTAACTTCTATTGAGACCATAATGGAGGCAGTAAAAGAGACGCTCTCGAAATATCCGGATAAGAAAGCCGGCGTTACGCTGGCTAACACTTTCCCGGTTCTCGGATTTGAAGATAGGGAAAAAGAAAGATGGCCCGACGGGGTAGTTCTCGGTATGAGCGGAGAGGGGGTAGCCCCCATAAGTTATTTTACGCTGGCCCGCACGGCCCCGATGGGAGTTCCTATATCAGGTAACGGCGGTCCCATGGATTATCTTCAGAGCGCTAATTTTCTCGCCCTGGGGGCAAAGACAGTTCAATATTGCACAATTGTCATGAAATACGGCTACGGCATTATAGGTGAGCTTAAAAACGGGGTGAGCTTTCTTATGAAAGAGCGGGGAATAAGTTCGATGAAGAAACTTATAGGAATCGCCCAGCCGGACCCGATAACGAATTTCATGGACCTTTCGGCTACTAAAAAGATATCTTCGCTTATTGACCCCGACCTTTGTTTGGGTTGCGGCAACTGCGCCCGGTGCCCGTATCTGGCTATAACTCTCGATGACAATCTTAAGCCGGAAATCGACCCTTCAAACTGCATAGGGTGTTCTATATGCACAAAAAGATGCTTTTCCGGCGCACTTGAAATGAGAGAAAGAACCCCCGAAGAGACAGAAGAGTTAAGTGAAGAATAGGATATAATAAGGAAACTTAATGTCTGTAATTACACCTAAAAAAAATAAGAAAGACAGAAATATCAGGGTAGACGCCCAGAGGAAGGTATCGGGCAAAGCAAAGTTTATAGAAGATGCGGAATATAAAAATATTCTGCACGGGGCTACTATAAGAAGTCCCGTCACCCACGGCTGCATAAGGGGTTTTAAGAACCTTGAGGATATAAAAAAGATGCCCGGGGTGAGAGCGGTAGTAAAGGCCGAAGATATACCGGGTGATAACGTCGTGCCTTTTGTAAAAGAAGATTATCCCTGCCTTGCCGATAAAGAAGTAAAATTCTACGGTCAGGCCGTGGCCCTGGTGGCAGCAGAAACTCCCGAACAGGCGGTGGCAGCGATGCGTGCGGCGGAGCTTAAGATTGACAAATATCCGGGTATTTACGACCCGGTGGAGGCTATGACTCCGGATGCCGTCTATGTAGGGGGCGATGAAAACGTACATTCCAATTTTAAAATAAGAAAAGGCAATATAGACGAGGGTTTTAAGAATGCCGATGTGATAATAGAAAGAGTATATAATACCGGACACCAGGTGCACTGTTACCTTGAAAACCAGGGAATGACGGCCGAACCGTTGCCTTCGGGGGGGATATTGGTAAAAGGCTCTATGCAGTGCCCGTTTTATGTGCATAATGCTTTAGTTAAAGTGCTGGGAATTAAATATTCCGATGTCCGGGTTATCCAGGCCGAAACCGGCGGTGGATTCGGCGGTAAAGAGGATATGCCTTCAATAATAGCTACTCATGCCGCGCTGCTTGCCCGCAAAACCGGTATGCCGGTAAGTTTAATATATGACCGGGAAGAAGATTTTCACGCCATGTCCAAACGACACCCGGCCCGTACCAGGATAAAATACGGTGCCACATCAGAGGGGAAATTAGTGGCCTGCGAAGCCGAATATATTGTAAACGGGGGAGCCTTCTGCACTCTTTCTCCCATAGTTGCCTGGCGGGGAATAATACATATTACAGGGCCTTACCAGATAGATAATGTAAAAGCGGATTCCTATGCGATGGCTACAAATACTGTTCCCTGCGGAGCTTTCCGGGGATTTGGGCAGCCACAAGTGAATTTTGCCAACGAAATTTTAATTGACGAACTCGCCGAAAAATTAGATATGGACCCCGTAAAGTTAAGAAAGAAGAACCTCTTAAAGCCGGGAAGCATAACGGCAACCGGCCAGACTGTCGGCAGTTCATGCGGCATGGCCGAAACCGTTGAGAAAACCCTGGACAGAATTAAATTCAAGCAATACAAGGGGTCAGACAGCGGCCCCGTAAAGAGGGGGATGGGGATGGCTACCGTATTTTATGGTGTCGGTCTCGGTGCGGAAGGCAAATATTTTGCCAAGGCCGCAGCCCAAGTGCATATTAAAGAAGACGGCACGGTCTTTGTGGCTATAGGAAATGTCGAGATGGGGCAGGGTGCAGAGACAGTATTTAACCGTATATGTGCGGATATACTGGGCTGCTCTTATGATATGGTAGAGGTACTTAAACCCGATACAACAAGGGTTCCGGATTCCGGGCCCACGGTGGCTTCACGAACTACGCTCATGGGGGGTAATGCTGTAAAGGACGCGGCATTAAAGGTGAGGGAATCTCTTTTTAAGGCCGCCGCCGATAAGATGGGGGTCAGGCCTTTTGATATAAAGGTAAAAGACGGTAAATACGTATCCGACGAAGGGGAAATTGATTATGTCGATGCAGTAAACCTTGCTTACCAGTCAAGAGAACGGGTTGCCGCCCAGGGTTGGTATAAGATAGAAAATGTAAGTTTTGATGAAAAGACGGGATTAGGAGACGCTTATCCGGTATATTCTTTTTCCACAAATGCCTGCGAAGTAGAGGTAGATACCGAAACGGGTGTAGTTAACGTTAAACGCCTGGTTGCCGCCCATGATGTGGGCAAGGCTATACACCCGCCTTCAGCCGAAGGCCAGATTCAGGGGGGTGCCGTTCAGGCAATCGGCTACGCCTTATATGAAAATCTTGTCATGGAAGAAGGCAAAATACTGAATCCGTCGCTTTCTGGGTATACTGTTCCTACCACCATGGACATTTGCGATGTGGAACCGATACTCGTTGAATCCGCTTACCCCGAAGGGCCCCGCGGGGCAAAAGGGTTAGGAGAGCCCCCGATGGTGGGCCCGGCGGCGGCCATATTAAATGCAATACACGACGCTACCGGGATATGGTTCAGAAAAGTTCCCTGCCTTCCCGAAGATATCGTTAAAGAGTTATCCAAAGAGTTAAAGTAAGTTATGAATATTTCATTTATATTAAATAATATTAAAGTAAATACTGATGTTCCGGGAGATAAACCGCTCTTAAGGGTTCTACGTGAGGATTTCGATGTAAAAAGCGTAAAAGAAGGATGCGGTCGCGGTGAGTGCGGTACCTGCACTATCTTATTAGACGGAGTTCCGGTAACTTCCTGCATGGTCGCAGCCGGTCAGGTGAGAGGCCGGAATGTGACTACTTTAGAGGGTTTAGAATCCGGGGGGTATGTGGCTGATTTGCAGCAGGTCTTTAAAGAATCCGGGGCTATTCAGTGCGGATTTTGTACTCCGGGATTTATAATGTCGGCCTATGCTCTGCTTAAAGTAAATTCAAGCCCTGACCGGGACGAGATACGCCAGGCGATATCCGGCAATATTTGCAGGTGCACCGGATATACTAAAATAATAGATGCAATAGAGCTTGCCGCAAAATATGCCGAAAGAAATTTGCCCGAAGAAAACTTGTCATGGGAAGATTTGCCCGAGGAACATTTGCCCGAAGAAAACTTGTCAGGGGAAGATTTGTCCAAGGAACATTTGCCCGAAGAAAACTTGTCAGGGGAACATTTATCCGAGGAACATTTGCCCGGGGGAAATTTATAATGAAACTCGACATGGATTATATTATACCCGAATCCATAGATGACATAAGCCGGAAAGTCCGCGGGCGCAAAGCATATTATCTTGCCGGCGGAACCGATATTATGGCGCTTAAAAAAGACGGACTTCTTGAAGACCGAATCTGGGTTGATATAAGTGCCCTGGAGGAGTTAAAAAAAATAAAACGAGATGATGATTATATAAGGATAGGGGCCCTGACTACAATGGCCGAGATTGCCTCATCGGATATTATAAATGAGCATGCTGTTGCCTTAAAAGACGCGGCAAAGGATATGGGTTCGCCGCTTATAAGAAATCGGGCCACTGTCGGCGGTAATCTTGCTAATTCCAGCCCGGCCGGGGATACAATCCCTGCTTTATGCGTGCTTGATGCTATTGTTAAAACAAAGACAGCCGGCAGAATAAGAGAGATTCCGGTTTCCGAGTTTATTGTTGCCCCTGGCGATAATGTTTTAAATGAAGGAGAGATAATTTTTTCGGTGGAGATACCGATTTATCCGGGAAGCAGTTCGGGGTTTTTAAAACTCGGTTCCCGGCAGGCGCTGGCTATTTCTAAAGTATCGGTTGCTGCTTGGTGGACAATGAAAGATGATCTTATAGGCAATATCTCTATATTTATGGGAGCAGTTGGCCCTAAAACTATTAATGCTCAAAGAACCGAAAAACTTTTAAAAGGAGAACCACTGCTTCCGGAAATAATTCAGGAAGCAAAAGAAACCATAAAGACCGAAGCATCTCCCATAGATGATTTTCGTTCCACGGCAGAATATTGTTCTCGGATGGTAGGAGTTTTATTGGAGAGGATTTTACTTAAAGAAACAGTAAAGGAAACAATAAAGGGAAAAGATATAAGATGAAACAGATAAAATTCAGGTATGAAGAAGGGCAGTCGTTAATCAGAGAATTTGAAAAAGATCTATCCGCTGAAGGGATTAAGTCCGGTACGATAATGACCGTAGTGGGAGCGCTTAAAAATTTTAAGATTGTCACTATATACCAAGATTCCAATGAGGTGCCGCCGGAACATTTTGAAAAGGAGTTTAATAATAAAATTGAACTTACCGGAAACGGAATTATAGATGAAGGAAAAGCTCATATTCATATAACCGGGGGACTGGAAGGCGGAGCGGCCCTGAGTGGTCACCTGGTGGAGGGCACTGTAACTTATTTCGTTGAAATAGTGGCGCTGGTAGGATGATTGAATTAGATTACAGAAACTGCCTGGCAGAAGAGATAGGTTCGGAAGGCATATCGGAAGAAAAATTTTTCTCATTAAAAAAGCATGCCTCGGGTGAGTTAGAAAAGATTAAGAAAAACCCTCCGGGTTTTATGAAACTTCCCCTGAAGTTTGATAATGCGCGCAAAATTAAAGAGGACGTTAAAAAGTATAGAAAGTTTAAGAACCTGATTGTGGTGGGAATAGGCGGCTCGGCGCTGGGTAATATAACCCTTAAAAATATGCTCTCTCACACTTATTATAACCAGGACCGAAGCGGTAGTTTTCCTAATATCTATCTGCTTGACAATGCCGACCCGGTCTGGACATTAGAGCTTAGCGAAATAATTGATCTAAAAGATACGGTATTTAATGTGATAACCAAATCCGGCTCAACTGCCGAAACCCTCTCTAATTTTTTCTTTTTTCTTGAAAAACTTAAAAAAGAAACTAAAAACTGGAAAGACCACCTTGTCTTTACTACCGGGCAGAAAGGTTTTTTAAGGGAATTTGCCTCCTCCAATGAAATAAAGACTTATCCTGTCCCCGAAGATGTGGGGGGACGGTATTCTGTGCTTTCCGAGGTGGGGCTTTTTCCGGCAGCGGCTGTCGGCGTAGATATTGAGTCCCTTTTAGAGGGCGCTGCCGACGCCGAAGAGAACGAACACGTGCCGATAACTTATGCGGCGCTTCAGTATTATTTTTATAAGAAAGGCAAAAATATATCCGTATTCATGCCTTATTCAAAGAAACTGGAGAGCACCGCTGACTGGTTCAGGCAGCTTTGGGCCGAATCGCTGGGGAAAAATGAAAAAGTCGGCCCTACCCCGGTAAAAGCGGCCGGGACTACCGATCAGCACTCCCAGCTGCAGCTTTATATGGAAGGCCCGAAAGACAAGGTATATACTTTTTTAAGCACCAAGGGTACATCTGCGGATATTAAACTTAATTATGACAGCCATTTTCTGGGAGGCAAAACAATGAGAGATTTATTTAATGCCGAATTGGAAGGAACTATGAGGGCTCTAACTGAAGCCGGGCGGCCGAATATGAATTTTGAGATACCTGAAATAGATGCGTATAATGCCGGCGAGCTTCTCTATCAGCTGGAGATGGCCTGCGCTATAACCGGGTATATGTTTGGTATCGACCCCTTTAACCAGCCGGGGGTGGAAGTGGGCAAGAAGTTAGCTTATGAAATATTGGGAAGTAAAAAGGAGGAATGATTAATTATGGGTTTTTTAAGCAATAGAGAAGTTCAAAATTTTCTCTCGGATTTAATTTATGCAAAAAAACAGGTTCACAAAAACTGCATAGATTTGACTGTAAAAAAGATATATAAATTAAAAGGAGGGGCAAAACTTGATTTCGGGGACAGCGAATACAAAGAGGCGCCGCGGGATATACTAAAACCCGAGCTTAAAGAGAAAGACGACGATTACGGATGGTGGGAGCTGGAACAGGGGTATTATATCCTAAAATACAACGAAAGACTTACAATTGCTCCCGGACAGAAAGCAATTATTACTCCCCACCAGCGATTGATAGATTCGGCGGCGGGCCAAGCGGCAAGGATATATGATAAAAGCGGCGAAATAACTAACAATCTTATAGTAATGTCGGAAAAAATTTCTATCAAAGAAAATGCCCGCATAAGCCGGCTTTTTATATTTGAAGATTAATCCCTATGAACCCGAAAAAATTTAGAAAAGGCAAACATACATATGTTGACTGGGGTAAAGGTGTTAAGGAGGTAAAGAAAGTGTCTAAAAAAGAAAATAAACAGAAAAAAGTAGAGATTAAGATGGATGAAGATACGGCAATGGGTAAATATTCAAATATATGCTCGCTAAGCCATACTCCGGAAGAATTTGTAGTTGATTATATATTTATGCCGCCAAATAGTCCTCAGGCAAAAATAGTCTCCAGAATTTTAATGTCCCCCGGTCACGCCAAAAGACTCCAGTTGGCGTTAAACGACAATATTAAAAAATATGAGAAAAAATTCGGTAAGATTTCGCCGTCCGAAAAAATGGATAAAAACATCGGATTTTAGTCTATTGCTTTTTTAGCGTTACGGCATATAAATATTAAATCAGGATGCTTCTTTTCGTATATAATAATAAGACCATTGGCACAACTTTAAAATTTATTTTAATAACGTGACTTATAATAAAGAGATATAGAGGCAATTGGTTAAGATCAAAGAGATACCCGGGAATTTTTAAAAACTTATGACTTTAAAGGTATTGTCACTGCTGCTTTTGACGGCAATATTATGGGGCTCTACTCCGATAATTGAAAAATACGCCCTCACGGGTTCCCAACCTTTGATAGGAGTTACGGTAAGAAGTTTGGCGATAACTTTTATTCTTATTTTATTTCACCTTTTTTCCGGCCGGTGGAGGGAAGTCGTCGAACTTCCCCTAAAGAGCAAAGTTCTCTTTTCCCTATCCGGCATCATGGCCGGTCTTCTGGGGATGCTGACTTATTTTTATGCGCTTAAAGCTTCCCCTGCTTCAAAAGCGGTCCCCATAGCAGCCACTTATCCTTTAATCGCCGCTCTTTTAGGAATTATAATACTGGGGGAAAATTTAACTGCTTCCAAATTAATAGGAACGGTGCTTATCATAGCAGGCGTCTGGATGGTAAAGTGAAAATAAAAAAGATTATTCCCCCGGTAATATGGGCAGGGATAATATTTTATCTTTCTTCAATACCTTCCTTAAAGTCTCCTTTCGGGATATGGGATATCTACTTAAGAAAAGCTGCCCACATAACGGAATACCTTGTTTTCTATCTGCTTATTATTCCTAACTTTAAAGTTAATAATACGAAAAACAGGATATGGATGCTGCTTATAATTTTTATCTATGCTCTATCAGATGAGTTTCACCAGAGCTTTGTGCTGGGCAGGAATATGAGTGTCTACGATATTTCTATTGATTGGATAGGAGGGCTCATTGGATATATTTATGCGTTAGCTCGAGCAAATGCCGGTATTCGTCGTTCAAAAACATAAAGCAACTGCACTTCATTATGATTTTCGCCTGGAAATCGCCGGCGTTTTAAAAAGTTGGGTTATACCCAAAGGCCCATCTATGGATTCCGACATAAAACGGTTGGCAATCGAGACTGATGACCATAATTTAAGCTACCGTTTTTTTGAAGGTGATATCCCAAAAGGCAGCTACGGGGCGGGCGAAGTTATAATATGGGATAAAGGAAATTATGAGATATATAAGGATAATGAAAGTCCGCAAACTCCGGAAGAAAGTTATAAATCCGGAAAAATAGAGTTTATTCTTTATGGCAAAAAACTTAAAGGCAGATTTGTCCTGGTAAAGACGGATATGCCGGGCAAAAATAAAAACTGGCTCCTTATTAAACGCCATGATAAATATATAACTGGAGAAGATATCTTAAAGAAAAAACCGGGTTCGGTAATTAGCCTCAGAAGAATTGACTAATCCAAAATAGAGTGCTGAAACTTTTCTGCTTATCTGTTTGTCTAATTAGAGTCCGGTGAAAAAGTATTTTCTCCGAATTATAATTATTCCTTACTGGTATATGAAGTCTTACCCAACGCAAGATTTCCTGAAATAAAAACCCGGATATTTGAAAAGAAACATGAGAGAGGTTGAACCTCTCTCATGTTTTATCTCACCGGCCGTGCGGATTTGTGCACGAAACAATAAACAAAAAAGGTAAAGTAAAAAAATATCCGTATAACACCTATATGATGTTGTATAAAAAGCTGAAAAATCTCCCTGATGCGGAAAAATATCTCAACAAAGAGGTAACGTTTGAGAAACTGGATAAGACAGATATACACCATATTGACAATGAAATGGTAAGGACTGTGCAGAAGGGAAGAATAAAAATGTTTGACAAAATATTGTCAGCGGCATAAAAATAGTATTGAGTGGGTTTTCATTGAAATGCAGGAAAATTAGGGCTCCCTACATTTCAGGGCAATTTTTAGATTAGAAGAGAGTTGGTTTTGCATTTTTCGCCATAATTTCGTATCATTTTATCAGTATCTTCTGAGTTAATATTGAAAAAGACCTTTAAGGTCTTTTTTACCTCTAATATTATACTTTCTGGATGTATTTTTTTTCAACTAAGAATCGTTCAACTTAGGAAATATAATATTTTAGAAGGTGGAGGTAGAATTTTTAAGAAGATAGATTTTAGAAAAAAGTATGGTTGTCACGAAACTAAAAATAGGATAAAAGAGATAAATTCTAAGTGAAATTAAGGAAAACGATTGACGAGAAAATAGTTTTGTGACAGGCACGAAATTAAGTAAAGGAGACGATATGCAACTACCAATGAAATATATTCTTATTTTGTTAATTTTTATTTGTGCCTGCGGAACCGGTGACAGTGATAAAGTTGTGCTGAAATTTTGGCACGGAATAGAGAGTCCTGAAAATAACAAACTTCTTAAACAGAAAGTTGCGGAATTTGAAAAGAAAAATCCGGATATAAGAATAGAACTGCAGAATATTGGTGCGCAGGATAAGGCAATGCCTAAGATAATGACTGCCATCTCCTCAGGAGAATATCCGGAAATACTCTGGTTTGCTCCTGTATATACGGGAAAAATAGCGCAGAGCGGCAAGCTTCTTGCAGCTGAAGATTTTTTTGATAGAGGCCCTGAATTTGATAAAAATAATATATACGAGGGTCTTCTTGAAAGCGGACAGTATCAGGGTAAAATATATACAGTGCCTTTCGAGACAAACTGCCTTGCCGTATATTATAATAAGAATCATTTTAAAGAAGCAGGGATAAATGAAGCTCCAGAAACATGGGATGAGTTCAGGCAGGCTGCTCAGAAACTGACAGTTGACATTAATAACGACGGGGCACCCGAACAGTACGGGTTTCTCATCCCTCTGGGAACCGAAGAGTGGACAGTCTGGACCTGGGAAACATTCCTGTGGCAGGCCGGTGGTAGCCTGCTTAACGATGACCGCACCCGGCCTATGTTTCAAAAACAGCCCGGAGTAGAAGCATTAAATTACTGGCTGGATTTAAGATATAAATATAAATGTGCGTCTTTCTCTGCGCGCAATGCCGGATATAAACTTGACCCTTTCCTGTCCGAACAGGTATCCATGATGGTCAACGGACCCTGGAACTACCCTATACTTAAAGACCAAGATTATATTAAATACGGTTCTTTTGCTCTTCCTGCCGGAGACAGAGATGCGACTAATATTGGGGGGGAAAACCTCTACCTTTTTAAAACCACTTCTGAAAAAGAAAAGGCTGCATGGCGGTTTGCAGTATATGTAATGTCTAAGGATTTCCAGGTGGACTGGGCAATAAATACAGGTTATCTGCCTGTAAATAAAAAAGCTGCCACCTCTGAAAGATATAAGCAGTTTCTTGGAGATAATCCCTTTGTGCGGACTTTTATAGATTCCATGGATTTCGGCAAAGCACGACCTCCCGTGCCAGGATATTCAAGGATGTCCAGACGCATAGGTGAAGCCATAGAAGAGGCTTTGTACAGGAAGCAGACGCCTGGAAAAGCGCTTCAGAAAGCAGCCGAAAAAACAGAAGAAATAATGCAACAGTAAGTTGAGTAAGTCAGCAAAAAGAAAGAAATGGGCACTCCTGATTTATCTTGGACCGGCAATGTCCTTTCTTTCTGTCTTTATTATCCTTCCCATACTATTCTTGTTAGGCCTTTCTTTTTTTAAATGGGATATGCTCTCCGGAATATATTCTTTTACCGGGCTGAGCAACTACTTGGGCATGCTGAAAGACCCGAATTTTTATAATGCACTGGGCAATACAGTAATATATGTCTTGGGAACGGTTCCTCTGGGTATGGCAGCAGCGCTTTTAATAGCTGTGATAATAAACAGAAAAATCAGAGCCTTCAGTTTCTATAGAACAGCCATATTTATGCCGGTTATAGTCTCTCTTGCAGCAACAGGAATAATATGGCTCTGGATATATGATTATCAGAACGGAATACTTAATCACATACTGGTGGAGATAGGTTTAGGAAAAGTTAACTGGTTGGGCAACCCCGATATAGCATTGTTTTCTGTAATGTCTGTGACTTTATGGAAAAGGATAGGATATAATATGGTGATATTCTTTGCAGGACTTCAGGTAATTCCTACTCAGTTATATGAGGCAGCAAAAATAGACGGGGCCCGTGCAGGCAGCCAATTCAAGTATGTGACTTGGCCGAACCTGTTGCCGACAACTTCATTTGTACTGATAATCAATCTTATTTTTGCTTTCAGGGATTTCTCCCAGATATATGTGATGACCAGGGGCGGTCCCATAGGCAGCACTACCACGCTGGTGTATTATATATATGAGACCGCCTTTAATGAGTTTAATATCGGATATGCAGCCGCAGTATCAATGGTGCTGTTTGTACTTGTCATGATATTAACCTATGTGCAGATAAATTATTTCAGTGCAAAAGAGAGATAAAGCAATATTTCAGTAAAGAGGAATTTTAAAATGAAGACCAAACGACTCTTAATACATATTCTGCTTGTAATTATAAGTTTTCTGTTTTTAATTCCTTTTATATGGATAATCATTACTTCATTGAAAGGCAGGGTAGAAGTCCTGACATCCTACAGTTTTTTGATAAAACAGTTCCGCTTTGAAAATTACGTGAATGCCTGGGAGGCTGCTAATTTTGCTTGGCAGTTTTTAAATTCCATGATAGTGGCAGTCTCTGTCACTATCGGCCAGATATTGACATCAGCACTGGCAGGCTATGCACTGGCAAGAATTAATTTCAGGGGAAGAAAAGTAGTGTTCATGATAGTCTTATCCACACTGATAATCCCATTCCATATTCTCATTGTTCCTCTCTTTGTGATGCTCTCTAAGTTCGGCTGGATAAATACATACCAGGGGCTCATAATACCTATGGTTGCAAACGGTTTCGGAATATTTCTCTTTAGACAGTTTTTTATAAAAGTACCTTGGGAACTGGAGGAAGCTGCTGCTATTGACGGAGCCGGCAGATGGTCTACCCTTTGGAGGGTGGTCTTTCCCCAGGTCAGGCCTGCGGCAGGCACATTGTTTGTCTTTACGTTTGTGGCTGAATGGAACAACCTTTTTAAATGGCTCATATTCACCAATTCCACTGATATGAGAAACGTTCAACTGGGCCTGTCAGTGTTTCAGGAACAGTTCTCCACTAATTATGTCCAGCTTATGGCAGCTGTGATTATAATAACTATCCCTACGTTGCTTCTTTTTATAGTCGGTCAGAAAAAACTGATTCAGGGGATTTCTCTTGGAGGCGTAAAGGGCTGATAAAACTGTAATATGAAAGGAAAGATAAAGAAATGCTTGAAGTAAAAGAGCTTACAAAAAAGTTTAAACAGACAGTTGCGTGCAAAGATATAAATTTTAAGGTGGATGATGGTGAATTCTTTGTGTTGCTTGGTCCTTCAGGATGCGGTAAGACAACGGTATTAAGACTGATAGCCGGTCTTGAGACACTTGACCGAGGCAATATAATATCCAATAACATGAGCCTTAATGAAGTAGACACCCAGGACAGGAATGTGGCAATGGTTTTTCAGAACTATGCTCTTTACCCCAATATGACGGTTCGAAAGAACCTTGAATTTCCGCTTAAAATGAGAAAAACGGATAAAAACCGGATACCTGAGATTATTGAGGAGATTGCAGGTCTGCTGCAGATGGCTGAATTTCTCGATAAAAAAGCTGTTAAACTCTCCGGCGGACAGCAGCAGAGAGTTGCCGTAGGAAGAGCCCTGGTAAGAAAACCTGAAATATTCCTTCTTGATGAACCTCTTTCAAATCTTGATGCAAAACTCAGGCAGCATCTGAGGGTTGAGCTTGCCAGAATCCACAAAGAGCTTAATATAACTACTGTTTATGTAACTCACGATCAGGCTGAGGCAATGACTCTGGGCGACAGGATACTTGTGTTAAAAAAAGGCGAGATACAGCAGGTCGGTGTTCCTGAGGATATATACGAATCACCGGCTAATCTGTTTGTGGCACAGTTTATCGGGTTTCCCGAAATCAATCTCTTTGAAACAGAGCTAAGAGAAGGAAAATTTAAAATTATGGGGACAGATGCTAAAATAAAAAAATATAGTAAAATCGGTAATAAAAAGGTGATTGCCGCAATAAGGCCCGAGGATATTGAAATCATTGATTCCGGAAATGGAATTCAGGCACAGCTTGAAATCAAAGAAGTATCGGGTCCGGATACAATTCTCTATCTTAAGAAAGATGATAAACAGATACGGCTCAGGGTTTCAAAAGAAAAAAGAGATCTTATTCCTGAAGAAAAAGAAGCAGTTGAATTGAAAATTGAACCGGATAAAGTAATGTTGTACGATTACGAAAGCAAGAAATTAATAAAGCCATGAAGATAGAAGAGATATACCGAAAAAAGGACATTGTATTTTCCTATGAAATATTTCGCCTAAACCGTAAGATGAAATAGATTCTGTTTATTCCACTATAACAGGGATTAGAGACCTGCATCCTGATTTTGTTAATCTTACCTTCACTCTGGAAGTATCAGCAAGGACAGGACAGAAGAAATAGTGGATGATATAATAACAAGTTTAAAAGGTTCTTGATGGATAATGATATTAATACGTTGCTTCGCTTCAACCGGAAGTTATGATCCCGACATTTTGTCGACTTAAATTCCTTGACTTTTCGTTCTAATTGTTCTAATTTATTAAATATAGTTTTTAAAATCACAAATGTTTTAGAGTAAATATGTTCATGGCTATATAAGATTTTTCAAAGAGGGCAGTAAAATGCAAATTTTTTTATTTTTATGGATAACAGAATAGATTTAATAAAAGAAAACATTACGAAATTAAACTGTGATGCGATAGTTAATGCCGCTAATAAAAGTTTGCTTGGTGGTGGAGGTGTTGACGGGGCTATACACAGGGCCGGAGGTAAAGAGATATTAAAAGAGTGTAAAGAAATAGGGGGATGCGATGTTGGTGAAGCGGTCATAACAACGGGGGGAGATTTAAACTCAAAGTATGTTATCCATACCGTGGGCCCTGTATGGAGAGGTGGTAATAACAATGAAGAAGAGATGCTTAAAAAAGCATATCTTAATTCTCTTAAACTTGCTGTTAAAAAACAGATTAAAATGATAGCTTTTCCCAATATCTCTACGGGGGTTTACCGGTTCCCGAAAGAAAAATCCGCCGATATAGCTGTCAAAACCGTAAATGATTTTTTATCGGATAACGACACACCGGAGAAAGTAATATTTGTCTGCTACGACGAAGAAAACCATAAAATTTATCAGAAACTTTTAAAATCCGGGAAAATATAAAAAGGTGAGCCTAAAAGACGATAAAGATAGGATAAATACAAGAGGTTATTAATTAGCAGATAACAACATAAATGGGGTAAATAAAATTATTGTAGAAAATATCGATGATATAAAATTGTAAAAGTAGTGAGGATTTTTCCCGATAAAAAAAGCTCTCTGCGATTGATTACTAAGGTTGCAAGGGTTAAATTACAGAAAAAATTTAACACACCCAAAAATCGATGATATTGTAAAAATACTTAAAGAGTTTAAAAAATAAAAAAATGAACAAAAACAAAAAACTTTTTCAGGCAGTTAAAGAAAGATCTCTAAAAAAAGTTAAAGAAGCAATTAAATCCGGAGCAGATGTTAATGCAAAAGCTGAATATGAGGTTACTTCTTTAATGTATGCTTCTAAGGAAGGTCATACAGATACAGCAAGACTACTCATAGAAAGAGGGGTTGATTAATGCAAAAGTGTGCAATTTTGCTAACAAGCAATCAAAAACAAGTAAACTAAAGATATGGCACTAAAAATATTAGCTACGGGCGATATTCATATTGGGAAAAAATCCTCCAGTGTTCCGCTGAACGACGAAGAAAGTGCAACAAAAAACACCTGGGAAAAAATAGTTAACCTGGCAATTAAGAAGGAAAAAGCTGATGTATTAGTTCTTACAGGAGATATTGTAGATCAGGATAACCGCTTCTTTGAGGCGATTGGGCCTCTACAAGATGGTTTCGAAAAATTAAAGCAATCAGATATTTCAATTTATATAGTTGCAGGGAATCACGATTATGATGTTCTGCCTCAGTTAATAGACCCAGAAAGATATGACAATGTACATCTCCTAGGAGTTAACGGGAAATGGGAGATGAAAACATTCTCAAAGAATGGAGAAAAAATACAATTTGTTGGTTGGTCATTTCCAAGTAAACATGTTAGCGAAGATCCCCTTTCGAAATTTGATATAGCTGAAATTGATTCAAATATCACCACAATAGGTCTTGTTCATGGAGATGTTGATGTTCCCGATAGCAAATATGCCCCAATAAATTCCAAAAATTTTTCGACCCCTCCTGTACACGCGTGGATTCTTGGACATATTCATAAACTACAAATGAAGGAATCTGAGCCAATTGTGTACTATCCCGGCTCACCACATGCTTTAAGTGCTAAGGAACAAGGTATACACGGTCCGATTTTATTTACAATTCATACCAAAGAGGATATACAAATAAAGCAAATCCCGGTATCACCGATAAGGTATGAGAATCTCTCAATTAACATTAGTGATAAATCTGATGAAGCCAGGGTCAGAGACGCTGTTACTTCAAAATTGTATGATGATGCACAGTCAAAAATAATGGACTTAGAGAATGTTTCTTTTTTAATTTATGACATAAAACTTGAAGGCTGGCATAGCAAGATCAGAGATTTGGAAACATGGGTAAATCCAATTGTAGATGATTATGATCAGGAGATCGATACAACAGAAATCCGACTTTCGGTTCGAAAAATTCTGATTGATGTTCAACCGAAAGTGGAAAATTTGGAAAAATTGGCTCAAGGATCCTCTCCTGCTGGTGTTTTAGCCAGAACGATCATTGCACTTCAGAAAGGAGAAACTACCGACTTTTTGGACAACTTGTTTGAGGTCTGGAAGTCGATCCATGGTTCCATTAGTACGGCGAGCACATATCAACCTCTTCGTACAACAGAAAGATTTCAATTTGAACAAAATCCGGAATCAAAAGAATATATCCTAAAAGAATGTAATCGTATTTTGGCAGAACTAATTGGTCAGAAAACACAATGAAAAAAGTTCCATACATATTAAAACACCTTTCTATTCACAAAATGCTTGGGTTCGACAAAGGCTTTGGTTCATTGAAGGATTTAGCAGCCAACATTAATATTATTGCCGGTGCAAATGCCTCCGGTAAAAGCTCAATTGCTCGTATTATTCAGCAACTTGTATGGCGTGATAATACAAAAGGGTTAAATGTTGAAGGTTCAGTCATTCTTGATAAAGAACCATGGGAGATAAAGATTGACTCTAAAAACATAACCGTTCAACGAAACGGAAATGAAGATGAGTTTAGCGGGATCCCTGCAGTAGAAGGGAAACATCGTTATCTGTTAGCCTTACATAAATTGGTTGAGGGCCATGATAATGACTTAGCTAAAGAGATAGCAAAACAATCTATTGGAGGGTTCGATTTAGATGCTGTTCAAAAAAACCTGGAATATTCATCCGGTCCAAAAAACAAGAACGTCTCAGAGCATAAAAAAGTTGAGGAAGAGGAAAAAAAGTACAAGGAAATTCGGGACAAGCAAAAGGAGTTAAAAAAGGATGAAGAAAGACTTACTGACCTGAAGAAAGAAGAAGAAAAAGCCCAACATGCAGCTAAGCTAAATGAGTTTTATAATAATGTTGCTGATTACTTGGAGGCAAAATTGGATTACACCCGACTTTCTGATCAGATGAATGAGTTTCCGGATTCGATGGAGAAACTCTTTGGCAAAGAATATGATAACATTCAGGGCTTGGAAAATCAGATCAAAGATTCCGAAGGTGCCATTGAGCAAGCCCGAGACGAAATAAAAAAAAGCCAGAAGGAACTTGAAAAGTTAACCATTCCGGAAAAGGAAGTTAGTGATAAGACTATAGAAGATTTAAAAGAAAGACTTGATAAACTAAGTGATCTTAAACGAGATATTGATACTAAGGATGAACAGATAGCCGGGTTCGAAGCTGAAGAATCAGAGGCCTTACAAGGTTTTGACGATTCAATTGATCCCACAGAATGGAATGAATTAAATATTGAAGATGTAAGCGGTCTTGATAAGATGCTCAAGAAAGCTCACCAGGTTTTGGGCGAAAAGGAATTTTTACATTCAGAGATTAAATCATTGGAAAAAGAAATAAAAAATTTCGAAAAGGAAGAGCAGAATTCCGACATATTCATTCAGGCAATAAAAACGCTGGGCGACTGGTTGAAGGAACAAACAGCTTCCACCGGCATACCTTTCTGGGTTGTGATTTCAATTTCACTTCTGGGAGTTGCGACAGGCATTGTTACTTTTTTTTCAGGATGGCCCGGGCTTCTGGGGATTGTCTTGATTGCTGTATTTTTTCTATACGCTTATTCCACAAAAAACAAGAATTCAAATACTCTCAACTTAAGGGAAAATGATTTTATCAAATCCGACCTTACACCGCCTTCTCAATGGAATGTGGAAAATGTAGCTGAGCGGATTGGAGAATTGATTGAAAATTTAAGAGACGCTAAAGAAGCAGAAAGGATCAGGCAAAGATCAAAAAACTGCAAAGACAACCTGGAGAAACTGCAAAAACAACTTGATAAGATAAATAAAACACGTGAAGAATGGGTGGAGAAGTTACAAACCGCACCTGGTTTTCCTGAAACCAACTCAAATGACTTCAGTAGTTTGTACTGGTTTTTAATACAGGTAAAAAAATGGCAAGATGCCCATATACAATTGGAAAGATTGAAAGCTAAAAAGGCAAAGTCAAAAGAAAAATACAAAAATGAAATGAACAAAGTCAATGCCTTGTTTGTAAAATCAAATTTTGATCAGTCTAATGATGTAACTGAAGTAAAGGCAACGTTCAATGAACTGAAAGAGCAGGAAATTACACGTACGGAATGTTCTCGGTTAATTAAAGAAAGAAACGAGAAAATCGAAGAGCATAAGAGGTCGAAGCAAGGGTCTACACAGGAACTTTCAAAAATTTATCAGGTATTGGATATAGATGAGAATGACAAAGAAAGTGTACGGAAATTGGTGAAGCAGTTATCTGACTACGAACAAAAGTCTAAAGATCATTATTCTGCTGAACAAAGTTATTCAAAGAAGAAACGTCTTTTACAAGAACATTCCTTGTATGATGAATATGAACAAAAAATCCAAAGTTTAAGTGTGGATCAGGCACAAGAGCTGGAAAATGAAAACAAGAATATAGCTGATGGGTTAGAAAGTATTCAAAAGGAAATTACAAGTATTGAAACCCGAATTCAGGACAAGAAAAAGGGACACGAATTAGAGGATGTCCTGGCCGAAAAAGAAGAAGCATTAGACAGTCTTGATCGGTTATATGAAAACAATTTGTCTTCTGCTACCGGAAACCTAATTATAAATCAATTAAAAAAGGAAACTCGAGATCAAAACCGCCCCAAAATATTTAAACGTGCGAATGTTATTCTTAACAACATTACAAACGGGAGATATGAGTTACGCTTGGGGGAAAAAGAAGAACCGAATTTCAGGGCTTATGACACGGTCTTGAACGTCGGCCAAAACTTATCTGAATTATCAACTGGCACGCGTGTTCAACTTTTGCTTTCAGTTCGACTGGCATACGTGGAAACTGAGGAATCATCCATAAAACTACCCTTATTGGCCGATGAGCTATTGGCCAATAGTGATGATGAACGGGCGAAGGCTATTATTGAATCATTAATTGAAATAAGTCGGGAGGGTCGGCAGGTATTTTATTTTACTGCACAGACTGATGAAGTTGGTAAGTGGTTGGCTCATTTGGATGAACAAAGTGACCTTGAATATAAAATAATCCAATTAAATGGCGGAGCAAATGAATCCTATAATTACAAGGATTTTAAACCTGATTTGCCTACCATTAATTTAGCTCAACAAGTTCCTTCGCCAAATGGGGAAAATCATAAGGAATATGGTGAGTTAATCGGCAGACAACCATTTAACATGCTGATACAAAATTGCAGTGAACTTCCACTTTGGTATTTAATTGAAAATGTTGATTTATTGTATGCCTGTTTGAAAAGAGGAATAAAATCTTGGGGACAATTAGAGAGTTTTTACAGGAATAATGGTCGGATTCAGGATTTCGATGAAGAAAAATTTAAACAAGTACAAAGTAAGATTAATCTTTTAAAGCGATTTCAAGAATTATATCAACAAGGTCGTTCTCTCCCAGTTGACAGAGGTGTTTTAGAAAAATCCGATGCTATTACAGATGCTTTCATTGATAAAGTTTCGGATAAATTGAGTGCATTAAATAGGGATCCGAAACAATTGATACAAGCATTAAGGAATGGTGAAATAGCGCGATTTAGAACGGACAATGCGGATGAATTAGAACAGTATTTAATGGCAGAAGGATATATTGATGATCATGAGATTTTAGAAACGGACGAAATAATAATTAATCTTCATGCCTTTATTTCAAGTTCAGAAATGGGAATAAAAGAAGCAGAACAATTTTTAAATAGAATATTGGAATCATAGTTACCGACAAAAGCTATAAAAAACAGGTAGATATATTTCATTAGGTGCGGTATCTACGGAAACAGCCAGTAAAAAATTAAAGAGTATTTTTTAAATGAAGAGTAAAAGGGAGGTCCCTGTTTATTACAAGTTAACCAGCGTAAGGCAAATGAAACAATACTTTTGTTTTTGATTGCTAAAGAACGCGGCATATTCCCTGACTATATAAGAAGGTAGCAATATAAAAGTCAAGTGAAGTTAAATAATTCAAATGAAACGGATTTTAAAAACAGATATAAACATGAGAACTTTGACAATTAAATAACGCATACAACCAAAGACATTTGCAAGAAGGGTAATTGGGCATCAAAGGCCCTCCTGTGGGAATTTTCAGGTTTTATTAATCCTGGCGATACGGACTTCCCTGAAAAGCGGGAGAAATCGTCGTAACTATCCGAAATTAGCTGAGATAGGAGGGCATCAAGACTCCTTTCCG
>JAGXOG010000099.1 GCA_023660015.1 Elusimicrobia bacterium LH_S2 | reverse complement strand
GACTCACAGAGGGCCCGATGATGAAGGTTATTATATTAATTTGGACAGGTCTGCCGGGCTGGGCATAAGGTGGTATATGAGTGATTTAATGGACCCTAACTTCATATAATTATAGGAATATGGCGATAGCGGTGTGAAAAACTTAGTGTCCACTATTGAAATCACATACCATTTTGGGAGAATGCCTCTAAAAGGAGTTTTTAGAGCGAACTCACTTAATCTAATAATTTTTTTGTTGGAGACAGTGGTTAATTTTGATTTTGGTATATTTTGATGGACACGCTTTTATGAAAAAGAAACTACTGTTCGTTATTTATTCAATTTACGGCGGCGGTGCGGAAAAGCAGATGCAGTATCTTCTCAAATACATTGACAGGGGGAAGTTTGAGCCGCATCTTGCCGTTTTTCATTTAACGGGAAAAGAAAATAAAGTTGTGCCTGCAGATATTCCAGTTTATGATTTAAGCACGGCTGTGAGGCCGGCGTCGTTTTTTCTTTTTTTTAAACTGATAGGATTGATAAAAAAAATCAAACCTGATAGAATTCTCTCATTTATGTGGGGTGTGAATCTTATAAGCATACTGGCAGGGAAATTGACGGGGATTAAACTAATTGTCTCGGAAAGAACATTTATGCCATTGGACATAAAGAAATACTCTTTTCAAGCCCTTCGCCGGCAACTCATTTCTTTTTTATACCGAAAAGCGAATAGAATTACTGCGGTGTCAAATGATGTGAAGAGAGCTTTGATTGATTATTTTTCACTGCCTGAAGAAAAAATAAAGGTAATTTATAACGGGCTTGATATTAAAAAAATCCATGCTGAGATGAATGAATATTGTTCTTCTTTCGGGAGGTATGTTTTAGGATGTGGACGTCTGGAAAAGGAAAAGAATTTTGATTTAATTCTGCAAGCGATGTTAGGGATTCCGGGGTTAAAGCTGGTTATTCTTGGCGAGGGTAGTCTGCGTAAAGAACTTGCAAAAAAGGCGGAGAAGCTCGGCGTTGAACTTGTTCTACCGGGTCATATCGAAAATCCTTATCCTTGGATGAGAAAAGCAGAAGTTTTTATTTTAACTTCCCGTTATGAAGGTTCCCCGAATGTGTTATTGGAGGCGATGGCATGTAAAATACCTGTTGTTAGTGTGGATTGTCCCGGAGGCATAAGAGAAATAATAGAAAATGGGAGAAATGGTATAATCGTTCCACAAGGAAATAAGAATGAGTTGATAAGTGCAATTAGAGGGATTCTAAAAAATTCTGAATTTGCGAAAAAACTTAGCGAAAAAGCATTAGGAACAGTCAAAAAATTTGATATGCTAAATATGGTTAAAAAATATGAAGAAATTTTATCTTAAAGACAACAATCAAT
>JAGXOG010000098.1 GCA_023660015.1 Elusimicrobia bacterium LH_S2 | reverse complement strand
CCATAAAGGAATATATCAAAAGGAAAGAAAAATTTAAATCCGGTAACGAGGCAGTAGATTATTTTATAGAAAGATTCAACCGGGAGATGAAAGAAGTAATTTCCTACGCAAAAAACATGTCCCAACAGGACAGAAGAAAGACAATCCTTGAAAGAGACATGACAGCAGCAATAGATGAGAACCTGGGAAAATTAAAACTGTCCTGGGAAGAATTATTTAACCAACTGCTTAAACAGAATCCAACCGAGATGGGAAAGATAGCCCAGCAAATAGACAGTTATTTGAGAAAAAAGAAATGAACGAAACTCAAATCATAAGACAAATAGCAAAATATCTTTTCCTTACAAACACGGAAGTAAAAGAAACATCGGATTATATGTTTGATGTTTTTATCGAGAAACTAAAAAAAGGTGAAAGAATCTATATCAGAAACTTCGGTTCCCTGGCCAAAGTTAAAAGAAAAGAAAAAAGAGTCCGAAACATAGATAATGGCAAAATGATAACCGTTCCGGAACACTGGACCATTGAATTCCGGCCGTCACCGGCACTTAAAGAAAAAATCAATAAGTAAGGCGGCGTATAAGCCATTATTTTTTCAGGCAAGGGGTACAGCACCTACTAAAATAGCCTGTTTATCGTCAAAAGGAGATAAAGCAAATGTTCAAAAAATTTATTGTTATGTTAATCGTGGTTTTTTTGGCAGCCGGCATTGGATTTGCAAAACCGCCAAAGATATCCGGCAACTTTGAGCAGGGAGCCAGGTACGCCCTTCCCTATGATGAAACCGGATTTCCTACCCCATGGGTGGAGGCAACAGAAGGTGATGCTGTGGAGACCTGGGCTTATAATTTTCATAAAGGATATTTGAAATTATATCACCGGTTAAATAAAACTGTCCGCTACATTGCGAAATATAATTATATCTGGAAAGATTTTCATGCGGCCAAGACCAACAACAAAAATATTCTGAGATATTTCCGGACTTATTCCTGGATAAAACTGAGCAACAAATTTGATTTGAAACTGGAATATTATTTAAGGCAGCAGCATTATTATATCCGTCCGTGGGATAACCTGGAACATGTTCCTCATCTTTATCTTAAATGGGATATCAATAAAAAAAGAAAAGCTAATTTTTCACTGCGTTTTAAATCCCAAAGATATGATGTTCCGGAAGAAACCACGAAAGATAAAAATCAGATATCTTCTTATGCGAGATATAAAGAGGAAATTGGAGAAAATTTAACTCTTAAAGCAAAATATAAATATACATTCAGGCACTATACTGCGAATCCGGATAAATCTAATGCAGTAAAAAAATCCCTCTCTGGTGGCTTCGAATATCAGTTTTAAAAATGGGCGTATACATATAC
>JAGXOG010000097.1 GCA_023660015.1 Elusimicrobia bacterium LH_S2 | reverse complement strand
TTATTATAAGAATCAGAATAAGCTTATTAAAATTGACGGCAATAGAACTATAGATGAAGTTTTTAAATCTATAATTGACAGTCTCCCCGGTAGTTAATATGCTGGATTTTATTATAAATTTAGCCTGTTGAATGTTCTTTGATTGATGATATATTATAAAAGCCCCCACGAGATAGAGGTTATCTCCGTTGGAGGGCGTATACTTACCCGGATTAGTAGGGAAATAATGGCTATGATTGAACCGGGTATATCTACAAAAGATATAGAGGAGAGAGCACGGAATTTATTTAAAAAAACAAGATGAAACCGGCTTTTTTAAATTACGGTCGTCCGCCTTATCCGGCTGTTGTTTGCACTTCTATAAATCACGAAGTAGTTCACGGAATCCCTTCTTTGAAGAGAGTATTGAAAGAAGGGGATATAGTCAGTGTGGATATAGGGGGTATATACCGCGGTTTCTGCACGGATATGGCATTTACCGCAGCAGTAGGCGAAATAAGTAATAAGGTTAAAGAGCTTATTGATACTGTCCGGGAAGCGCTGCAGGCTGGAATAGATAAAATGGTGCCGGGAGGCAGACTGCATGATATATCCGCGGCTATTCAAGCAACAGCGGAAAAAAAAGGGTATAGTGTTGTAAGAGATCTCGTGGGACACGGAATAGGAAAAAATTTACATGAGGATCCGCAGGTCCCTAATTTCGGTAAGCCGTAAACCGCGGGCCGGTATTAAAAGAAGGGCTTCTTATCGCTATTGAGCCTATGGTAAATATGGGGGGATATAAAATTATTACGGCCGGCGACCAGTGGACTATAAGTACGGCGGACGGCAATTTATCTACCCACTGGGAAAAGACAGTAGCAATGACCGCTGAAGGGCCAAGAGTGCTTGCAGGACTATAGGAGATAAGATTTTTATGTCTAAAAAATGTCTGATAAAAAAGATAAAATAGTAGTCGAGGGAAGTGTAATACAGACTCTTCCCAACACAATGTTTAAAGTTAAGCTTGACAGCGGGGCCGAAATATTGGCCCACCTTTCAGGTAAAATGAGAATGTACTATATAAGAATATTACCCGGTGACCGGGTTAGAATGGAAATTTCAAAGTACGACCCCTCAAGGGGAATAATTACATACAGAATGGATAAAAAGAAAAGCTCTAAGCAGTCCACAGATAATAAATAGGAGGTTAATATAATGAAAGTTAAAGCATCAGTTAAACCGATATGCCCTAAATGCAAGGTTATAAGGCGCAAGGGCGTGGTGAGGGTTATCTGCTCGAACCCGCGTCATAAACAGAGGCAGGGATAAATAAAAATTTTAGAATTTAGTATAAGGAGATAACAATATAAAAGTCAAGTGAAGTTAAATAATTCAAAAAAGACAT
>JAGXOG010000096.1 GCA_023660015.1 Elusimicrobia bacterium LH_S2 | reverse complement strand
GAATTAACTATGAACTCACTTAAATTTGTTCTCCTGGCCGGAGGCCGGGGGGAGCGGATGAAATCGTCATTGCCTAAGCCCCTGCAAAGGTTGAAGGGGAAGTCTATGTTGGAAAGAGTTGTCTTAGCGGCCCGGAAAGTTTCACCGGATGACATTGTAGTAGTTGAATCCGACAGCAGAGTAAAGAAAAAAGCGGAAAAATTAGGTTGTCTTCCGGTAAGGCAGGAAGAACCTCTGGGCACAGCCGACGCCTTAAAGAAAGCTCTGCCTTTGGTGAAAGACGCAAAAGATATCATTGTAGCCTGCGCCGACGTTCCCCTTATAAACGGAGAAACCTTTGAAGAACTTTATAGGCGTCATAAAGAAGATAAAAATTATATCACTCTTGTAGTGGCTCGGGTGGATGACCCCGCGGGTTACGGCCGGGTTATTACAGAGGGAAGCAAGGTTAAAAGAATAGTAGAAGAAAAAGAAGCGTCCAAAAAAGAAAAAAAAATAAATTTAATAAACGGGGGAATATACTGTATGAAAACCCGGGGATTAAAAGAGTATATTATAAAGATAAAAAAGTCTCCGGTTAAAGGTGAATTTTATCTTACGGATTTAATTGTTATAACTGCAGGTGAGAGGAGAAAAAACGGATATATGACTATCAGCGAGAACCAGATTAAAGGAATCAACCGGCCCGAGCAGTTAGAGGTTGCCGAAGAACTTATTTAAAGCGAGGTTATATAAATGAATAACGATATGAAAATATTTTCGGGTAATTCAAATTTAAAACTTGCGGGAAAAATATGCGATTATTTGGGAGTTGACTTAGGTAAGTCAAAAGTAAGTAGTTTTTCTGACGGCGAATGCAGGATTAAAATACTGGAAAACGCCAGGGGAACCGATGCCTTTGTTATTCAGTCCACCGCGCCGCCGGTAAATCACAATATAATGGAGCTGCTAATTATGATAGACGCCTTGAAGCGAGCATCAGCAAAAAGGATAACCGCCGTAATACCTTATTACGGTTATGCGCGTCAAGACAGAAAAGATAGCCCCAGAGTTCCGATCACGGCAAAGTTGGTAGCAAATCTACTTCAGAGTGCCGGAGCAGACAGAATTCTTACGGTTGATATACACACCCAGCAGATACAGGGATTTTTTGACTGCCCGCTCGATAATATACTGGCTCTTCCCGTAGTTATAGATTATCTGGAGAAAAACAAGATAAAAGATTTAACGGTAGTGGCTCCGGATACCGGGGGGGTGGAAAGAACGCGAGAGTTGGCAAAAAGGATTGACTCAGACATTGTGGTAATAGATAAGAGGCGCCCGGAACCTAATGTAGCCAAGGTATATAACGTAATAGGTGACGTTAAAGACAAAAATGCGGTTATAGT
>JAGXOG010000095.1 GCA_023660015.1 Elusimicrobia bacterium LH_S2 | reverse complement strand
ATATTTCACGGGAAGAAGGAAAAATACTTGGGCTTCCCATAATGGCAAATTAGGCAGTGATAGGTTATATCTTTGTTGAAATTCAGTTTCTCAGGATAATTTCAAGGAGAAGAGGAGATTATACTATCTTCTGTATCTAACCTGGTGGGGCTGAGTATAGTTAACGTTTTTAAACGGAAGGAAGAAGAAAACAGAAAGAGGCTGGAAGAAAAAAGGACTTGGAAATACTGAAAAAAAAGTTAATAAAAGTTATCCTACTTTGTATAGCCGGCGCAGCGGGAATATTATTGTTTATAGCCCTGGGCAACAACCTGGCAAATATAATCTTCCCGGTAGGGAATAATATAAAAGTCGAGATACTGGAAGGGAAGATAAAGCCCGGGGAATCATTGTACACCGCCGTTACCAAAAATTTTTCTGTCCGGCAGGCTGTTGCACTGGGTAAAAAAATGAGCGAAGTTTATGATACCCGGAAAATCAAGGCCGGCCACAGATATAAAATATACCATTCGACTTTCGGCAAAATATTAAAATTTGAATACAGCCCGGGACCTTTAAAAAAATACGTCCTTAAATCAACCGGAACAGATTTTATACCCGAAGTAGTAATACCTGATTACACGATAGAAAAAGTTGCGGTAAAAGGTAATATAAAAAGCAGCCTTTACCGGGCGATGACAGATTCCGGAGTGGATGTAGCTACAATTATGAATTTCGCCGACATATTTCAGTGGCAGGTGGATTTTTTTACGGAAGTCCGGCCGGACGATAAATTTCTGCTTGTATTTAACCAGTATTTTATAGACGGCAACTCGGTCAAGTCGGGGGATATCATTATGGCTTCCTATAAAGGTAAAATCGGGAATTATACGGCGATAAGATTTAAGGACGGTGATAATACAGATTATTATAATGCCGACGGGGATTCGCTGCACAAGCAGTTTTTAAAGGCCCCCTTGAATTATACCAGGATTAGTTCGCGTTATAACCCCCACCGTATGCATCCTATATTAAGATATGTCCGTCCCCACCTGGCGATAGATTACGCCGCTCCGACCGGAACCCCGATATCGTCGGTAGCTACGGGAAAAGTCATCTATAAAGGGTGGAAGGGAGGTTACGGCAGGACAGTAACAGTGAAGCATAATTCAATTTATACTACCCAGTACGGCCATATGAGTTCTTACGGGCGGGGCATAAGAGTGGGTAAATATGTTAAACAAAACGATATAGTAGGTTATGTGGGGGCCTCGGGGTTGGCCACCGGACCTCACCTTGATTTTAAGATAACTAAATACGGCAAACCCGTTAATTACATTAAACTTAAATTCCCCCCTTCAAAATCCGTATCTAAGAAAAATATGGGGGATTTTAATAAAAAAGTTGAAGAAGTTAGGGAATATTTAAGGATTATGCGACGGCAAACTATATCAAAAGCGGCGCCGGTCTTTACTCTTATAGTT
>JAGXOG010000094.1 GCA_023660015.1 Elusimicrobia bacterium LH_S2 | reverse complement strand
TTATCGGAGGTTATTTTACATCTTTTTCGTTTAGATTTTTAAATGAGGCAATAGGGTTTGAAAAAATCATAAATATATTATAAATATTTCGTAAGAGTGCTAAAAAAAGCATCAATACGAAAAAATGAGATATTTAGAACTTAAAGATAACTTAAAAGAATTTAGTATATTTTCCATAAGCGACATAAGGAAAATAGACGGAAATTTTCATAGAAGGCGGCTGAATGAATGGCAGGGAAAGGGGTATATAAAGAAGATAGTAAAGGGATATTATATATTTTCAGATACTACGATTAATGATAACACTCTCTATTCTATAGGTAATAAAATATATAGTCCGTCATATGTTTCACTGGAAATAGCACTATCATATTATAATCTTCTTCCGGAAACTGTATACAGTGTAACATCTGTCTCAACAAAGAGAACATATAATTTCAGTACATCTGTGGGAGAATTTACCTATAGGAGCATAAAGCCGGAATTGTTTTTCGGATATCAGATAGTCAGAGGAAATGATAACAGCGCATACAAGATTGCCGATACTGAAAAGGCTCTCCTGGATTATCTGTATTTTAATCCGCATTACGATACGCTAAGGGATTATAAGGAACTCAGAATAAACGAAGAAATGTTCAGGGAAAACATAGATAAAAAAAAGCTGTCTTCGTATCTGGAAAGATTTGGACAAAACAAGTTATCAGTCAGAACAAAGAAATTACTGGGGTATTTAAAAAATGATTGACATAGAACATCTGGCCAGCTTTTATCCTAAAAATCTGAGGCCGTTCAAGAAAAATATTCTTAGAGAATATCTGCAATACAAGATAATAGAGATTATCTTCAATTCCCAATACAGCAGCAGGCTTGTATTTATGGGGGGCACAGCTATCAAGATAGTACACTCAAACTCAAGATTCTCAGAAGACCTGGACTTTGACAATAGGGGAATATCAAAAACAGAATTTATAGAGCTGACAGAGCACATAAAAAAGAGGCTGAATCTTAAAGGATATAAATTAGAGACCAAAGTAACAACAAAATGGGCCTATAAATGCCATTTTAAGTTTCTCGATCTGCTTTCTCAAACAGGAGTATCAGGACATCTTAATACAAAATTAGTGATCCAGTTTGATACAGAACCGCAGAATTATAATTATGAGCCGGAAAAAGAATTAATAAATAAGTTTGAAGTTTTTACAAATATTTTTGTTGTTCCTAAAGACTTATTGCTCTCACAGAAGATTTGCGCAGTATTTACAAGAAACAGGCCAATGGGCAGAGATTTTTTTGATATTGTTTTTTTACATGGAGAGACTATCCCCGATATGAAATATCTATCTGAAAAACTGGGAAAAAAGACAAAAAAGAACTTAAGAATAAACTTATTGATAAATGTAAGAATTTTGATTTTAAACAGTTGACGAAAGACCTAACTCCGTTTATAATTAATCCTAATGATTCAAAT
>JAGXOG010000093.1 GCA_023660015.1 Elusimicrobia bacterium LH_S2 | reverse complement strand
CGCACTTCCGACGGATTCGGTCCTGCGGTATCCGGCACGACGGTGACCTGGACCCGGGCGGATCTGCCTGATTGGGCAGCTGACCCATTACCTGACAGTGAGATAACAGAGAAGGAGTTTAATATATACTGGTCTTCCGGGAGCAATCCTGCCTGGACAGAGTATTATCTTGCCGGTTCAACAGACGATATTGATTATACCTATTATATGGACTGGGAAAGTACTACGAATTATAATGCAACTTTACTGGATGTAAATAAGAAGTATTATTTTAAAGTCCGGGCACGTTCCGGAGATGGAGGAGTGGTAGACCATGGGGAGAAGGTAAATACGGATTATACGGCAACTGAGAGTAAATACACAAGAATAGAGAGTGCCGGCGAGGCGGAATTCAAAAGGTATGTAACTTCCGCGACTGTGATAGGTAGATATTATACTGATATCTGGGATGATCCGCCGACAAGAATAGATGAAGGTGTAAGCGGGATAAATTTTAAGAATATAGATACTAATCAGGGAAGGGATGAGACCAGTGATGACAAGAAGATAAATTCCTGGCCAAATACCGATTTGGTAGCAAACAGCACATATCAATATAAAATCACCACCTATAACGGAGATGAATTATTTAACAGTCCATATACGACAAAGATAATAACTACTTCCATAGAAGTACCGACCGGAGTGGGATTTGATACAGATATTTCAACATATTATATAAAAGCAAGGCCGGCACCTACCGATTACACCAATCTCGGAGTATCTTCAAGCGCCTGGCAGGTAGAATGTGAGACATATGGGGTGGACCCGTCAACTTCGGGCTGGAGAGTAGATTCAGCGACAAGTTATTTTAAATTTTCAGGATTAAAAGCAAATAATGGATATGATTTTGTGGCTCAGTCAAGGAACAGGTCCGCTGAGACCAACGAAAGCCCGACAGTAACAAAATACACACTGGCAAATAATGCTTCCTTAACTGTTAGCAGGATAGAAGGTTCAACAGAGAGTCTGAGTGCAACTATAACAGAAGGAGACGGTGCTTCAAATTCTTCTGACTATCCGGAGTATGCGATATGCGTAACTACAAATGGCTGGACAGATACCTGGTGGCTAAATAGTGACGGTACGGGGTTTGCATCTAATAGTTCCCAAGTATGGGCAAATAAATCTAACTGGGGAGACGGGACCGATATTATAGTTGTGGGACTGAAAGCAAATACCGACTATAGTTTTAAGGTAAAGACGAGAAACGGAGACAAGGACTACAACGGTGACGGATACTCTGAAGAGAAATCTGCCTATACCGAGATAGAAAAGCCCGAAATTATAGATATAATAAGCCGTTCTACCTTCAGCGTAACAGTGGAGGCAATATCTAAGGCACCTGACGGAAATTTCAGTAATTTAGGGGTAGGTTCGGCAAAATTAAGTTTTGAAGAGTTTAACACCTCTCAGAGTCAGGATAAGA
>JAGXOG010000092.1 GCA_023660015.1 Elusimicrobia bacterium LH_S2 | reverse complement strand
CTATAGCACTGTTTAATGTCGGTTCACCGCCGCCGGAAAAAGTTACATAATCAACCCGTGGGCCTGTAGAAAGATAATCATCAATCTCTTTTAAAATCAGATCACTTTTAATATATTCTTTTCTTGTCGTGCTCTTTTTTTCGGTGGCGCCGCACTCACAATATACACAATTATAAGTGCACGTCTTAAACGGAACCATATCTATCCCCAGCGAAATTCCCAAGCGGCGGGAGGGGACCGGCCCAAAAAGATATTTATAAGAGCGCATTGGAATCTCTCAGCATACGACGGTGGCTTGTAAAAGGCAAATCTTTGGGATTATTAATCTTTTTAAATCCGGCATCGTCAGCATCGTCGCCGGGACGGATAGCTCCTGCGCGCTTTACTACTCTATATCCGACAGTCAGTACCGTTGAATAATTCTCACTTGGCTGCGAATAAACCCCGATTAATTCTTCTACCTTCCCTTCTAATCCGGTTTCCTCTTTTAATTCACGCAGAGTGGCATCTTCCGGTGTCTCTTTAAGTTCCATAAAACCTGCAGGAAGCGACCATTCCCCTTTTTTGGGTTCTACCCCTCTTTTTACCAGGAGTATTCGTCCTTTTTCTTTTACCAGACAGGCCACTGCGGGAATAGGATTAAGGTAATTTATCCAACCGCAGGCCGGACAAATTAGTCGGTCTATGCCGTCTACCTCTTTTCGTTTTAAATCAGATTTACAGTGAGGACAAAACCGGTAAGGGTTCATTGACATTTAAAACCCTCCGTTTTCCCGGTAAGTTTTTATAAAAGTTTCTACCGAACGGTCATAGGTCTTTTCAACACTGTCTGGGAAAAAACAGGCTGGCATCTCATCCATCCTTTTATGGTAAATTATACATTGCAACATTTGCCTTTCCTCGAACACGGCTTGTAAGAACAGTTGCATATCTCTAAATTTTTCTCTAAATTGCACTCCGCCATAATATTTTCCTCCTCAAGTTCTAAAAGTACCGTCTTCTCTCTCAAATTCGGAAGATATAACTTCTTTGGTAAGTTTCGCCTTACCTATAACCGGAATCTCCCACTCTGCGTATCTGTAATAGAGCGCTGCAATTGCCAATTCGGCAACGCCGGCCACAATAAACGCATTCCATATCCCGACCGGTGAATTTATCCGGGCGGACCAAAAATATGCCAGCGGAATTCTAACTCCCCACAGGCCCGCAAAGCCCTTTAAAAGAGAATGAAAAGTTCTACCCGCTCCCAAGCTCTGCCCTACTCCGGTTACCACGCCCAAAGCTTATCGCCAGTGGGGGCATAATAAAGATAGAAAATATCCTTGTCCCTATGGGCTGCACGTCGCCACATATACCGTACCGAAAGACGCTACCAGTGAAGTCAGAGCCATAAACCCCGCTGCTCTCATTGAGTGTTCAAGTGTGGCCGGCCATCCAAGTTTAAATATTTTTTTTGCCATTTCCCATCTCGGTTTTAAATATTTTAAATGAATGGTTAGCACCTGTTTAC
>JAGXOG010000091.1 GCA_023660015.1 Elusimicrobia bacterium LH_S2 | reverse complement strand
TGAAGAAGGTCCGCAGAGCCCGGAAGTCGGGCAAGAAAGTAACCGACAGAACCTACGCCAGAAGTTCAATGGTTATACCGGATTTTATAGGGCTGACAATCCCGGTTCATAACGGTAAAAAATTTATTAAAGTCAGCATAATTGAGGAGATGGTAGGACACAGAATAGGTGAGTTCTCTCCGACTAGATTTTTTAGCGGGCACGGCGCGGCTCATTCAAAAGAACTGGAAGAAACTGAAGAGTAGAATTATGAGAGCAAGGGCAAAAGTTAAATATATACGCATGAGTCCCAGAAAAATTAATATTGTTCTGGATAAGATTCGGGGGAAGAGAGTAAGTAAAGCTTATGCTCTGCTTGCCGTTTTAAATAAGAGAGCCACCGAGCCTGTATTAAAATTATTAAAGTCAGCGGTAGCCAACGGTGATGCACGTGATATAATTGATGAGATTAAAGTATCAAAAGCCTGGGTAGGGCAGGGCCCGGCGCTTAAAAGACTGCGTCCCAGGGCAATGGGTAGAGCCGATATTTATAAGCGTCGGTCGGCACATATAAAGATAGAGATTGGTAATTAAAGATGGGAATTTATAAAAATTTAAATATGAGGTTAATTATATAATGGGTCAAAAAGTAAATCCGATAACTTTCAGACTTGGAATCAATAAAACCTGGAGGTCGCGCTGGTTTAATCCTAAAGAAATGCCGCAGTTAATAAAAGAAGACCACCAGATACGGAAATTTATCCGGGGCAGAGTAGAAAATGCCGGGATATCAAGAGTCGATATTGAACGTATGGGGGAAAACATCCGGGTTACCATTCATACTGATCGTCCGGGGGTGATAATAGGAAAAGGTGGTTCTGAAGTGGAGGCAATTAAGGACGAGATAGATGAGATGACCGGCAAGAGATCGTTGGTTAATATAAAACATATTAAAAACCCCCAGACCGATGCATATATTCTTGCAAACAGTATCGCTAACGCCCTGGAAAAAAAGATAAGGTTCCGATCGGTTATAAAGAGAGCCCTGTATAGGACAAGCCGGGAAGGGGTTGAAGGCGTAAAGATATGCGTAAGCGGTCGACTTAACGGTGCTGAAATTGCCAGGACAGAATGGGTAAAAGAGGGCCGGGTACCCCTGCAGACCATACGTGCGGATATAGATTACGGCTTTTGCGAAGCCAATACTAACTATGGCAATATAGGTATCAAAGTATGGGTTTTTAATGGTGAGATATATGACGATATAGACCGGGAAAAAGAAAATGCTTAGACCTAAAAAAGTTAAATTTAGGAAAAAACACCGCGGACGTATGCGAGGAAAAGCCGTAAGAGGGAGTAAAGTTAATTACGGTAAATTTGGTTTAAAAGCGATGGAGCCGGCTTGGATTACCGAACGGCAGATTGAGGCGGCCAGGATAGCTTTAACTCAATTTATGAAAGAAGGGGGGAAAGTTTGGATAAGGACATTTCCCGATCATCCGGTAACTGCCCAGCCGGCAGAAACTCGTATGGGTAAGGGTAAAGGAACTGTTGATCGGTATGTGGC
>JAGXOG010000090.1 GCA_023660015.1 Elusimicrobia bacterium LH_S2 | reverse complement strand
CGTCAGAATATATGTAGTTTTTCATTTGAGTCGTAAAAGCCGCATGCCATATCAAATTTCTCCGCCCGGGTGATTGTTTCAGCGGCTGAATAAATCTGTGAATGTATCTGTAAAATCTCTTAGAATCAGGGGCGTGGAGAAAACGCGTTTTCCCAAGCACCCAATCAACAAATGCTTTTGGAACCGGCGTGAAAAAAGGTGCGACGAAAGAAGAAATCTTCATCGCCTTGTATCTCAAATATCCGGCGAAATTCTCATCGCCCCCATCGCCGGTTAAGGCGACTTTGACATTTCTTCTTGCCATTTCGGCGACATAAAAACTCGGCAGCGCGGAACTGTCCGCGTATGGCTGGTCGTAATGCCACACAATTTTGGGGAGAATCCCAAGGAAATCGGGTTTGACGATTAACTCGTGATGTTCTGTCCCAAAATATTTCGCGACGACTCTTGCGAATTTCAACTCGGAGTATTCACTTTCTTCAAAACCGATTGTAAATGTTTTCACAGGCTTCTGTGAAATTTCACTCATCAAACCGACAACAATTGAGGAATCAATCCCTCCTGAAAGAAACGCTCCGAGAGGCACATCGGAATTCAGACGGATTTTAGTCGCTTCTGTAAGCAGTACCTTCAACCTTTTTTTCGCATCTTCAAAAGTTAAATTGGTTTTCTCTCTCAAATCAATTTCCCAATACCTTTCTTTTTTCAGATTTCCTCCTGAATTTAAAACCAGAAAATTTGCCGGCTCCAGGCGGAAAACATTTTTCCATATTGTCATAGGCGCCGGAATATACTGATATGTGAGATAATAATGGACTGCTTCTAAATTTATTTCTTTCCTGAATTCAGAAACGGCGAGGAATGATTTCATTTCTGAGGCAAAATAAAAATTCCCGTTGATTCTTGTGTAATAAAGAGGTTTCTTGCCGAGGCGGTCACCGGAGATAAACAGACGTTTTCTCTTTTCGTCCCACAGAGCGAAGGCGAACATACCTCTTAAATATTCAAGGCAACCAACTCCGTAATCTTCATAAAGATGGACAATAACTTCTGTGTCTGTTTTTGTGTAAAATTTGTGTCTTCCTTCAAGGTCTTTTCGCAATTCCTGAAAATTATAAATTTCACCGTTTAAAACAACCGCTATCGTTTTATTTTCGTTGTAAATTGGCTGACTTCCCGTGGCAAGGTCTATGATGCTCAGCCGACTCATTCCCAGGCCCACCGAGCATTTTCCATTTATATAGTATCCCTCTTCGTCGGGGCCTCTGTGACAAAGCAGTTTGTTTATTTTTTTCAAACCCGCTTCAACAACGGATCTCCCGTTAAAATTAACGATTCCGCAAATCCCGCACATTATCTGAATTTCCTACGAAATTTCAGCAAGCCGACTATAAAAAATATATTCAAAGCCAAAAATGTTATCTTCATCCACATTTTCCTCTTATCCGCTTTGCTATGAGACATCTTGGTTATTCTTTTATCATCTGTATATGCCAAAAATTTTCGAGGGCGGCTTAATAACAACGGGAAAAATTTCTGGGGTCTTGTAATAAAAT
>JAGXOG010000008.1 GCA_023660015.1 Elusimicrobia bacterium LH_S2 | reverse complement strand
GAGGAAATACTATGAGAAAATGTTGCTACAAAAGATTGAGTTCAGAAGAACGAGAGGAAATAAGTCGAGGTTTGGCAAAGAAATTATCTATAAGAGAAATTGCCCGACGATTAGATCGGTTGCCCAGTACAATAAGCCGTGAAATTCATAAGGGAAGCTGTAATAAGTACACCTACAGGGCCCAGCGGGCACATAAAAGAGCAAGTCGAAACGCCAAAAGCCGAAAATTCGGCAATCGGAAACTGATGAAAAATGAAGCATTAAGAGAATACGTTTATAATAAATTACGGTTGAAATGGTCACCCGAACAGATTGCCAATAGACTGAAAAATAGTTATCCTAATAATGAAGCTATGCAAATATCACATGAAGCAATTTACAGTTATCTATATGTGCTACCCCGTGGACAGTTAAAGAAAGAACTTCTGAACTGTTTAAGACAAAAGCGTAAGTACCGGCGTAAACGAGGTAAAAGAGCTAAAGAGTCGAAGAAAAAATTGGAAGATATGCTCAGTATAGAGGAGCGTCCGGCTGAGGTGGCTGATAGAACTGTCCCCGGACATTGGGAAGGAGATATACTCATAGGAAAAAACAGACAATCGGCGATGGGGACTCTTGTAGAAAGGACTACAAGAACGACAATAATGGTTCTGTTACAGTCAAAAAAAGCAACGGAAGTAAGGAAAGCATTTTCAAAAGAAGCATTACAGTTGCCGGAGCAAATGAGATTAACGATGACCTATGATCAAGGCCGAGAGATGGCAGAGCATAAAAAGTTTACCTGGGCTACAAAGATAAAGGTATATTTTGCCCATCCGGCAAGTCCATGGGAACGGGGAACGAATGAGAATACTAACGGTTTAATCAGACAGTTTTTTCCAAAAGGGACAGATTTCAATAAATTGACTCGAGAGGAAATAAAAGATGCCCAGCACTTGCTTAACGGCAGACCTCGGAAAGTATTGGATTGGGAAACACCCTATGAGTCCTTTAAAAAATTGGCGGGTGTTGCGTTAGAACATTGAATCCAAGTAAGATATATAATATAGCTAAGTTTACATACGTTGAAAATCTTAAAAAGAAAAATTTTATAATATTATTTCTTTTTATATTTATTGTGCTGGGCAGCGGAGTGCTTTTTTCCATGCTTTCCCCGGACCAGGAGATACGGGTAATTCTTGATTTGGGAACCGCAGCTATAGAGATGTTTGCTTTCTTAAGCGCTTCCTTTATAGCGGTCCGGCTTATACTTCAAGAGATGGAGGAAAAAACCGTCTACCTCATACTTTCCCGGCCGGTATGCCGGGCGACATATATTCTGGGCAGATTTTTCGGTATAATATCAGTTATCGCCTCATATATTATTATCATGGCTTTATCCCTTATTGTAATGCTTCTTTTAAAAGGTTGGACATTTAACAGCTACATAATACTTATATCTTTTACTATATTTTTAAAGATACTTATCATAACTTCTTTTTCAATTTTTTTATCGCTTATTTCCACCTCATCGGCATCTTCCTTTGTCACTATATTTTTTCTGTGGGCGCTGGGACATTTTGCGGGAGAGTTAAAACATCTTAACCGGCTTTTAAAAGACTCCGGCATTATACTGACCCCTCTTTTGCAATTTCTCTACTACGTTCTTCCTAATTTCAGTTTTTTAAATTATAAAGACACTTTTCATATAACTAACGCGGGATTTTCGGCATATTTTTATCCGGCCGGCTACGCAATATTTTACTCGGCAGTTATTATAACTCTCTCCATAATTTTATTTAATAAAAAGGAACTATGAAAAAAACTTCCGTTAAGTTAAACGGAATTTTACTCGGTCTGTTTATTTTGATAACCGGTTTCTTCTATTATAATATGCCGGATAAAAACCCTTACCCGCCCATATTCTCTAAGACTTATCCACTAAGTACTCCAATTTCTTTCTGGGCTTCGATGATGGGAATGAGAAGGTTGGCAACGGATATAGTCTGGATACAGACCATACAATATTACGGAGAAAAATCGGGTACCCGCATGGAGCTTAGCAAAGGCAGCCAACACCGGCGGGGTAAAATTTTTTACCCGAAACTTAAAAATTACTGGCAGCAGGTAATAAGATTTGACCCCCTCTTCGTTAATGCCTATCTTTTAGGCCCTACAACGCTGGGCTGGAATCTTAAACGTTACAGCGAAGCCATGGAAATTTTAAATGAAGGAATAGCGGCGGTTGAAGCCATAGAAAAAAAAGCTGACAATTTAACCCTGAGAGATACCGACAAATATCATCTGCTCATAGTGGAAAACGATACTTATTTCAATGAATTGAAATGGAAGCTCTACCTGCTGAAATCGACTTTGATATATATGAACCGCGACGAACTCTCTAAAGCAATACCCCAGCTGGAAAAGATAGCTTTTCTAAAAGGCACGCCGCTGAATATAAAGATTATTTTAGCCCAGCTATACGAACAGGAAAATAAGGATTACAAGAAAGCTTATGACTTATGGGTAAATATTTATAATAATGCCCAGCGTGAAAGCAAAAAAAAATCCGCACGTAATAATATAAAGAGATTAAAAGAAATTATTTCTTCAGGGTAATTTCTTTTTTAAGTTTTTGAATAAAATCGTCTACTGTAAAACTCCCTATATCCCCTTCGGAAATTTTACGGATTGACAGTTTACCGGACTCTAACTCCCTCTCTCCTACTATCGCCATATAAGGGATTTCCATCTCCCTGGCCTGCCATATCTTTTTGCTCAGCTTTTCGTCCTTATTATTAACAGAGACCCTTATATTTTCCTTAAGCAACCCGGCCCGAAGTTTATCGCAATATTCAAACTGCTCCTCCGATATAGGAATAAGTTTTAGTTGAACGGGAGCAAGCCACAGGGGGAATCTCCCGCCGTAGTGCTCGATTAAAATCCCAAAAAAACGTTCCAGAGACCCAAAAATTGCCCGGTGTATCATTACCGGTCTCTCCTTATTACCGTCTTTATTAACAAAATCCATATCAAATTTGTCCGGTATATTAAAGTCAACCTGTATAGTAGAACACTGCCACATGCGTCCCAGGGAATCTTTTATCTTTATATCCACCTTCGGTCCGTAAAAGACCCCTTCTCCGGGATCAATTTCATAATCGAGCCCTATATTTTCCAGCCCCTTTTTCAGGGCTCTTTCTGCAAGATCCCACTGAGCGACTTTCCCGACATATTTATGGGGACGGGTGCTTAAAAATACTTTATAATCTTTAAATCTAAAAGTCTTTAAAATATTTAAAGTGAACTTAAAAACTCTTTCTATCTCTTCGTTCATCTGGCTGCGGCGACAGAATATATGAGCGTCGTCCTGAGTAAAACCACGCACCCTCATCAATCCGTGCAGCACCCCTGTTTTTTCGTATCTGTAAACCGTTCCCAATTCCGCCCATCTTAAAGGGAATTCGCGGTAAGAATGAAGATTGTTCTTATAAACAAGTATATGTCCCGGACAATTCATGGGTTTTAAAATATATTCTTCTCTGCCCTCTTCCAGTTCAAGTTTAGGAAACATATTTTCACTGTAAAAATCCAGGTGCCCTGAAGTCTTCCATAAGTTACTTTTTGCTATATGCGGAATATTTATAAACTCATATCCTTTCTGCCTATGTTCCTTTAGCCAGAAATCTTCAATTTCCCTGCGCACTGCCGCGCCGGCCGGATGCCAGAAGACAAGTCCCGCTCCGGCATTACGGGGCTGGATACTAAATAAGTCAAGTTTTTTACCCAGTTTTCTGTGGTCCCGCTTTTTAGCCAGCTCGTAGTTATGTATATACTTTCTAAGCTCTTTGGGAGTATTAAAAATAGTTCCGTAAATGCGGGTAAGCATCTTATTTTTCTCTTCGCCTTTCCAGTATGCTCCTGCTACTTTAAGGAGCTTAAAAGCCTTCACATTTACATCGGAAGTTTTTTTTATGTGAGGCCCGCGACAGAGATCGACAAAATCTCCGCTGAGATATATGCTTATAACCTCACCTTCGGAGAATTCGTTTATGAGTTCTTTTTTACAGGGCTGGTCTTTAAATATCTCCAGGGCTTCTTTGCGGGATACTACTTCCTTTTTAAATTCATGGCCTTTGTGGATAATTTCCGCCATCTTTTCTTCTATCTTAGGTAGGTCGTCTTCGGATATCTTATCTTCAATGTCGAAATCGTAATAAAAGCCGTTGTCAATTGCCGGGCCTATTCCGATTTTAACGTTGTCGTAAAGCTTCATAACCGCATCGGCCATAATGTGGGAAGTAGAATGTCTTAATTTTTCTATATTGTCACTCATTTTTTATTTGGTCTGTTTTTCATCTAATATTATCTAATTATGCTAAAGATGGTGGGCGGTACTGGATTTGAACCGGTGACCTCCACGATGTCAACGTGGCACTCTAACCAACTGAGCTAACCGCCCTTAAAAATATTATGGAGGCGCGGGCCGGATTTGAACCGGCGAATAGCGGTTTTGCAAACCGTCCCCTTAAGCCTCTTGGGTACCGCGCCAAAAACTTTTTTTAAACAAACACCGACATCTTATACATTTTTGGTGCCGAGGGCGGGACTTCTTTTCGTTTGCTTCCGCTCTCTCAAAGCCGGGGTTTTCCCCTGCCGGGCGCTGCCCTTTTCTCCATTTAGGAGCGGGAAAAACCCTTCAAACAAGTGTGCTCCGCTAAAAAACAGTCATTTAGACTGTTTTTCTTGACGCTTCTAACAAGTGTGCTCAACCTGAGGAACAGTCATTTAGACTGTTTTTCATAACGCTTCGCACCCGCCTATTATATTTTGGTGCCGAGGGCGGGACTTCTTTTCGTTTGCTTCCGCTCTCTCAAAGCCGGGGTTTTCCCCTGCCGGGCGCTGCCCTTTTCTCCATTTAGGAGCGGGAAAAACCCTTCAAGTCACGCTTATTATATTTTGGTGCCGAGGGCGGGACTTGAACCCGCACGGGATAAACCACATGGTCCTTAACCATGCGTGTCTGCCAATTCCACCACCTCGGCACTGGATAAAAAAGAACTATTGCTCCGGAATATCTTCCGGAATAGGAACAGGTTCTTCATTTTGAGCAGGCGCTTCAGTTTCGACCGGAGCAGATGGCTGCTGGTCATCCATAATGCTTTTAGAAGTACTCCGACTTGTCTTTATAGCCAATATAAGCGAAGTAAATAAAAACAGAGTGGCCAAGGTTACGGTTGTTTTCTTTAATATAACATCGCTTCCCGGTGCCGAGAGCATATCGTCCATGCCGCTTCCGCCGCCGAACATAGATGCCATTCCGCCGCCTTTGCCCTGCTGAAGCAATATTACAAGAATCAACAGAACCGCCGATATAATCTGTATTGCTGTTAATAAAAATTGCATAGCTTTTATATATATCAAATATATTATTTCTTGTCAATTATAATAAGCACTAACTTATATGTTTTACGGACTATTTTTATCGCATATTTCTAAATACGGGCAATATTTACAATGCTGCCCTGAAATAGCGGGAAAACGCCCGGACTGTATTCCGTTTACCGCGCTTTTTATTCTCAAATTAATAAATTTTATCGGTCTTACTTTCTTAATTTTATTTATGGCTACAAAATATATATACGGAGCAACCTTATCGAACTTAAATATTTCTTTTAATGCCTCCAAATATATACTTATCTGAAACCGGTAATGTCCTGTATCGGCACTTTTGGCGGTTTTATAATCTATAAGTTCAATTTGTCCCTCAGTTTTATCTATCCGGTCAACAGTCCCTTTTATTCTGTTGCTTCCGACTTTCAAAACAAAGGGCTCTTCGGTATATAATATTTCTTCTGCCGGTTTTAACATACCGGAACTTTGTATTGATTTTATCACTTCTTCAGATTTCTTCAAATAATTTTTTTTGAACTCGGCGCTGCTTATCCCTGTCGAACATATAAGGGTTTTAATCTTTTCGGGCATTGCCACTTGACCCGGTTTGGCTATTTTGTAATATTCTTCAAGCATCCTGTGAACCGCAGAACCAAACAACGCTGCAGAGAAACTTTTTTCGGCGGGGGGCGGTGGTATCTTTACGAAATACCTGTATTTATAGAGCCGGGGACATCTTATATAAGTTTCAATCTTAGTTACGGAAAACTCAACCGGTATATCCCTGATTTTTATAAAACCGGGAATTCCCAAGTCCTTAGAAATCTCTAAAAATTCTTTTGCTTTACTTTGCTTGTCCTGATATATTTTTTTATCTTCATTTAATTCACCAACATTTAGTTCAGGAACATTTAGTTCAGGAACAATTTTATCCCTGGCAATAATCTTCTTTAAATTTGATTTTAACTTAAACTCTCCTTTTTCTTTTTTATTCAGAAAAAATGACATGAATTTTGAAATTGACCCGCGAAAATTTATATTACCAGTTATAAAAAGATGTTTTTGAGCACGGGTCAGCGCAACATAAAAGAGCCTTTTTTCCTCTTCATAAAACTCACGGTAAAGACGGGTATTTAAGATTTCCATATACCGGGAGCCTTTAGTTTTATCTTTAATAATTAATCCCTGCTCTTTTAAGAAATGATAGATATTCACCCTGTTTGAGGTGGGAAAATTTCCGGAAGAGACATTTGCCACAAAGACCACGGGAAATTCCAGCCCTTTTGCCTGGTGAACTGTCATTAAGTTTACTACATTTTTAACTAATGGTCTTGCCTCTGCTTCAACTATTGCAGCGTTTTCAATCTGCCGGAGGTAGTTGATAAAATCATAAAGCGTCGAAAAAATATTTCGTCCCTCAAAGCTCCTGGCCATTCTTATAAATTTATTGAGGTTGGACATCGGACGCGAATCAAGTCCGCCGTTTTGAGAAGAAGCTCGATAAAACAAACCGCTTTTTTCGGCGGTTAAATTTATTAATTCAACTAAAGATAAACTTCTTTTTTTATCCTTGAAAAAATCCATAAATTCCATAAAAGCAGTAATTTTAGAGTTTCCGGAGCCCTTCATTTTCTCAAAAAGAGAACTGCCCTTACTCGTTGAGTCGTTCTCATAAAGTATCCGGGCAAGTTCACTGTCTTTAATTCCGAAATACGGAGATTGAAGCAGACGGATAAGTTCACGGTCGGAAAAAGGATTGTCCATCACAGTCAGCATGGCTATAATATCTTTTATCTCGGGTTGTTCGTAAAACCCGGCGCCTCCGACAGTTACCGTTTTTATACCGTATTTCCTCATCTTTTCTTCATAGACAGCGCAGTTTTTAACTCCCCGGAAAAGAACAACTATATCACCGGGGTCATAACCGGAATCTAAGAATTTCCTTGTTTGTGAAGATATATATTCGGCTTCTTCTTCTCTCTTATCGCCTAAAAACAACTTAATGCGGGACTCCTGGCTTATGGTGCTCTCAATTGAATGATAACCATTTATCTCTTCTTTAAAAACTTCATTTACAAGTTCGGGAACGGGAGCCCCGGAGCGGAAATTTTCTTTCAGCACCACTTTGCTTCCTTCCGGCAGGCTTTTAAAGAGATTTACTATATGTTCGGGATGGGCTCCGCGGAATCTAAAGATTGACTGCTGCTCATCGCCTACAACAAAATAATTATCCTGCGGGGCCGAGACGATACCCAGAAGTTCAACCTGGGCGGGATTTGTATCCTGATATTCGTCCACAAGCAGATACCGGAATTTATCCTGAACATTTTTACGAATCCCGGGATTTGTTTTTATTATGCGATAGGTCTCGTTTAAAATTCTTCCGAAATCCATATAATTATCCTTTTTAAGCGCTTCTTCGTACCGCATATAGAGCATGTATATTGCCCGGTGTATTTCTTCATTCTCAACTAAATTATTCATAAACATTTCAGGCCCGACAAGTTCCTGCTTTAAACTGTTTATGAGTTCATAGACATCGTTTAAAAAACTCTCTCTGGGCTTTTCAATCTGAATGGGCCATATAACCTCATCTTCTAAAACTGACAGCCCCAGCTTTCTGAAATATAGTTTTGACTCTACTTCATCTAAAACCTTAAACTCCGGATCGATTCCGGCCGCAAAAGCATTTTCCTTTAAAAAGCGCGAGCAGAAAGAATCAATCGTAGATATATGAGCATACCTCAAAGCGGTATCAGGTATACTCCCGCTCAGCCTGTCTCTCATCTGGCGGGCAGCGCGTTTTGTAAATGTAACTGTAAGTATGGAATCACAGATATCTTCGGGACTTAAATCTTTAAAAAGGGTATCATATATTTTCAGGTATCTGTTTACCAATACGCTGGTCTTGCCGGTACCCGCCCCGGCTTTAACCGCAAATTTCCCGTCGTCGGCGTTAATTGCTCTTTTCTGGCTTTGGGTGAAATTTATTTTCATATTCATATACTTAATAAACCGGGCATATCCTTTTAAAATAACATACCCGGCAGGCAGATGCTGCGGCGGGGGGAAAGTGCCCTTTTTCCAGTTCACTTATCGTAACTCTTATCGATTCTACTGCAGAACTTAGGGCTTTCGCGGCGTCTTTATCATTAAAATCTATCATCACATTCATCTTATCCGGGCCATATCTCAACCTGTATATAGAAAAATATCTGCCCCCACGAGCCATACTGTAAATCGGTATTTGGAAACTCTCCCCCCTTTTAACCGCGTTAAGCTGGCCTCTTATAGCGGGAATATTCTTTCCCGTTTTATAATCAACGACCCGCTCGGAACCATCGCTTAACCTGTCAATGCGATCAAATCTTCCTGTAAACTTCTTCCCTTCCATCCGGACATTAAAAGATTCTTCTGTCGATACTACTTTAAACTTTTCATTTTCGGCCAGCGCTATATAATTTTCAAGCATATCTTTTATCAGAGTATATATATTTCTGCTTTCAAATTCAGAATAAAAATCTTGAGAAGTCCAGAGTTGATTTAAAAGTTTTACCATATTTTCATATGTAACCCGACCGCTTTTATGCAGCGAGCTTAATATTTTATGAGTGGCAATCCCTATAATTTTATAGATGGATTCGGGCTCCTTTAGACCAACTATATACCTGTAAAAAAACTGCCGGGGACAGTTAACAAAATTTTCAAGTTTTGTGTAAGAATAAGTATCCGGCAGCCCTTCTGTTACCCGGTCATTAATCGCCGCCGCATCAAAACTTATTATATTATCCATCCTGATTATTTCTTCGGCTATATCTCCCTCTGCAATCTCTGATATTTCATTTCTTTGAGATTTAGAATAACCCGAAGCCAGCTTCATATAGAAGTCAAAGTTATCAACTACCGCCTCTTTTAAGGTATCAAGCTCATCTATATTTTTATCCGACGATATAAAAGACGAAAGTTTGGCCGGGGTTCCCGAATCTTCCATTTCGTAAGTACCGTATATCATATTTTTATTAGCCCTGCTGCGGGCTATATTAAATAATCTCTTCTCGTATTCATATCGCGCCGAAATTCCTATCTCAGGTATTATATTAAGCGTCCGACATTCCTCGGCGATAATTAACGGATTCTCAAAAAACTCGCGGGGAAAGTTATCTTCCACCATATCTACCATATAAACAAAGTTAAAAAGCTCCCCTTTGGACTGCTGAACGGTCATTATTTTTACCGCTTCACGGTCTGAAATAAAAGGAACGTCTATATCTTTGCCGAACCCCTTTAAAAGATCGTAAAGATTTTCCATAAATTCGCTAAAGCCCAGAGGGCGACCCAGTAGTTTTTCGTAGTGTTCGGAAAACTCAGTTACTATATGAAAAAAATATCTATACAATTCGGCTTCCATTTTATGGTAAGAGGCCTTTTTTAAAAGTTTAAAGCTTCTCATTATACGGTAAATGAATTTTTCTATTGAATCTTTTTTTGCCCGCTCGCGGAAGCCCTTTATTATACTAAAAAACTCTTCATAAAGTTCAGGCATATCCTCTTTAAATACAGTCTTTACCGGTTTAGAATCCAAAAGAGATTTACGGCGAAGCTTATTGATAATATTTTCATCTGCTAATCCCATCATTTTTCCGGCGCGGTAAATATCTATATCCTTGCTTTCAGCCTGGTGATAAATAACACTGAGAAGGGATATCAAATTTAAAATTTCCGGCTGGCGGAAAAAATCTATTCCTCCGGACAAGACATAATTAATTCCCCGCCTTTTAAGAGCGTCGGTAAAGACCCCAAAATCCTCACCAACAGAACGGGAAATTACCGCAATATCCTCTGGTGAAACTCCGCTCTTTAATTTAAGGGCTATATGGGACGCTATCTTTTCGGCCTGCTTATCCCGCGTAGAGGCAGTTATTAAATTTTCTTTCGCCTGAAGATCGTTCTTTTTTAAGTTTATAACTTTAAAGTCATATCGTTCTTTTAACTTTTTTTCAATATATTCCGGATTTCCGCCTCTGAAATCATATATACCCGCATCCCCCCTGAAAGATATCAGGGCCTCTTTAGCCCTATCAAGCAAAGAACATATAATATCGGTGATTATTAGATCCATATCTTCGGTTTCATATACAAAAACTTTTTTAAATGAAGTAGTGGCGGGGTACTGTTTTAGCAGCTTTGCTGTATCTATTTCTATATCCACAAAATCCAAAAAATTAAATTTAGTCAGCGATTTATCATATATATTAGTAAGTTTTTTAAGATCATTGAATTTAATTTTTGAAACACCGTCAAGCTTACTTATACTCTTTTCCCATCCGGGATTTCTTTTTGCGATATCGGTAAAATTAGAGAGTTCTCTTACCATGCCTTTATTTTGGCTGGCGCCGCCGGAAAAATATTTAAGTTCTGTCTCTTTCTTAAGCACCGATCTAACGATAAGGCGTTTTTCGAAATCACTTATTATTCTAAAGCCGGGATTTAGTTCAGTGTTAAAATAATTTTCACGTAATATTTTTTTACAAAAAGAGGTGACGCTTTCTATCCTGATTTCCTTAAATGAATTAAGTCCGGGCACAATATGTTCATAAATTTCACGGGCAGTTTTTGAACTATGGGTGAGTACTATTATATTTTCTGCACTATCGGCACCGGCCAGGCAATTACTTACAGTTTTTTTTAAATATTCCTTTTTACCGGAGGCCGGCGGACCGGTTATAAACTCAAAGGCCATGCCGGTATATTTTTAGTTTTTGCCTGGGAAATATTTTATCGCCGACGAGATTATTCCATTTTTTAATATTTCCCATACTGACACCGTACTTACGGGATATTTCCCATATATTATCCCCGGACCGGACGCGGTAATAAACTACCCGGCGTATTCTTTTGTCTATTTCCGTCTTGGTAAGATATAGATCCTCCTTGTCAAGGGAAGTAAAAGTTTTAACAAAAGTTTCGTAATGTTCTTCAGGGAGCTTAAGACCATATTCTTTTCCGGGAGGGGTGCAGAGTTGTTTAAGCTCTGGGTTTAATAACTGCAATTCCCCTATAGACATTTCTGTCCATCCGGCGGCGTCCCGTAAATCAACGGAATCTTTAACCGTATATTCTTTAAGCCTGATTGGCTCGGTATCTATTGTTTTCATGCCGAAAAGCTCGGGTTCTTTTATGATAAATATCGCCGCCATTATCTTAGGTACAAAATCTTCGGTTTCCCTGGGCAAATAAAGTTCCCAGTAATCACTGGTTCTCCATTTTTTTACTTTCCTGCCCACCCCGTTAGGCCCGTAATTATAAGCAGCCAAAGCCATCTCCCAGGAGCCGAACCGGTTATAGAGATCCCTTAAAAGGCGCGACGCCGCATGGGTCGCTTTGTAAGGGTCTCTGCGCTCATCTTTCCAGTAATCAATATTGAGCCCTTCCGACTTCCCGGTAGATTCCGTAAACTGCCACAACCCAACTGCCCCGGCAGATGAGCGGGCAAAAGGATAATATCCCGATTCTATAACCGGCACGTAAGCCAGATCTAAGGGAAGTTCGTTTTCCCGAAGTATATCCCGCACAAGACCAATATATTTTTTTGAGCGTTCCATCCATCCGGAAAAGTATTTCTTACCCTTGCCGGAACTGTAATATTTTATCCATTTTTCAACCCTTGAGTTCCATACAAGTGGAAAAAGGTCGCTTTCTACTATTGAGATTTCAGATTTCGGGGAATGATTAATTTTAATCCTTATAAGCGCTATCCGTCCGTGAAGCTGCTCATACTCTTTGACAGGTAATCTGTTTTTTATAGATAAAAGTTCTTCCAAGGCAAGGTCACAATTTTGCCGGGCACTGCTGAGTTTACCCGCCAGAAAATCTTTTTCTGCCGAAGAAATTTTACCGGAGATATTATTTATCATATTATCTGCGGAAAAATCCGAAAAAGTTACCTGATTATTAATCTCCCTGCCGGTTTTAACAAAACATCCCGATAAAAATATTATTAAAAATAAAAATATACAAGCATCTAATTTATTATTCTGAATTATCCTCTTTGGTCCTTTCAAGAAGTTCTTTTTTAATATCATTAATTTCCTTTCTCATTTTTTCTTTGCTTTGGGGGGCTTGTTTGAAATTAATTGTCAAATGGTCACCCTCGCTTATTTTTATGTCAACATTATCAGCGGGGAGAAGCATGCGCCCTCCACCTTTTATATCAATAACCGCTATTCTCCCGTCCTCAATCCTGTCAACTATTCCTTTCATTTAGTTCCTCCTCCGCCGAGCTGGCGTTCTCTGTATCTGTCCCGCTGCCGGTCGTATTTTATTATAATTAAAATGAAAATTTGGTACGCATAGAGATAGTTTTTTCGGATTTGCCGTCTTCTGTAAAAGTCTGCTTGCGAACTATAATCATGGTAATATTGGGCGCTATATTGTAGCCAATCTCCGTAGTCATAATTGCTCCCGTAAGGTCAACAGCATCTTTAAACGTCTCCACACCACTTTTATCGTAGTAAATACTTAAACTGTATTTATCTAAAAGTAGAGAGGGGGCTAAATTCAACTCCCCGTGAAAATAAGGATATCGCCCTGCAGTATCTATATTGTAATTTTCGTATTCAATGCTGAAATCCGCCTTATCAAGAAAATTAGCTCCGAGTAAAAACTTCGGGCCTTCCTTTATAGGCGTTTTTTTCCCTTTAAGCAAATTCGGGCTGGTAACTCTTCTTACTTCGTAGTATCTGCCAAAATATCCGGTCTCGAAATTGTTATCCACCTTGCTGTAATTCATGCTGTACTTAATGAATTTAATTATATTCCCTTTTAAACCTACCGACATACCCTGGCCGGCATTATCTATATTATATATCTCCCCGGCCTTATAGGTTGCGTAACCGCCGTATATATCAGCGCTGAGTGCTGAATTATTAAACAATGGGAGCAAGGTGTCGGCACCGTAAAAAATCATCTCGTCTTTTTTGGTAGCATCTTTTTTGTCCGGATTATAATCGGCAGCGCCCTGAACTCCCACTTCAAGAGATTTCAATATGGGAATCCCCGTAAAAAACATAGGCCTGTAAAAAAGACGTCCGCCGAACATGGGATACTCATTGACATCGGACAGAAAGGCCTCTATTCCACCTTTACCCATATCGATTTTTGTGTTTACCCCTATCTTTCTTATTTCAGGATAATTAAGCATATTGGTGTAACGGCTGACTATAATACCGCTGCCCAGAGTATATGATTTAACTCCTCCTGCATAAATATAGAAAGGGTCTTCCCGCTCTCCGAAACGAAGATACCATATTTTCTCCAGCATATCCGACCATTCATTCCATTCTTCAGCCCTTATATTGCCGTCTTCGTCAAAATATATATTTATATCGAGTCCGGCCCCAAACTTCCATAAGGAGAGTTCCGGCATTAAACTTAAATTATAATATACTTTCTGCTGCTGTGGATTATCCGGATCCCTAAGAACATCCGCACCGAGGGTGCCCTCTACGGATAAAGGTGATTTACCTTCTCCCTTTCTTCGGGGAGTACTTTCTTCACGGCGATTGTCAGTAACTTTAACCGGCTCTCTTTCTTTTTCCGGAGCAGGCATGCTCTCTTCTTCCGGCTCTTCTTCCGGCTCCGGTATAATTTCAGGTTTTGTAGGAGCCTTTCCGGGTTCAACTACCGACTGCCGACCGGCCTCAACCAGAACTTCTTCACCGGTCTCTATATTTTTAAAAGCTACGCTTCCCTCGTAAGTTTTAAGAAGAGTTTTACCGTTTGTCTCTACTTCAAAATCTGTTCCCCTTACCGCGCATACGGCTATGGGGGTACGCACCTCAAAGGATTCCGATGAACTTAGTTCTTTCACTTTGGACCTCAAACGCCCCCGCCACAGGTCCACAGAAGTATCCCCGGACAGACTTTGAAATGAAAAGAGCGTCCGCCCGGACAGTTGAAGAGTATTCCCCTCAACATCAATGACGAGTTCGCCGTCATACCCAATTACAATCTGGTCTCCCGGCTTTATAGAGCCACCTTCATTTAACGGAGCCCAACCGGATTCTCCTTTCCTTTGTATGTCTATGCTGCCCTCAGCCTTTTTTACTACCACAGCCTTATTAATCCCCGTTTTCATTTTCTGAGCGTATAACGTCGCCTGCAGGGCTAATAACATTACTAACGATACTAATTTTATCTTTTTCATATCTTACTCCTGAAATTTCCACAATAACTCTCCGGCCGTACCGGGGTTATTATACCAAACAACCACATCGCCATAAAATAATTTGCAGTATTCCGGCACCGGCCGCCGCTATCTTTCCACGCAAAAACTTTCCCCGGAAAAAATATCTCCCGGGAACTTACTAATCCCAATTTTTTAATAATCTCACCCAACAGAAAATACTATTATTTTTTATCTATATATTCAACCGTTCGAATCGGAAATGGTATTACAATACCTTCCTTATTATATCTTTTATGCAGACTTTTAATAAATTCATGTATAACTCGGCGACCGGCAAGATGCTCACGCACCCTGAGTATAACATTCATATCTATTGAAGAGTCATTAAATTTATTAAACAAAACCCGAGGGGTAAAATCTTTGACCCCGTCAGGGTTATTTGACAATACCTCTTTGGCAACCTCTACGGTAACTTTCTCTACTTTTTCCAGGTCGCTGCTGTAAGATACCCCTACCGGAACCCGTATAACCACCTCGCGTTTAGTTAAATAATAGTTGGTAACTATGGCCTGGGATAACTTTGCATTAGGTACTACTATGATATTTTGTTCCCGGGTTTTTATAGTCGAGTTGCGCCAGGTTATATCCGTTATTATCCCGGTTTCCCCGGTATTTAGCCTAACAAAATCTCCTATCCTGACCTGCCCGGCAAAAATTATCTGCAGTCCCGCAAAAAGGTTAGCGAGGGTATCCTGCAGGGCTAAAGCTACCGCTAAGCCCCCTACTCCCAAAGCGGTTATTAGCGGGGTTATCTTTATTCCCAAACTCTGAAATATTATCAGAAGTCCGAGTATATATATTAAACCTTTTACAATATTTACCAGAATTGTAGTTGAACTTATCTTAGCGCTATCCCGCCGGGAATAAGAAATATAAATGCTTGTAACCAATTTAACAATAACTACCGTAACGGTAGCAATTAAAAGTACTATAATTGACTTGTTTATTATTGAAGCCCATTTCCGGCTTAACTGAATAAAAGGCAGGGCAAATTTAGCGCCGGCAAGGAAAAACCAAAAGACCAGAAACTTTCTCACGGATTTTAAAAGAATACTGTCCCACTTTAATTTTGATTTTGCGAACGCTTTTATTATATATTTAATTATAAACTGCTGGGAGATTATCCCGGCTAATATAAAACTAACTATTATTATAACAGGCATCATAAATGAATTCAGCATAAATCATTGTCCCTTTTATAAAATAACTGTCTGAACTTAATTTAACTTACATCTATCTTGTTATTATAATTGATTATAATCTTTTACGGAAAGGTTTCAACACCTGAGTGAGTTTGGAATAGCTCTTATTCGTAAATCACAACCCCATAACTTTAACAGTTACGGAAGTTAAATTTCCCCCCATCCATTGATTTTCTTCTCTCTTTGTGACAAATCCATTAAATTAAATTTTTAACGTTGTCCAAAAGTTAATGGATCGGCTTTTATGCAAAGAGTCTCTTTTGAACGACTTTGTTCTTTTAACAAAAGTCATGCTGGTTCCGCTATGAAGGAACTCAAACTCTTTGAACCTGATGATAAGTCAGGTGAGTTTTTGAGTTTCAAGCGTAACTTCTGCGTGCTGCAAGCAAAAGAACAACCGGAGCAGAAAAAGGTACTCTTTGCAAAACTATTTCTCACATATCCATTACTTTTGGGATGATACCAAATTTTTTACAATTATTAAGCTCCCTCCTATTACTAATTATCCCTTAATTATTAAAATAATTCAAACTCCTCCGGGCTCCCCCTGCAAATGGCATTATAATTCATATATTCTCCTGCAGTCCTTATATATTACCAGGGGGTGGGTGAATATCATATATTTTATGTAAGTGGTAGGAAACCGGTTAATATTATATTGGCATATACCGGTTATATTATTTTTTTCAAGTATAGAGTGAAACCTGGTTTCGTGCGACCTGAATCTATCCAGGCTGGTGTCGGTCCCGACGATATTAGTCATCTCTAAGGTTATAGTAAGTCCGTCATATCCTACCGATGTAGCCTTCTGGTGTTCTTTTTCCACCGCAGTGCATATACCGGCCGAATTCAGGCCGGTGGCGTCTTTACATAATTTTTTATGAGATATAATTTCAATATCGCCGTTTTCACTGCAAGTTTTTACATCTATGTCTATACTGTACCTATTGATATATTCTATTACATCCTCATCGTCGGTCTGGGAATTAACGTATATAATTTTATCTTTTCGGTTAAAAGCAAATTTAAATAAAGCCGAAAGTACAGAAAACTGTTCTTTAGAGTTTTCATAAAGCAGGCATATATGATTATGCTTCTTTAAGTTAGATATTTTTTTTTCTATCTCCTTTCTTTTTTCTAATTTCATCTGTCTTCTTCCCCTAAAACCCCTAAATATTATAAATGTTGAATTTCTTATAATAATGATAACACAGAATAGCTAATTTATCAATAGATTGGCGGGGAAAAACAGGAGTAATCTTTTCGCTAAAAAACCCGCACACAGAAAATTTAAGAAATTATATTATCTTGAGTTCTTTTAGATAAGCCGTACAGGCCTCTACGGATGTGAAACAATACCCTTTCATGCTGTGGTTTCGGGCATTTTTAATAACCCTCGGTTTATCATCTATAATCAATATGTTTTCGGCTGGAATTCCGGTTTCTTTTGACGGTATATCGTAAAATTTTAGGTCATGTTTCGTATATCCCTTATCGTAAGATATACAAAGATAATTAAAGTACCTCATAAAATCATAGATCTTATCCACCTCGTATATCCAGTTAGTCTGGTCGGAAAAAATGCCAATCGGGTAATCATTAATGGATTTTATTATCTCAATCATTCCCGAACGCGGCTGGAAATTATCAAGGTATAGATAACGGTATTTTTTCAGGTCATCCGGCACGCCAAGTATCTCAGCAATAGATTTCCAGTACTGGTCTTCGTCCGATTTTCCGGCAGTATAGCCGTTGTCCAAGCCCGAGCGGTAACCTGCTATATCATACATTTCATCAAAAGTTTTGCCAAAAATCTGGGCGAGTTTTAATATACCGAGCTGAAACCCTTCCGGGGCAATCACGCCGCCGTAATCGAACAATACCATTTTTATATTATTAGAGTTGCTCATAATCCCAGTTCCTTATCAATACCCTTCATGGCGTCCAATGTTATATTTATAAACTCTTCTAAAGAGATCCCCAGCTTTTGAGCAGACCTGATCTGATCTCTGTCTGCGCCGGCGGCAAACCGTTTCTCGTTAAACCTCCGCATGACAAAATCCGCATCCAGGCTCTTTAATTTTTTGTCCGGATGCATCAAAGCGGCAGCTACGATAAGACCGGTCAGGGGATCGACCGCATAGAGCGCCTTTTCCATTTTAGTTTCAGCCTCTTTTTTACCGGCGTGAGCTTTCACTGCGTCTATCACCCCGACATCAAAATCTTTCTCTGCAAGATATCGGCCGAATCCAATCCGTGACGTCTAAAATTATCTTTTGTGGCATCGTAATCGATATCATGGACTAGCCCCGCGACCGCCCAATTGCCCGGATTTTCGTTAAAACGCCCGGCAAGTGCTCCCATCGCGGCTTCTGCGGCCAGCATATGCTTTATAAGGTTCTTTCCTTTTACCCTTTCCTTTAGAAGTTTTATTATATCGACTCTTTCCATTTTAAAATTCCTATAACAAGATTTTTCCCGCCAGACCGAGAATCCCCGCCGCCCAGCAATAATATGCAAAATAATGAAGTTTGTAATTTTTAACCAGAGCCAGTAAAAGCTTAAGGGAAATATAACCGACTATAAATGAAGTCAGCACTCCGGCGGCAAGTTCTTTTGCATTTATTGTGGCAACAGAAATATCCTTAAGTTCAAGCAGAGTGGCTCCGGCTACGGCGGGTATCATCATAAGAAAAGAGAAATTAGCCGCTTCCGACTTTTTTAATCCGGACGCAAATCCCGCAGTTATGGTAAGCCCTGATCGGGATATCCCGGGCAGAATCGCAACTGCCTGGCTGATTCCGATAATTACAGCGCGCACCCAGCCCATATCTTTTATATCATAAAGTTCCTTTTTAAAATACTTTCCCGCAAATAGAACAAATCCGGTAGTTATGAGCAATATAAAAACAATATAATCCGCCGCAAAAATTCTTTCTATCCGGCTTTTAAAAAGTATGCCTGCAATACCGGCTGGAATATTCGCGACGATCAAAAGCCAGGCTGCTTTTTTGTATTTTAAACCCCCTTTAAATATACCGAAAGTAGAAAGAAACCCTTTCAGAATATCAACAATTTCCCGGTAAAAAATTACCGCTACGGCCAGTAAAGTGCCGGTATGCAGAAAAATCTCAATATAAATTCTCGGTTCGGTCATACCGAAAAAATTTTTAAATATTACCAGGTGTCCCGAACTGCTTACCGGGAAAAACTCGGTAAGCCCCTGAACCGCTCCCAATACTATATTTTTAAACATTGCCGTTTATTATCTTTTGCCGAGGTCCCGATTCAGGCCTTCAAGATTGTTACCGGCTTTTTTTATTTTATTAAGGACTTTTTTAGCCGACTCATCTTCTTTTTGTTCTTTCATCCGGGAAGCAAATCCGCCCAGTCCTTTGTAATCAAAATAAGTTGCCATGGAAAGATAGAGATATGCAGACCATAGCTCCCTGTTTACCTGTCTGTTTATCGCATCCTGAAGTCTTTTGTCAATTGCCATAATTACCCCTCCTTTTCCCGGGTTCTTATTGTATCTTTTAATTATTTTAGTTTACCTAAATATTAAGATAAATTCAAAAACGGGTACAGTTCTCTACAATGACTACAGGGGAAAATCCCGTAAAAGATTCAACTTTTGTTTAATAAGTTTTTCTTATCTTTCCGGGACAGTTTTTTTATGGCCGACTCCCTCTTTAACGCCGAAGAACGAGACCTATGATATTCGCTCCATAAAAGTTTTACGGGACTAAAAGCCCGTGTATAACTCCCGCCCCGCCCGGAATTATGTTCCCTTACCCTCCTGTCAATATTAGTTGTAATACCGGTATAATAGGAATCGTTAGAGCATTTTATAATATAGACAAACCAGCTTTTCTTATCCGGCATTTAACTTAGGCCTTATCACGGCCGTTCTTTTCTTTATGTTCAGCGCCGGCCGGATATATTATTCCTGCCCCGTGTTTTTTTCTTATTTCGTCTATTGCCCGGTATATATTTTCCTTTTTCTCATCATTTTTAACTTTATCTTCAACCTTGTCAAAAAGATTTAACTGCTGCTGCCGACCCTGAAAGTTTTCATCTTTGAATTTAGATACTTTAACTCCGATAAGCCGGATATTTTTGCTTTTTCTGACTTTTTTACAGAAAGTTTCATAAAGTTCGCTGACGGTATTAAAAATATCCTCGGTATAGTTAACTTTTTCTTCAAGAGTCCTGTCCCGGGAGTAACTTTCAAATCCGTCCAGCCTGATTTTCAGGGAAACCGTACGCCCTTTAAGCCCTGCCGTCCTCAATCTGCGGGATACTTTATCGGACAGTTTTAAAAGAACTGATTTTATTAAGCTCTCATCAGATGTATTTTCAGAAAAGGTATATTCGTTGCTTACCGATTTAACCTTACTTTCAGTCCGGACAGGTCTTTTATCTATTCCCCGGGAAAGTTTCCACAGCCGCACACCGTTTTTACCGAATTTATCAACTATTTCCCAGTAACCGCAGTTAGCGAGGTCACCTATTTTATATATTCCCATTCTGTTTAATTTTTCTACAGTTTTTTCGCCCGCACCCCAGAGTTTATTTACGCCTAACGGGTTTAAAAATTTCCTCACTTCGGACTCGGTTACTATTACCAACCCGTCGGGTTTTTGTAAATCACTGGCAATTTTTGCAATGAACTTGTTGGGAGCCAGCCCCACCGAAGCGGTAAGGCCGGTCTTAAGTTTAACCTTTTCCTTTAGTTTTCGCGCGGTATTTTCCGGGGTTTTAAAGAGATGGAAGCTGCCGGTAATATCGAGAAAAGCTTCATCTATACTTAATTTTTCCAGTTTGGGGGTAAATTCCTTAAATATATCAAATATTTTTTCTGATTCCCGGCTGTAAAGCTCCATATTTACGGGAAGAAAAATTGCGTCCGGACATCTGCGCCAGGCAATACTTATGGGCATAGCAGAATGTATGCCTAATTTCCTCGCTTCATAAGAAGCGGCAGATACTACCCCCCGGCCGCGGCCGCCTTCAGGGGCCGCCCCGACCACTACAGGTTCGCCGCGGTAAGCAGGATTATATTTTTGTTCCACGGAAGCAAAGAAAGCATCCATATCTACATGAATTATATATCTATTAATTTTATCAGTCTCCTTTATCGGCCTCCGGGAAAGACCGGCTAAAGAGATAACAAAAGGGATAAAACCACAGCCTGTTTAGATATGCCGAAAGTGTAGAACCTTTCCGAGAACTCTTTACCAACTGTTTTGTCAGGTTGGCGTCTTCCGGGTCATCGGAAAAAACCACTATTGTTTATCTTCACTGCCGAAAGCAACATCCCCTATAGCCGGCGCCGTATATCATCTGCAGAATATCTCTTCTCAGCCCGGGGGCTTTTTCCAGAAATAATATTATTTTCCTGTAATATCTATCTTTTTTCTCGTAGGGGCGGATTTTTTGGGAAGTTCAACGATAAGTTCTCCCCGTTCGCATCGGGCGGAAGCTTTTTCCGGCTCTATCGGTGAAGGGAGCGTAAACGCCCGTGAAAACCCCCCATACTGCCTCTCCATTTTCAGCCAGTTATCCGAACTTAATGTATCATCTTTGCGCTGTTCGCCGGATATCCGCAATGAATCCTCATTTATCTCCACATCTAAATCTTCTTTATCCATCCCGGCAACCGCGGCAAATACAGTAAATTTCTTATCGGACTCATTAATGTTTATCCTTGGTTCGGATGCCAATTTCATCACTTCGGGGAACCGGTTAAAGAATTCGTTTTTTACGGAATCGACAATACCCCCTATACCAAGTTCTGTGACTTTTTTAAACGGCTCTTTCTTTCTCCGTACCGGAACAGCGGTCTCTTTTTTACTTACACCTTTTTTCTTTTTTGCCATGATATTTTCCTCCTTTTTTCCTGCCTACCATAATATAATAAAAAATTAGATTATTTTTACAACACCCAATTACCTAAAAAACTTCAGATAACCCCGGCTTCGGTCAATTTCTCGCCGCTTAGCCGTATAAGCGGGCGGCCCCGCCACCATGTGAGCTGCTTGCGGGCGTAATGGCGGGTATTTTTCTTTATCTCTTCTTTAGCCGCATCAAGGGAAAATTCCCCCTTTAAATGACGGACAACCTCACTGTAACCAACCCCTTCAAAGACCGGGGCGGACTCTCCGTAGCTCTCCAAAAGGCCCTGCACTTCTTCAACAAGGCCCGCCTCGAACATTTTATCCACTCTTCTTTCAATTCTCTCATAAAGTTTTTCCCTGGGCCAATCTATATAAAGTTTAATAAAATTATAATGCGGGACTTGGGTCTCTTCAAGAAGTACGCTCATCTTTTTGCCGGTATCCAGATATACACCCAGCGCCCTTATAATCCTTTTTCTCATATTGGGATGGAGATTTTTTGCTCTTTCCGGGTCGGCTTTTTTTAATCTTTTGTAAAGTTTGGCAGTATCTTCATCCTTCAATTTTCCGGCCGTCTCATCTTTTATGGCCGGTATATCGGCCAGGCCCTCGGTAAGTTTGGTTATATAAAGCGGCGTCCCCCCAGAAACTACCAGCAACTTGCCGTCTTTATGGACGCTGTCAATAATATTTAAACTCTCTTTATAAAATGTACCTACATCATATCTTTCGCCGGGGTCGATAACCCCAAGCAGATGATATCTTATTTCGGAGATATAATCAGACGACGGCTTTGAAGTCCCTATGTCGGCCTTCCGATAGACCTTCATCGAGTCGGCGACTATTATTTCCCCTTCCGCTGAAAGGGCTATACGGTGGGCGAGTTTTGTCTTGCCACCGGCGGTAGGGCCGGTTATTATAATTACGTCTTTCATTATTTTCGGTCAAACCTCTTGTCCAGTTCGTCTTCAGATATCCTCACTATAACCGGCCGACCGTGAGGACACCGGTGAGGAACCCGGCAGTGCATAAGCTCGCCTATCATAGTCTTTATCTCTTTTTCATTGAGCGAATCGCCAGCTTTAATTGATTTTCTGCAGGCAATGGTCTCTATTATCTTATTTGACAAATCATCCGTATTTGGCGAAGAAGAGTATTCGCCGAGAAGCGCTATAATCTCTTCTATCATTATTATCGTTTCTTTTCCCCCGCTTTCCTTGCCGGCTATAACCGGGGTGGATACTATTTTGAAGCTGCCGGGGCCAAAATTTTCAACCTTAATTCCGAACCTATCCAGAAGCGCGGCATTTCCTTTTATAAGCTCGGCGTCGTCCGGCGTCAGTTCAATAACTTCGGGAAACATATCCTGCTGGCTGTGAACAGAGCCGTCCCGGTACTGTTTTGTCAGTTTCTCGAAATTTATTCTCTCCCAGGCGGTATGCTGGTCTATAAGAAGAAGCCCTCTTTCGTCTTCGCCGACTATAAATTTTTTTAGCAGCTGAAATCTGGGGACAATTCTGCCGGCAAGCCTTGCTGTTTTTTTATCCCCGTCGGAGGTGGAGCTGCTGCGCTGGGCGGAAGAGAAAGTAAATTTTGTAACCTTACCCGGATCAATATTTCCGAACCTTGGAAAACCCGACGGGCGACGGTTAAAAGAGGATTTTCTAAATACCTCTTTTGCCGGACGGCTTTTAAAATTATTGCCGCCGATATCGGCGGGCTCGTCTATTTCCAGTACTGCTGAGGTATTTTGCAGTATATTTTTTACTACTGTTGATACGATCTTATGAATGCCCTGCTGGTTAACAAATCTTACTTCCTTTTTGGTGGGGTGAACATTTACATCCACTACTGCAGGCTCTATCTCCAGATTCAGCACGGCAGCCGGATATTTATTTGGCGGGATATAAGCCCGGTATCCATGCATAAGGGCGTGAAATATAAGCGGCGAATATACCGGGCGATCGTTGACCATAAAACTTATCTTGCTTTTATTTGAATAACTTACCTCGGGAGTAGTTATATATCCTGTTATTTTTAAAAACGGGTTTTTAAATTTTACCTCTATCACCTTGTCCCAGAGTTTTTTTCCGTTTATAACTATGAACCTTTCCTTTAAATTTGAAGAGGTATATTTAAATATATTGTTTTTTTCTTCATTAAGGCTGAAAGTTATATCCGGCCTGGAAAGAGCAAGAGATTTAACGGTAGATATTATATGTCTCTTTTCGGTATTTACAGTCTTTAAAAATTTTTTCCGGGCCGGTACATTATAGAAAAGTTCTTCTATCTTAACTGTTGTCCCTTTTCCCCGGGCGGCCGGTTCCAGCTCCCCTTTACTTGCCCCGCTCACCTTATAAAGGAAAGCTTCGTCCGCACCCTCTGCGGAACTAATTACGGTAAGTTCCGATACCGCCGCAATTGAAGGCAGCGCTTCCCCCCGAAACCCCATAGTTCTTATATTATTTAAATCTTCGGCGTTACTTATTTTAGAAGTGGCGTGTCTCTGCAAGGCTAAGGGAAGCTCTTCTTTAGTTATTCCGCTGCCGTTGTCGGAGACCTCCATATAATTTATCCCGCCATCAATAAAAGTAATATCTATCCGGCCGGCACCCGCATCTATGGAATTTTCCACAAGCTCTTTTATCACTGACGCCGGCCTCTGGACAACCTCACCGGCGGCAATCCTTTCAATGACCTTTTTAGGCATCTTTTTAATCGTCATCTTCTATATTCCTTTTTAATTCCTTTATGACATCTACCAGCTCCAGGGGAGTAATATTGTTAAGATCTATATCTTTCAACCTGTCGCGGGCAATATATTCTATGCTATCTTTAAAGAGCCCCATCTGTTTACTTTCGGCTGTCTCGGGCGCCACCTTGGGCAGTCCATTTTCTCTGAGGTCTTCTTCTTCAAGTTTTTTAAATATCTCCCAGGCACGCCTGATTGCTTCTTTTGGCACTCCGGCAAGTTCGGCGCAGTGAATACCGTAAGATTTATCTCCGCTTCCTTTTTTAAGTTTTCTTAGAAAAACTATCTTCTTTCTATCTTTCCATTCCCGAACGGCAAAATTATAATTGGTAACACTGTCCATGTAAGAGTCAAGTTCGGTAAGCTCGAAATAATGGGTGGCAAAAAGAGTTCGGCTTTTAAGCTCCGATATGCTTTCAATCACCGCCCAGGCAATGCTTATCCCGTCAAAAGTAGAGGTGCCCCTGCCCACCTCGTCAAGTATTATTAAACTGTCTTTTGTGGCGTTATTTAAAATTGCGGCGACCTCGGTCATCTCCACCATAAAAGTAGATTCTCCGGCGACTAGATTTTCTCCCGCGCCTATCCGGGTAAATATTCTGTCGGCCACCCCGATATTTGCCTCTCCGGCAGGCACAAAACACCCGGCCTGGGCCATTATGGTAATAATTGCGGTCTGCTTAAGATAGGTTGATTTACCCGCCATGTTAGGTCCGGTTATTATAAGTATCTGGTTAGTTTCTTTATCCAGCAGGGTATCGTTGGGAATAAACTCGTTCACCCCCATATTAGGCTCTATTACCGGATGACGACCGTCTTTTATCTCTATCTTATCCCCGTCGTTAACCCGGGGTTTTATGTAGGAATTTCTATCCGAGACTTCGGCAAAGCTTTTTAAGACATCAAGTACAGATATAAGTTCGGCGTTTTTTAATATGGTGGGCGCAGCCCTATTGACCTTATCTCTTAATTCCCTGAAAATTTCATATTCCAGCGAGGACTTTTTCTCTTCGGCTCCCAGAATAGAGCTTTCTTTTTCTTTCAGTTCTTTTGTAATATATCGTTCCGCATTTACCAACGTCTGTTTGCGGTTATACTCATCGGGGACTTTATCCGTATGGGTCTTGGTAACTTCTATATAATAACCGTAAACCTTATTGTAACTTACTTTAAGCGATGGTAGCTTGAGCCGCTCTTTTTCGTTTTTCTCAAGGTCGGCTATCCATTTCTTATCGGCCGCGGCAGTATCTATGAGTTTATCAAGTTTTTTATCGTACCCCCGCTTTATTATTCCTCCTTCTTTAACCGTAAGCGGGGGGCTGTCAACTATCCCTTTTTCCAGCTCATCTACCAGATTTTCCAGCGGAGAAAGGCCGGAAGCGATATCTTTAAGGATTTTAGATTCCGCACCGGCAAGAATCTCTTTTATTTCAGGGATAACTTTCTGGGACTCTTTTAAACTTCCCAGGTCGCGGCCGTTGCAGCTTCCGAACCCCGTGCGGGAAAGAATTCTTTCTATATCCCTGACCAACTCAAACTCTTCTGCCAACCTTTTTAATATCCCCTGTTTCCGTGTTAACTCCTCGACTGCGTTTAATCTCCGCCGTATCTCATCTACGACTTTTAATGGCCGCAGAATATAATTTACCAGTTTACGTTTACCCATAGCCGTATCGGTATAGTCAAGTATATCGTATAAAGTGTTTTTCTTTGTTCCCTCTGTAAGGTTACGCACCAGCTCGAGGTTTTCCTGAGCGTTTCTATCTAATACCATATTATCTTCTATCCGGTAGAGCCGGAAAGTTTTAAGGGTAGTCTTTTTGTCTTTCTGGGTCTCTTTCAGATACTCAATCAGCCCCCCGCAGGAAGAGGTAACTTCAGGCAGGTTCTCTATCTCCCACCCTTTCAAAGTAGCCACGTTAAAATACCCGCCTATTATATCCTCCGCTTTATTTTCGGTAAAATACCATGAGTTCAATTTAGTAACCGTAATTGAGGAAAAATTAATAGATATAAAATCTTCCAGACCGGTTTCGTCTTCGGCGATGACTATCTCTTTTACCGGTATCCTGGAAAGTTCGGATTCAAGTTCGGCCTGGTTAGAAAGAGAACAACCTTTAAAGTCCCCGGTGGAAAGATCGAGAAACGTAAGACCGTATCTTTCGCCTTCCCGGGAAAGCCCGGCCAAAAAATTATTATAATCCTCGGAAAGCAGATCGTCTTCTATAATAGTTCCCGGAGTTATAACCCTCACTACCCCCCGTTTTACCAGTCCTGTTGCCCGGGAAGCGTCTTCTGTCTGTTCGCAGATGGCCACACTCATAGATTTTTTTAAAATCTTTCTGATATAAGTCATTGCCGAATGGTAGGGAACTCCGCACATGGGCATTTCTCTACGTTTGGTAAGGGTTACTTCCATTATTTTGGAAGCTTTTATGGCGTCATCGCCGAAAAGTTCGTAAAAATCCCCCAGCCGGAAGAAAAGAAAAGTATCCGGATAGTCACCTTTTATTTCATTATACTGTTTTACAAGTGGGGTCTCTTTGGGCACAGTATATTAAAAAGTATTATTCGTCTTTTAAATCCGGCCCGGATTCTTCGCTGAATTCAAAATCGGAATCTTCTTCTTTTGCTTCTTCAAATTCCCTTATCTTAAGTTGGAGTTTATCTATCTTCTCTTGCTTTTTTTTTGTATCCGTTTCAAGTGTTTTTATCTTTTTCTTTAATTTAGACTGGGCCATAAATCCTAATATGGCGGTTATTAAAACTCCGAAAAGCACCGAACCTATAATTACGACTATCATTGGGGTATTTGTGAGTATCTGCATACCAAAAAAATTTATACTTACCGGCTCCTGGTTGTAAACCGCAAGCACGGCTACAATAAAAGCAAATAAACTTACTATCAGTAATTTTGACTGTTTCATATATTATTACTCCTTATCGCTAAAATCTTTTTTAATTCTTTTTCCGCAGAGCGGCCGGAAACTGCATCCCGGAAAACAGGCTTTGTCCTGCATGATTAGGTATCTCACATCACATATATCGTGATCTTCGGCCATCTTCTCTACCAGCTCGCCAAGTTTTTTGGAAGTTTTGTCAAACTTCACCCCTACCATATATGTATCTTTAAACTTGCTCTCTTTTCTTACGATAGTTCCGCTGATGGACCTTTTTATTCCCATAAAATTCAGGTCGAAATTAACCCTGCTTTCAAGTGGAAGTTTGTGAAAAACTATCAGTGCCATTCCGCCGGCAGAAAGGTTCACTAAAATACCGGGGATATCTCTTTCATACTGGTCGGTGGACATCTCTATCTCCATCGGTTTGGCTATGGAGAGGGTCATAGGTAAACGTTTATATTGTCTGCGTTCTTTACTCATTTATTACCTCTTTTTCTGTTAATACAATTAAATCAGTACGCTATTTACTTTTATATATATATTTTGAATATAATTCAAGTTATTCTCCGGCCCTTTAATGAATGAGGCAGAGCCTCGATTATCTTTACCTTAACTTTCCCGCCCAAAGCAGCCTGAGCTCCTTTCCAGTGGACTATCTTGTAATTGGAACTACGTCCGCTTTTTTTGGATTCGGCAAAAAGTTCAAGAATCCTGCCTACAAAAAGTTTGTTTCTCTTTAAAGCCAATTTACTCCAAAGCTCATTGAGCACGGCGAGGCGGCTCTTTTTAACTTCCCGGCTGACGTCGTCTTCAAACTTTGCCGAGCGAGTACCTTCCCGGGGGGAATATTTAAAGGTAAAGCACTGGTCAAACTTAATCTCCCGGACAAGATTAAGGGTCTCGTTAAAATCCGCTTCGGTCTCCCCCGGAAACCCTACAATAAAATCAGTAGTTATGGCAGCAAAAGGAAGTTTTTCCCTTATATGAAATGCAATATCCCTGAAATGAGAGACTCTGTATTTTCTTCCCATTTCCTTCAAGACCCTATCCGAGCCGGACTGGACTGGAAGATGAAAATAATTGCAGAGTTCCGGAGTGGAAGCTACAATATCTACCGTCTCTTTATCCATATAGCCGGGATAAGATGTAACAAACCTCACTCTTTTTATGCCGTCAATACCGGCGGTAACTTTTAAGATATCTTTAAAGTCGGGATGAGAATTAACTGTCTGCCCCAACAGCATTATCTCACTGATTCCTTTTTCGGCAAGCAACCGGCATTCATTAAGAACATCTTCTTTTGTTCTATACTGTTCACGCCCTCTTACATAAGGGACTATGCAGTAAACACAAAAATTATTACACCCTCTCATTATTGGGACGTAACCGCTAAAGGGGCTGGAAGTATTTATAGAGCTGTATTCCACATCGGGAAACTCTTTTCTTTTTTCCTGACTGTCGGCATATACACCCGCCTTACCTTTTTTTATAAGTTCCGGCAGGTCAAACATTGAGGAAGGGCCTACCACATAGTCAACTAACGGCAGGCGTTTAATAATCTCCCCTTTTAGTCTCTGGGCCATGCATCCGACCACAGATACCTTAATATCCGGTTTCTGTTCTTTTAAATCCTTAAGCCGCCCGATATAACTCATTGCCTTATTCTCGGCATGATGCCTTACCGAACAGGTGTTGTAGATAAGAAGATCGGCTTCTTCCAATTCTTCCGTGCAGGCGTATCCTTCCGCCTGAAACAGCTCAGAGAGCCTCAGGGAATCGGCTTTATTCATCTGGCAACCGAAAGTTTTAATATAGACTGATTTAGTCATTTATTTCTAATTGAACCGGCCATAAATTGTGATCAGTTCACTGTTTCCTCTTTGAACTTCAAGAGATACCCCACCTTCATCTGGTCTTAGATACTTACTCGAATATACAGTATGGTGTTACTTTTTTATTTTATTACCTTTTCAGCTATTTGCTGTAAATCCGGATTTGTAATTGCAATTGCTTTTTTCTTTATAATTCTATAAAAATATTCTCTCTATTTTAGTTAAAATGATATAAAATAGTTTCTGTAATTTACAAATAGTTCCTTGAAAAAAAAGTGGGCTATTGCTAACCGTAATGTAAAAAATCAATTTTACAAAGGTGGTAAAAACAATAACCCAAGAAAAATTTAGCAAAAGTTTGGCAAAATGTAAAGTGGACGGACTCTTTTCAGACAATCCGGAAGGGTAGTGAGAACTATTGAAAATTTATGCCAGGTATATTTCATAAGGAAATTCATAAGAAACAAGATGAAACCGGTAAAGAAAAAGGACCGTAAAGACCTAACGGGAGCGCTTAACTTTATCTGGGAATCGGAGTCAATAGAAAAAACTCTCTGTGATTGATTAGGGCGGTTTTAAAAGAAATTCACGAAGATTGAATTTGCGAAAGAAAGTAGGAGAAAATATTTACGGAAGTCAAATATAAAACAGGAAAAAGAAACCGACAAAGAGATTGTCGAGTTCCCGATATCTGCGAAAATGGCTGTAGATTAAGAGGTTACAATGGCTAAATTACAGAAAAAACTTGACAGAACCCAACCTGCCGGGACATAGTCTTATAAATTATGGGATATATTAGATATTTTTCAAATATCCCGGGTTTTTCTTGCGTTGGATAAGACTCATTCTTGCATTGTGACTCCATATTTAGTATTATTATGAGATAAGATAATTTAATTATTTAATATGTCTAAATTATAGAATAGGAGTAATAAAATGAAAAAAATTATAGCATCTTCACTAATTATTATTGTAATGTTAAGTATATATTCTTATTCCAATGATATTGAATATATAATCAAGCAATACAAAAATGGTAATTATGAGCAGACTGCAAAGTTATTGGAAAGTATAAAAAACAAAGATGCCAGGATTTATTATTATACTGGCATATCTTACTTTAAAGCAGGTAATGAAAAAAAAGCAAAAAAATATTTTTTGTTTGCTTATTATATTGCTCCAAAATCCCGTTGGGGAAAAGCAGCCTACAAAAATTATGTTTATTTAGCAAAAGATATGCTGCATTTTCTATTGACAAGCGGTTTCGGTTATGATTCTAATGCATTCAATTCGCCGGATGAAAGTAGTCAAGGAACCGGTGAGCCTTTTGCGGACTTATATTTAAAATCTTCATATAATATTTTGCCATTTGGGAGTCTTTCCTACTCATATAGCAGAAACCAGTATTTTTCAGATGATATTTCCAGCAACGATAACCATAGATTAGGATTAGAGTTATATAAAGGTAATAATGAATTATATGTGGGAAGTTCCTATTCGGCACGTAAAGGAAATCCCCTAAATATTACAGAAACCATAAGCTACAGGAAAAAATTATTTGGTTTTAAAACCGGTTTTAGAGCTGTTAATAGGACCTATTATGATAAATATGAGTATCTTACCGGCTTTATGCTTTCCGGAAGTATCCTAAAGAAACTGGGAAACACAGATATTGAATATTCCTATTCAATAACTGATGCCAACGCAAAAAAGGTTTTTGCTTATGTTGCCACGGGAACAACTAAAGATTATACATTTTCTAAAGAAAAATCCGTAAAATATTTTTTATCATCATCATATAACCAGCATCTTATAAGAATAGGGAATAGATTCAAATTAAATAAAAAGATTTCTCTTAAAGTATCTTCCAGTTACCGGTATAAAATTTATACAGACAAAAATCACTGGTATAAAAAATACTGGCTGGCTACCGATGACGTCATAACGCATTATCGGGATTCGGAAAATACAAAATGGAAAAAAAGTCCTTTCGAAAAAAGTAAAAAATCAAGAAAAGATTCAAGATTGGCTTTAAAAATCTACATCATTTATAGAATAAGCCATAATACTGATATCAAAATTGCATATCTATATGAACAGAACATATCTAATATGGTTGCCGGTGATATTTATGATTATAACTGGAGCAAAAGTATTCCAACCATAACACTCTATTACAATTTTTAGGGAACATAAACCAATCGAATAACGTCTAATTAGTGCCGATGGATATAAATGAAGAAAAATTAATAGAGCGGGCACAACAGAAAGACGAGCAGAGTTTTGAGAAAATTGTCAAGAACTATCAGGATAGGGTATACAGTATCTCACTTACTTTAACCGGCGATAGATTAGAAGCTGAAGAACTGGCACAGCGTGCATTTATTAAGTTATGGAGAAAAATAGGAAAATTTAAATTCCGGTCGAAATTCTCTACTTGGTTATATCGAGTGGTGCATAATATTTTTTATGATTATGTTAGATCAGAAAAAAAGAAAAAAAATATTGAAGTTCCTTTAGAAAAAATTCATTCACTTACTGATAAGGAACCAAATATGTACAGTAAGTTAGAAAAAGAAGAATTAAAAGAAATAATCCATGGAACAATCAACAAAATACCGAAAAAGCTGCGTATGGTTGTTATTTACTATGATATAGAAGGGATGAGTTACAAAGAAATATCTGGAATTATAAGAAAGCCTATGGGGACGGTGAAATCACGTTTGAACAGGGGGAGAAGTATTTTAAGGGAAAAATTAGGGAACATTTTAGGCGCTGCAAACGTCTAAGTAGTGGAGATGATGAAAATGAAATGCAAAAAGATACAAAAACTTATTTACGGAATTTTCGATAAAGAAGCGGACATTAATGAAAAAAATATTGTTGAAAAACACATTAACTCATGTAATAATTGCAGAGAAATATATGAAAAAGTTAAAAATATGCTGAATGCCATGGAAAGTATTCCTGAATTAGAAGCTCCGGATGGCTTTGCATATAGATTAAAAAGGAAAATAGAAATAATGGAAAGTAAGAAAAAGAAAAGAAGAAATTTTATTGTTCCGGCTGCGTCATTTGCAATGGGCGCTGCTGTAATAATAGTTTTGTTGTTAAAAAGCAGTATTAGTACCCCGGTCAGATATATTTCTCCTGATAATAAAACTATGCTATCAAGCTATACCAAGGCAACTATGCTGTTTGAAGGAAGAACCAGCTATTTAAAGCTGGATATAAGAAGCAGAAAAGATATGGAAGACGTCAGTATCAGGATAACACTGCCATCGGGTTTAGTACTTTCTAATAACAGCGATAAGGTAAAATGGCACGGGGACTTAAAAAAAGGTTTGAACAACATTTTATTGACAGTAGAGGGAAGAGAGAGGGGGGTCTGGAATATAAAAGGTGTTCTCAAAAAGAATGGTGTAAAGAAGGTCTTTACACAAGAGGTAAAGGTAATCTAAAAGGAGGTAATTGAAATGTTTAAATTCAATGCTTTTGCAGTTTTATACTTAGTAATTGGATTGGCGGTGTTTCCGGTTAAAGCAGAAGAAGTAGAAGACGAACTTCCGGTTGACATAGATATGGATCTGATATCTGAGACAATGACTATGGACCAAGCTCAGGCCAGGCTCAAGGACGATAACAAAACATATCGTCTTAAAGAAAAAGAAGCCGACAGGGCTCAGGAAATCCTGGAAAAATTGGTAGACGCCGGGATACCCGTAAACAGAGCCTATGAAGAAGTATGTGAAGCTGTAAGAACCAGAAAAAGAAAAAGAATTGAAGAAGTGGCAGAGGAAGAAAATATTGAAAGAATAATGACCCGGATTGCGAAAGAAGAGACTGAGACTCAATTAAGGGAACGTATTGAAAAGGATATAGAAACTGCCGTAGAAGTATTAGAAAAATTAATAGAGAAAGGTGTCCCTGTTGAGAAAGCTTGTAATGCAGTAAATAAGACGATAAAAGAAGGCCGTGATAGAGTAGAATTGCGGGAAATGCTTGAACCGGGCGCAGTAAGAGAGATGATGGAGCAAGAAACAATAAGAGAAAGAACACGAAAAGAGAATATGGATAAATTAAAGGACCTGGATGGCCCGGATGGCATGGATAATATTGATGTTCCTGATGATATTAATCCTGATGAGAAGGATGAATTCCCGTCGGATGAGGAGCCCGGTACTGGAGATCAAGACCCACCAAATCAATATTAGAAAGTAATTATATTACTTCTAAAACTAAAAAAGGGGACGGATCTAAGTAATTTCTTGGTAAAAAACAGAACCGTCCCCTTTTTATAATATTTCCATTATAGAAATCATTATCATAAAATGTCAGGTTCCATCTATGTGATAAAACTAAGAAATAGCTTCCAATATGGTAGTTTTCCCAGTATCACCCCAGCCAATAAGGCAAATAATGTCTTTGTCAAATCTTTCTGAAAATTGTTTTATTCCCCGATAATTTTTTATCTCTAATTCAAATATCCTTGCCATTTATTTTCCCCATATTTTTGCAATTCGATCTTTTATTTTTTGTTCGTAAAGTTCAATTAATTTTCTAGCTGATTCGACCAGTGCGCGTTCGGCTTCAATTTTTTCTACGATTTGCTTTTGGATTTTGAGCGGAGGGAGAGGGATTTCGATTTCGTTAAGAACCCTTATCGGTAATTGCGGCTGAGCGCTGCCAGATATAAAATTTGCAACCTGTGCTGCAAACTCTAATGAATTCATAAATTGTAATAAAAAGCTCGGGGAAATTTTATCCAAATTGCTTCTTAAAATAACCATTCCAGAATTAATTCTGATATTTTCGAACGCAATGCTGTTTGAATAGTGTGCCGTGTTTCCTATTGTCCCCCGTGTTGTCAAAACCACATCTTCACGAATTAGTTTTCCTTTTCGCAAAGCATTATCTTTTTCTTGAGTAACAAAATCACATTTTGAAAAATCGAATTCCCCTTTTCGGACATTGCTTGTATTCAAAAACAAGCAAAATCCTTCAGGGGTGAATTCTGCTTTCTTTGGATAATTAGTTCCTCTGTCTCCATCAACAATTTGAATATATTTTTTATCACCCATTTTTACCTTTCCCCAGTTAGGGACGAAGTCAATTGTGGGTTTCCAATTTTCAACCACCTGACGAGCGCCGGAGATTATGTTTTGGTAGCCGTCCAGCTCCGCGACAATCTGCTGTTGTATTTCAAGCGGTGGGATAGGGATTCTTATTTTTAAAATATCTGACTTTCTTATTCCTCCCATAATCCCATCAACAGCTTTTTCATCTTTTACATTTTGGAAATGCTCATCTTTTACAAGATAATATAAAAACTGCGAAATTAACTTCTTAGAACATCTTAAAAAAGTAAATCCTGTTGAAAAAATGGACCCTATATAATCATCATTGACATAAACTATTTTTTTAGTCCCTTTCATAACAGCAAACCCAACATCTTCTTTTTTGGGGAGAATATTTGCTCTACTCGGTTTTTTATCGAAAGTTACTAATTTAAATCCATTATTTTTTGAATTATTGTCAATTGAACCAGTGGGATAGTATTTTTTATTACCTTCAAAAGCATTTGGCTTATCCCTTACAATCTCACATATTTCCCCCAACTCTATCATCGGCCATTTGACATTAGAGTAATCAATTGTTTCTTTATAACGCTTGCATGATAAATCATAGTCACTATTTTCAAAAATTCTTGCTTTCTTTACATAGACCGCTATTTTGCTATCTATTTTCTTCCCGACTTTCCAGGCATTAATAATCTCCAAGGCTTGCGGCAGATCGTTTTTGTCTATCGGCTTTCTTGTCGCCCCCAAATCAAAACCATCATTTTCAACCTTCACAAAAAGAATTTTGTCAGTTTTCTTCGCGAGTTTTTTATCCATTAACAATATACTTGTTTTTACACCGGCATATGGCTGAAATACTCCTGCTGGCAAAGAAACTACTGCGTATAGATAATTTTCTTCAATAAGATTTTTTCTTAATGTTTTTATAGCATTTTCATTTTTAAAAATTATTCCTTCAGGAACAATAACTCCGGCACGACCGTCAATATTTAAATGTTCTTTAATATAATCTACAAATAATGCTTCGGCTCTTTTTGATTTTATTGTAAACCTGTTGTGCGGTATTATTCCCCCTTTTGGTGTCATAAACGGAGGATTAGCCATAATGACGTCAAAAGTTTCATCCCATTTTTTTTGACTTGAAAGTGTGTCATATTCATAAATTTTTGGATTTGGAAATTTATGGAGATACATATTTACTTCAGCCATTTTAACCATATCTGGCGAAATATCATAACCGCCAAAATTATTCATCAGTTTTTCTTTTTCTGATGGTGTCAATTTGTCCTTGTTATTTTTAAGAATATGTTTATATCCTGCGATAAGAAATCCGGCAGTACCACAGGCAGGGTCTAAAACACTTTCATCTTTTTTAGGGTCAACTACTTTGACAATAAAATCAATAATATTTCTTGGAGTTCGAAACATACCGGCATCCCCTTGAGAACTCATTATTGAAAGAAGATATTCATAGGCATCCCCCAGTCTTTCACTGTAATCGTACGTAAATTCGTTTATTTCTTTTAAGAACATACGTATTGTCTCCGGCGCTCTGTAGGGAAGATCGGCACCTTTAAAAATATCCCTAAAAAGTTGAGGGATATGAGGATTTTGAGGCATTTTTGTTATTGCTTCTGCATATAGATTAACCTTTTCCTTCCCGCCAAGTTTAGGGGACATCAATTTTGTCCAGGAATACTGCTCATATTCATCTACAAAAAATGTAGGTTTACCCCCTATTTCAACAGCTTCTTTATCCATATCATCCATAAACTTATACATTAAAGCTATTGTTATCTGCCCAACCTGTGCTTTAGGGTCCGGGATTTTACCTACCAGTATATCCCGGCAATTATCTATTTTTTTCTTTGTTTTGTTATCTAACATTAATAACTCCTCTGTTAAATATAAGCATTTATTGAAATGTAATCTTTTACATATTCCGGCACTGTGTCGCGCCAACTATTTAAAGCTTTGAATTCTTCCAAACTTATTTTTGCGTTATGAGCAAATTTTGCGTACTGTTTATTTTCAATTATTTCTCTTATATTACTATCTGTTACATAGGCCTTAAGATAATTTTTTATATAAGGTACATATTTGCTTTCAGGCTTGTAAATTGAAATAAATTTGTCAAATTCTTCCTCAAGCATTTCATCTTTTGATTTAAATTTTGTAATGCCGCCAAATATATAATCAATAAATTCTCTTAGTGATACCCGCCTATCTGTTTTAACTGCTTTCCTTAATTTTTTAAGATTAAAAAAATCTTCCGGTTTATCAAAAACTTCTTCTCTGACATAATCTTCTACCGCATGTATATCGCCTTTTTTAAATTTTTCTTTAATGAAACCATCTTTTTTAACCTGCTCTTTAAACCTGTCAAATAATTCCCGGTCAACTCTCATTCCCTGTAGCCCCACAGCCTCTACATTCAAAGATTTCAAGGGGTCTGGCTTAAATATCTTAATTTCATCCAGTGATATAGTTGGTTCTTCGCTTAAACCGCCGGAGCCACTAATTTGAGGTACTTTAAGGACTTCATCATAATTATATTTTTCCTCAAAATATTCTACATTGGCAAAGAAATCAAACAGCTTAAATTTCTTTTTTTCTATCTCAATTTCTTCCTTATAGTCCCCTTTTTGCTTTGTGTATTTGAAGGTAAATCTTCTTGTTCCCCTTCCCTTTATTTGAACAAAATTAGTCGGTGAAAATATAGGCCGCATAAGGCAAAGATTCATTATATCTTTACAGTCATAACCAGTTGTCATCATACCCACGGTTACACAGACCCGGGTTTTACTTGATTTATAGTTCTCTAATATATTGGTATAGCCATTAAGATGATTATTGGCGTAATTAATGGTAAACTGCTGCGCATTAGGAATTACAGAAGTAACCTGCACTGCAAAATCTGAACTGTATTTATCCGGGAACATCTCATCTGCATATTCATTAAGAATCTGTGTGATTTTTGATGCATGATTTTGGCTTACACAAAAAACAATACTTTTTCCGATTTCACCGCTGATAGGATCTTTTAATGCATTTTCCATAAAAGTTTTACAGAACATTCTATTTGTTTTTTCAGAAAAAAATTTCTTCTCAAAATCTTTCTGATAAAAAGTCCGTTCTTCATCATCATCTTCTTCATTAGGAACCATAACGGAATACCCTTTATCCGACAGCAGCTGTGTTGATATCTCTGTTCTGGCATCAGCAACGACAGGACTTACAAGATAGCTACCTTTAACGCCATCTAATAGACTGTACCGAAAAGTAGGGTCACCGCTTTCACAACCAAAAGTTTTATAGGTATCCAGCAACTGCCGCCTTTCCCATTTACGAGGATCAAGTTCACTTATATCTTCAATATTTTTAATGTAATCCTTTGGTGTAGCAGTCAATCCAAGTTTATAACCAACAAAATATTCAAATACCGCCCGACTGTTACCATTTATAGACCTATGAGCTTCATCAGATATTATCATGTCAAAATCTGTGGGAGAAAATAATTTCTGATATTTATTATTTGAAGACAAGCTCTGAACAGTTGAAACGACGATTTCCGCTTTATTCCAGTCGTCTCTGTTTTCTTTATATATAACAGTCGAAAAATCATTCTTTAAATAATCGATAAAATTCTTGTACGCCTGATTTTCAAGTTCAAGCCGGTCAACGAGAAAAAGAATTCTTTTAGCGTTACCGGTCTTTAAGAATAATTTTATTACGGCCGCTGACACAAGAGTTTTTCCGGTGCCGGTAGCCATTTCAAAGAGGTATCTTTCCTGTCCCTGTTTTGCTGCATTCTGTAATGCTTTAATTGCTCCAAGCTGATAGGGCCTTAAGAAAACCAAGTTCCTTTCATTAATAAGCGCTTCTCGCTGGATTTTGTCATCCCACCTGGGGTCTTCCTTATATCCGGGATATTGAGTTAAGGCAATATAATCTTCCCGGACTTCTTTCTCTGCAAGTTTTTTTGGATCCGGTTTGTAATATTTAAAATGATTGGCAGATTCCGGGGTGGGAAATTTTGTAATAATCTGAGGATTTCCATGTTCAAGGTTCCAAAAATAATGAAGATTGCCGTTTGATAGGATTATAAGTTTTACATCCAAAGTTTGAGCATACCGCCTTGCCTGCTCTTTACCTGACAACGGGTCTTTATCCTCTGACTTTGCTTCCAGAACTATAAATGGAAATTTGCGTTTATCAAGCAAAAGAAAATCAACATATCCGTTTGACGTTTTTTGAAAATCTTTTCCGAATTCATCAATGTCTTTTTCTTGTATTTTTACATTCGGTTCTAATTGAATATTTGCAGGGTCGTTTTCATTATCAAAAAACCGCCAGCCGGCTTCTCTTAGGAGCTTATTAATCTTTATTCTTGCCTTAGCTTCTTTTTTCATCTTAAATATTTATCGTCAATAATCGGTCGTTTATCGGTCGTTTATCGGTCGTTTTCATTTAGAATATATTTAACACCTCTGCCTTTACCGACTCTTTTTAAAAATCCTAATTCAATTAATTCGTTAAAATACCTTCTCGTTGTATCCTTTACTATTCCTAAATTTTCAATACACCAAGATGTAGTTACTGAACCGTTTAAAATTACTCCTTTCATAATTTTTCTTTGATTTTCATTTAGTTTAGCTTCAATAGATGGCTTAATCATTTGGGAAATATCTTCTGGAATCCTAATTCGTCCTAAAATGTTTTTTTAATTTTATCAAAACCCACCAACAAAACAAAATCAATTTTCGATTGATTGGCTCTGAAAATTCTTCATAGCCATCTCCAGTTTATTATCAATAATATGAGTATAAATCATCGTAGCAGTTCGATTGGCAAGGATAGTTTTTCTGTTTTTTGCTTTATTGGTATTTAATAACTTTCACTCCTTGTTTAGGTCCCGGCATATAGAAAACTT
>JAGXOG010000089.1 GCA_023660015.1 Elusimicrobia bacterium LH_S2 | reverse complement strand
ATATAGATTTCACCCGTAACATGGAACGGGGAATCTCTGCAGCGCTTACCGGGATAAATCATCTCGAGGACCTCTCCGGTATAGATTCAAGGACGGTCAATGTTTATAATATTTTAAGAGGCGCTCTTAATTTTCAGGTGCCCCCTGCGTTGAACAGCGCTTTTGGATATAAATGGCACAGCAGTTCTTACATATCCAGCCAGAGAGTATTAAACGAGGGTAAATTTGAAATTAGCGATGATTACTATCGAAAATTTATAGTGCCGGATAAGGCCACAATATATTCAGCCGATATAGTAGCATCCGGAAATTCTCTGGATAATGCTTTTAAATACCTTGATGCCTATATGCAGACAAACAATGTAAGTATAAGGAATTTTATATTTTTTACCATTGGTTGTGTTAAAGCTTCAAGGATATTGAATAAGTGGCATAAGCATTTCAAAAAGAACTATCCGGATTATGACCGGACTATACTCTGTTATCTGGAGGGCCGCTTCAGCCTTGCCGGCGGCAATACTCCGATACATAATACAAAAACAGATACAAACCTCCTGCGAAATTATAAACTCGGAGCATTGCTGAGTCCCGAATATGAATTTTCACAGTTTGAAAAGTTGATAATTGCCTTAGAAGCCTGTGTTATATATGATGGGGGAAAGAAAGGTTTTGAACCGGTAAACCATATAAAAGAAATCCAGGGTTTCTGGGAAAGACAGCTCAAATATGCCCGGCAACAGGATATATCATTGTGGGATGAATATAATTCCAGATTTCCGCTTGATCATTATTTTAAGAATATTGATAAGCTGCAAGAGGGGGCTTTTGAGATGCTTATGAAAAATAAGAGTCCGTACTGGAAAGGGCTGAAAATAGATGAATACAGAAAGATCTATGACCGGTTTAAGCTTCTCTGGGGCGAAAAACGCATTAAACAGGCATTAGAGAGCGGAAGTTTTGCCCACGAGTGCGAAAAAAAGATAAAGTATTTAAGCAGTCTGCATAAAAAGTTAAGTTAATATTATGAGTATTCTTACACATGACGAGATTTTAAAGGAGATTAAAAAGGGTCGTATAAGGATAGAGCCGTTTGACCCGGCCAGAATAGGGCCTGCTTCCGTGGATTTAAGGTTGGATAACAAATTCCGCGTATTTAAAAAGATTCACGATTCATTTGTTGTGAAAGAAGATTCTGACTATGAAGAGGTTACAGAATACGTAGAAATAGAGGATTATTTTCTTCTCATGCCCGGCGAAAGTGTACTGGGAATAACCAAAGAAACCATAACTCTGCCGGAAGATATAAGCGGCTGGCTTGAAGGAAGAAGCACTTTTGCCCGGCTGGGGCTGACCGTTCATGTTACAGCCAGTTTTATGCATCCCGGGATAAAGAATAAACAGGTACTGGAAATAAATAACGTATCTTCAATTCCCCTCGAGCTTTATCCGGATACTTATATATGTCAGTTTATTTTTCAGCGGTGTGAAGGAAAAGCGCGTTATAAAGGTAAATTTAAACAGCAGACCCGTCCCTGACATATTTAATCCCCCGCAAACAGGATAAGAGG
>JAGXOG010000088.1 GCA_023660015.1 Elusimicrobia bacterium LH_S2 | reverse complement strand
ACCTTATATCCAGGGGAAGACTTCAGAACCTGCTTCCCAGGGCCAAGGAAATCGGCAGGGCTTTCAGGGAGGACGATGCACTGGGACGATATATAGTTTTTCTTCGCCACACCCTTCCCAAACATATAAATTTAGAAGGTATGAAAATAGTCCTTGATTGCGCTAACGGAGCTACTTATAAAGTAGCCCCAATGCTCTTTAAAGAGATGCGCGGTGAAATCATCACTTTAAATACAGAACCAAACGGCAAAAATATAAACCGGGACGCCGGATCCCTTCATCCTGATTTATTGTCTCAAAAAGTTATTGAAGAAAAAGCCGATATCGGGCTTGCTTTTGACGGAGACGGAGACAGGCTGATCGCCGTAGACGAAAAAGGTAAACTTGTAACCGGGGATACTCTTATCGCTATATTCGCACATAATATGAAAAAAATCGGAACTCTTTATAATAATTCGGTTGTAACTACCGTAATGAGCAATATAGGGCTGGTAAAATCTTTTAAAAAGATGGGGATTAAACGTATAAAAGCCCCGGTAGGAGACAGATTTGTTTTGGAAAAAATGTATGAGAACGGCGCTCTACTCGGCGGAGAAGATTCCGGCCACATAATTTTTTCTAAGCTCCACACTACCGGAGACGGAATAATAACCGCCCTCCAGCTGCTTTATGTAATCAAGGAAACCAGTAAAAAACTATCCCGTCTTTCCAAAGTCATAAAAGTTTACCCTCAGGTACTTAAAAATTTAGAGGTAAAAAAGAAAATCCCCCTCAATAAACTTAAATATACTAATAAAGCCGTGAAAAATGCTGAAAATTTTCTGGGGGACGAAGGACGAATTCTAATACGGTATTCCGGAACCCAGAAACTTTTAAGAATCATGGCCGAAGGACCAACCGATAAAAAAACCTCAGAGGCTGTAAATATGATTCTAACCGCGGCAAAAAAGGAACTTAGCTAATGTGTGGAATTGTCGGATATACAGGAAAATCAGAAGCAACAAAGATACTACTTGAGGGCCTAAGCCGACTTGAATACAGGGGATATGACTCGGCCGGTATTGCGGCAATTGATAAAGACGGCAAACTTAACAGGGAAAGATGCCAGGGAAAGATAACCCGATTAAAAGAAGTTATAGCCGGAAGCCCTCTTAAAGGGAAAACCGCCATAGGCCATACCCGGTGGGCCACCCACGGCAGGCCTTCCGATGAAAATGCTCATCCTCACAGCGACTGCCATAATAATATAGTAGTCGTTCATAACGGTATTATCGAAAATTATATGGATTTAAAAACAGAGCTCATTTCTGAAGGGCATAAATTTAAATCAGAAACCGATACAGAGGTCATTGCCCACCTCATAGAAAAGCATATAGACCGAAAAAAATCGCTCAAAGATGCAGTCCTTAAAACTATCCGCCAGCTTGAAGGTTCTTACGCCCTGGGAGTAATCAGCACCCATGAGCCGGATAGCATAATAGCCGCACGAAAAAACTCCCCCCTTATTATAGGCCTGGGGAAAGACGGCAATTTTATTGCTTCGGATGTGCCCGCTATTTTGCCCTATAC
>JAGXOG010000087.1 GCA_023660015.1 Elusimicrobia bacterium LH_S2 | reverse complement strand
GTCCTACCTTAACACGCCGGCCTGTATTACTGAAATAATAACCGTCGTCGTCCGGGCCCCGGTGAATAAGGGAATTATTCATCTTTTCAAGTAAGTCTCTTGAAACAGGTTTTTCTTTATAATTAATTATCCCGCATATTCCGCACATCACACATCATTCCCATCAATTATCAGGCGAGCTTTAAAACAATCTTCTTCCGCAACCTGTGTTAAGTTATTCATAAATCCTTAATAAAATCCCTAAAAAATGGAATCTGGTAAATATTCAGTTTTTGTATGATAATCATTCATTACTTTTAGGACAACACCAAAAATTTACCTTTTAAAGTTACTGATTCCGTCTTTATATAAAATCCGGCATTTGTCAAGTATTTTAGTCTACAAACTCCCTGTGCCACAATTCAAGCATCAGTAGTGTCCACAACCTTGTTCCATTATTCCTTATTCCTTTTTTATGATACTCGTAAATTTTTTCCACCTCTCCGGACTTAAAATATCCCCTGCTCTTTGCTTTTTCCGAAAGAACAATTTCCCTGAAATAATTTCCCCACTCGTTTCTGAACCAGTCATCAAGGGGAATAGCAAAACCCATTTTATCTCTGCTGTATATTTTCTCTGGGATATCCTGCTTAAACGTATCCTTCAAAATAATCTTTGATTTTCCCCTGTTTAGTTTCCAATTTGCGGGTAGCGAAGCGGTAAATTCCATTAACTTGTAATCCAAAAACGGGGAGCGTGTTTCAACGGAATTAGCCATTGATGCAATATCCATCTTTACCATGAGGTCTTCGGGCAGATACAGGTTCATATCTGCGTATAAAAGAGCGTCAATAACGTTTCCAGTGTCAACACTGCTGATTTTTTCTGTCAATAATTTCTCCGGATTTTCCAAATTCAATACCGCTTTCATATCTTCCGAATATATCCTTTCCCTGAAAGTTCTATCAAATGTATTGTTCCATATCAGGTATAAATCCGCCGGCGGTCTTGTTAACATATCCGCAACTTTCTTCGCCCTTCTTAATACCCTGTTTCTGCCGGTGCCGGTCTTTTTAAAAACTGTATTTATGAATTTCAAAAATACAGGTGGAAGGTGTTTCAGATTTTTGACGGCATTAAAAAGCATTAGATATTCATTATACCTGCTGTAACCTGCAAAATTCTCATCCCCGCCATCACCATTTAAGGTTACCTTGACATAATCTCTTGTCATTTTTGCCATATAATAACTCGGAAGTGCAGAAGAATCCGCATATGGCTGGTCGTAATGCCGGACGATCTTTGATATTTCACCTATGTAATCAGGTTCCACGATTAATTCATGATGGTCTGTTTTAAACCGCTGTGACACTTCTCTCGCATATTCAAGTTCAGAATACTTCTGATCTTTAAAACCGATAGAAAATGTCTTTACCGGACCGGCGGATATCTCACTCATCAGCCCTACAATTATTGAAGAATCATGCCCCCCTGAAAGAAATGCTCCTATCGGCACATCGGCTATCATTCTTTTTCTGGTTGCGTCTTTTAAAAGTTCCCGAATCTTTTTTTTTGACTGCTTAAAAGTTAACTTTGTATTATTTCTGTAATCGATGTTCCAGTAT
>JAGXOG010000086.1 GCA_023660015.1 Elusimicrobia bacterium LH_S2 | reverse complement strand
TTTTAATTCTTTATCTTTCACAATTCTTCTACTTTCTTGCCTCTTATCTTAGCTATATATTCTTTGGAACGGATATTTTTTAAACCGTCGATGGTAGCATATACCACATTTATGGGATTGCGGGAACGAAGACATTTTGTTAAAATATTTTTCACTCCCACCGCAGCAAGCACCGCCCTGGAAGGCCCTCCGGCTATAACGCCGGTACCCGGACCTGCAGGTTTAAGCAGAATTTCTCCCGCTCCGCACTTTCCAACTATTGAATGAGGTATAGTCATATCTTCGGTAAGCGCTACTTCTACCAAATTTTCTCTGGCCTTTGACATCCCCTTTTCAATAGAGGCTCTTATGTCTTTTGCTTTTCCTATTGTCACTCCTACCTTGCCGTTACCATCTCCGACAACTACAAGAGTTGAGAACCTGAACCGCTGACCACCTTTTACAACATTGGCCACCCGGTTGATATTTACCACTCTTTCTATATATCTAGTCTGGTTATCCATTAGAATTTTAATCCACCTTCTCTTGCACCTTCGGTTACTTCTTTTATATTTCCGTGATATTTAAACCGTCCCCGGTCAAATACTACGGTTTCAATCTTCTTTTTTTTAGCTTTCGTCGCTAATATTTTTCCCAACTGACGGGACCTCTCCAGCGGCCTCTTAAATTTTTTCTTTTTTATCTCCGGAGCCAGTGTAGAGACACCGGTCAAAACCACATTATTAACGTCATCTATAAGTTGGGCTGCTATATTCTTATTTGACTTGTGTACAGTAAGCCTCGGTCTTTTAATTGTTCCTAGATTTTTTATCATTGTCCTGAACCTGTGAATCCTCCGCCTATTGCGGTCTTACCTGCTTTCTTTCTGACTCTTTCGTCCTTATACCTTATACCGGCTCCCTTATAGGGTTCCGGCGGCTGAAGGTCTCTGATTTCAGCAGCTACTTCGCCGACCTGCTGTTTATCAAAACCGCTCACTTTAATTATGTTATTTTCCGGCATTTCAATCTCTATATCTTCGGGTATGGGAAATTTTATTGAATGAGAAAATCCCAGTTCAAGCTCAAGTATATTGCCTTTTAATTTAGCCCTTTTTCCCCGTCCGACTATTTGAAGTTCTTTTGAAAAAGCTTTATCCAGCCCATTTACAAGATTCGCCAACAAACTTCTGATTAATCCGTGCAGAGACTTTAATTTACCCGAATTATTATCACGGATAACCTGAATTTGCGATTCTTTTACCTCTACCTTAATACCTTCGGGAATATTTACACTGCCTTTTTGCCCGGATTTCTCAGCTCTAACTTGATTTTTGTCCGCGGCTTTTCCGACATTAACTTTAACCCCGACCGGTATTTTTATCGGTTCTTTCCCTACTCTGCTCATTATTTACCACACATATAATAAAACTTCACCGCCCAGGCGGTTTTTCCTGCATTCTTTATCTGTCATCAAACCTCTTGAAGTTGAGATAACAGCTCTTCCCAAACCCTCAATAACTTTTGGAATTTCGTCCACGTTTACATATTGTCTCTTTCCGGGCCGGGATATCCGCTTAAAATCTTTTATGACAGAATCACCAGCCGGAGTATATTTAAGGCTTATTCGTAACATGCCCT
>JAGXOG010000085.1 GCA_023660015.1 Elusimicrobia bacterium LH_S2 | reverse complement strand
CTACTATACTATAAAAATAAAGAAAAAATATAAAGTGGAAAGAGTAATCCTGACGATTATAATAATAACTTAAATTTAAATATGGGTAAAATAAGTAAAAAATCAGATAAAGAAAAACAAGAGTTATATGAGTGGAAACGCAAGCTTTCGCTTATACTTGATTATTCTTCTAAAATAAAAGCTAACAGCAGCTTAAAAGAGACCTTGACGCTTATTGCCGGCGCCGCAAAAGACGTCCTGCAGTCCGATCGCTGTACGGTATTTCTCCTTGACCGGGATACAAACGAGCTTTTCAGCTGGGTGGCGCACGGGATGGGAAGCAAAGAGTTAAGATTTCCTTCCGACATGGGGCTGGCAGGATATGTAGCTACCCACAAAAAGACCCTTAATATAAAAGACGCCTACAAAGACAAAAGATTTAACCCTGAAATCGATAAAAAGACAGGCTACCGGACAGAGACCATACTCTGTATGCCTATGGATAATATGAAGGAAAAAGTAATAGGAGTTTTTCAGGTACTTAACAAGAAGGCAGGAAAATTCAATAAACAGGACGAAGAGGTACTTAAGCTTTTGTCCCGGCAGGCAGCTTCTGCAATTGAGAGTGCTCAGCTCTATAAAGAGATGAAAAAATCTTTTGAATCCTTCATCAATACTCTTGCAGAAACAATAGATGCCCGTGACCCGATGACCGCCGGACATTCAAAGAGGGTCTGCGGGTATTCTGTGCTCATAGCAAAAAAATTAGGATATAAACAGGAAAAGATAGATGCCATTAAGTTTGCTGCTCTTCTTCACGACCTGGGAAAGATAGGAGTCAAGGAAGCAGTCCTTACCAAGCCGGGCCGGCTCAATGAAAATGAATATAAGCATATACAAAGTCATGCAGAGATGACCAGAAAAATTCTGGAAAGAACTTATTTCCAGAAAGCATACAGAGATATTCCCCTTACCGCTTCGTCGCACCATGAAAACTTAGACGGTTCAGGCTATCCCAATCATATAAAAGGCAACGATATTCCCGAACCGTCCCGGATAATGGCCATAGCCGATGTTTTTGACGCTATAACCTATAAAAGACATTACCGCGGACCTATGCCGTTTTCTAAGGTTATAAATATTTTAAAGGAAGATATAGGAACTAAGTTTGAACAGAGACTTGTAAAGGTATTTCTTGGACTGGAAATAAACGATATTTTTTTAGTTATGATTAACAATAATTACAAGCAGAATACCGGGAAATTTGATGAGGAATTAGAGGGTGTAACCGTAGATGAGATATACCGTAAAATGGAGAACAGGATAGAAGACGAGAAAATCAATGCTTTTAGGAGGCATTATCCTCCTCGGGTTAACAATGAAGATTAAAGTAAAAATATTTTTAACCGGTTTATTTGTAATTGTTTTTGGCCTGCAGCCGGTTTCGGCCGTAAAAAGAACCCACTATACCAATAACCCGTATTATTATTACATCATGGCCCGCATAAATATAGAACAGGACAATATAGAAGAAAGTATTGAAAACTACCGGCAAGCAATTAAGTTAAGTAAAGATGATATTGATATAAGCCGTGAACTTCTTGATTTATATTATATTACCGGCAATTTACGTATTTCTTCTTCCACAATTTTAACTACCCTGTCTGTCTCTTC
>JAGXOG010000084.1 GCA_023660015.1 Elusimicrobia bacterium LH_S2 | reverse complement strand
GTATATTATTTAAAGATATTACAACTTTTGTAGGCCGGAGATTATTTTCGGCCCCAGAATCTGCTGAGGTATTTGTTCCCGTATTTGTTTCCGAAAAAGACATTAGAACTCCTTTTTAAGCGCTAAATCCTTAAACCGTGTATATTTCTTTTGAAAGACCATCTTTATCTCGCCCGTAGGGCCGTTTCTCTGTTTTCCTATAATAATTTTAGCGATATTTTCTTCTTCCGGCATAACCTCGACCTGATTTTTATAATAAGAAGGCCTATACAGAAAGAGTACTACATCCGCATCCTGTTCTATAGATCCCGATTCTCTTATATCCGAAAGACGCGGCCGAGAATCCCCCCCCCTTTTTTCCGGTGCACGGCTAAGCTGGGAAAGTGCCACGACCGGCAAATCTATCTCCTTGGCAAGTATCTTAAGGGAGCGGGAGATAAAAGTTATTTCCTGCTGCCGGTTATTGTAACTTCTTCCCAATTCTCCCGGCATAAGCTGAAGAAAATCTACGACTATAAGAGCCAGGTCCGGATGTTCGGCCTTCAGGCGCCGGGCACGGGCCTTCATCTCCATGGGGGTAATGCCGGGAGTGTCGTCTATGAAAATTTTAGACTCTTTTATTTTGCCTGCAGCCGTGGTAAGCGACGTCCACTCGCCTTTGCCTACATAGCCGTCCCGGACCCGGGAGGATTCTACCTGCGCTTCGCTGCATATCATCCGCATCATAAGGTCATTAATGGACATTTCCAGCGAAAATATACCTACCGGAACTTTCTTATTAATCCCTATATACTGGGCAATATTGAGCCCAAATGACGTCTTTCCCATTGAAGGGCGGCCAGCAACTATTATTAAATTTCCGGGATGCAATCCCGATAATAGTTTATCGAGGTCCCGGAAGCCCGTAGATATACCGGAAACATCTCCCTCTTGATTGCAGAGGTGTTCAATTGTTTCTATGGTTTTTTCCGCCATATCCGCCATTGACCTAAACCCGGCAGTAACATTTTCCTGACGAATATTAAAGACTCCCTGTTCAGCCGAATCTATAAGTTGACGCGCATCTTTGGACTCGTCGTAACTTTCTGTAATTAGATCGGTAGATATTTTAATCAGCTGTCTTAAAAGATATTTGTCTTTTACAATTTTTGCGTAATAGGTTACGTTAGCCGGAGATACTACTTCGTCAACAAGCTGTGAGAGATAATCAAAGCCCCCCACCTTTTTAAGTTCCGTTTTTTGTTTTAATTTTTCCGAAACAGTAACTATATCTATAGCTTCATTTTCAGCAAATAAATTTTTAATAGCCGCAAAGATTTCTTTATGCGCAGTGCGGTAAAAAGCCTCTATATTAAGTAGGTCTATACAATCAATCACAGCCCCGTTATCTATAAGCATAGACCCCAGGACCGCTTTTTCTGCCTCTAAATTCTGAGGAGGCAGCTTCCCTGTGGACTGTCGGCTGTTAATTGTCTTCCTCTTTGCCCACGACCCAAACTTTACAGGCCGCGTCAACTTCCGGATGAAGGTTAACATCAACCTTATAAACTCCGAGTTTTTTTATCGGCTCCTCAATTACAATAAGTTTTTTATCAATATCAACCCCTTCTTCTTTTAATTTCTGAGCTATATCAATATTTGTTACCGAACCAAAAAGTTTATCGTCT
>JAGXOG010000083.1 GCA_023660015.1 Elusimicrobia bacterium LH_S2 | reverse complement strand
TACTTATATTTTTTAGGCAACTTTTCTTTTTATTAAGTTTTTTATCCGCCGACAATCGTACCCATAGAAAGTATGGGCAAAAACATCGCTATTACTATTGCCCCGATTACGACCCCCATAATGACAATGACTATAGGTTCAATCATAGATGTAAGTCCTTCTACGGCAACATCAACCTCAGAATCGTAAAAATCAGCGATTTTAGAGAGCATCATGTCCAGGTTCCCGGTCTCTTCCCCCACCGATATCATCTGCATTACCATTGGGGGGAATACCCCGCTTTTAGATAAGGGGTCGGCAATCTTTTCACCTTCCCGTATGGAATCGCGGGCATCTAAGACAGCCGCTTCTATCTTCCGGTTCCCTGCGGTCTTGGCTACGGTATCTAAGGCCTCAAGTATGGGAACTCCGCTTTTTACCAGCGTCCCGAAAGTCCTGGTAAATTTAGCGATGGCAACTTTTCTAAGCAGTATTCCAAAGACAGGTACGTTTAGAATTTTTGCATCAATAAATTTGCTCCCTTTGTCGGATTTATAAAACTGCCTTATTCCAACCACAATTATTATAATTCCCAATACTATAAATATTATATATCTTTTCATAATTTCGCTTATACGTATCATTATCTGGGTGGGCATAGGCAACTCATGGCCAAAACTCGAAAAGACCTCGGCGAACGTTGGTATGATAACAACCATCAGGAATATGGTAACCCCCAGAGCAATAGTAGATACCACTGCCGGATAGATAAGCGCTCCTTTGACTTTCCCTCTCAAGTCGCTGGCCGACTCGAGGTAATCAGCAAGCCGCTCTAAAATAACATCGAGGATGCCTCCGAGCTCGCCGGCTTTAATCATATTAACAAAAAGGTCATTAAAAGCATCCGTAAATATAACTTGACAAAATAATATGTTTCTGTTATGAATATAATGTAAATCAAGGACAAGAAGGAGGTGAATTAATTATGTTCACTAAAAAGGAAAGAGGTTTCACGCTTATTGAGTTGATGATCGTTGTAGCAATCATAGGAATACTGGCAGCGGTAGCAATACCGAAATTTGCCGATCTCATCGACAGAGCGAAAGAGGCCTCTGCAAAAGGTAATATCAGCTCCATAAGGAGCGCGATATCTATCTACTACGGCTCATTCGAGGGACTGGCACCGGCATCCGGCGGATCCGACGGTACTAACCTACCTAAGGCTATTGTTACATGCGGTGATAACATGTCTAAGGTACCTAAAACCGTGATTCCGTATGTCCAGGACACAGACTCGACTACGGCTGCTGGTAATGACTGGGGTCCGTATACTATCCCAAAAAACGCGGACTCGATAAGCATAGCTTATGCTGACAAGGGCACAACGGAAGAAGATTCGAATTTCGCTTACGACTGCGACGAACTCGAACTCTGGGTGGAGACAACAGGACTCGACACAGCCGAGAACAAGATATGTAATTGGTAAACCGTAGGTAGTAGTTAGTAGTATAGAAGTATTAGCGGGGAAGATTAAGTTCTTCCCCGCTTTTTTTTATAGTTGCGAAAAAAACAGCATAGATTTTAATAAGATGAAACTTAAGAAATATAACTTTGTTTTTATCGTCGTACTATTTTCGACGATAATTGGATATACCATTTGCGACAAGAAAATCGGTAAAAAAATCTATAGTTTTTTAT
>JAGXOG010000082.1 GCA_023660015.1 Elusimicrobia bacterium LH_S2 | reverse complement strand
TTTAAGATTATTCATGAAAAAGTATTATAGTAATATAACTATCACATTCAAGGAGATGTAAGTAAAGAATAACTATCCTTCAGAAACTTTTTTCCCTAAAACATTATATACTTTTATTGTTTCTTTCTTGCCCCTTATCTTTATGTCACGTATCTCCTTTACTTCTATAAAATCCTTAACTTTGTTATATGTTGATTCGGAAATAAGAATTTTCGTGCTGAATTTTCTGTTAAGTTTTTCAATTCTGGAAGTAAGGTTTACCGTATCTCCTATTACTGTGTATTCCATGCGGACCTCAGAACCTATATTACCGGCAACCAGTTCCCCTGTATGAACAGCAATTCCAATATTTATTGCAGATGTTCCCTCTTCTATTCTTTTTATGTTAAACTGACGAAGCTTTTCAGTCATTTCAATAGCGGCAAATACAGCTCTTTTGGGATCATCGTCGTGTAAAATGGGTGCGCCGAAAACAGCCAGTATAGCGTCTCCAATATATTTATCTAACGTACCCTCATATTTAGTTACCACCCCGACCATCTCTTTAAAAAACAAATTAAGAAATTCAACTACTTCTTCCGGAGAAAGCTTTTCTGACATAGCGGTAAAATCACGTATATCCGACATAAGAACGGTAGCGGTTTTTCTTTCCCCTCCGAGTTTAAGCCTACCATTAAGAATGTCTTCGGCAACCTGTTTTGATACGTATTTGCCGAAGGTATCTTTAATAAAATCACGGTCTTTGAGGCCTTTTGCCATTTCGTTGAATCTGTCGGCAAGCCTGCCCAATTCGTCACGGCTTTTTACCTCTACTTTTGTGTCCAGATTGCCGTCCCCTATTTTTTTTGCCCCTTTTATAACTTTAAGTATGGGCCCGGAAAGCCGCCGTGCAAAAAGATATGCTACAAGCACGGCAAGCACAATAGTTATTACTATCCACCGGTATGCGTTATTTTTCACCGTAATTGTCGAAGCATAGGCATATTTAAAAGGCTGCTCGGTTACTATGCCCCATCCCATACTTTTTACCGGAGCAAAAGCGCTTACCGTCTTTACTCCGTCGTAGCTGAAATCCATCGTGCCAACGCTGGACCTGTTTAAAACTGCCCGGACCGGAGATATATCAAGTTTTTTACCGACTTTGTCTTTATCCGGATGAGCTAAGACCTTTCCTTTCTCATTTACCAGAAAAACCGCTGCATAGTTTCCGATATCCGTATTTTTTATATCTTCCCAAATATTGTTTAAGGTTATGGTAATAAAGATATAGCTTTTCTCCAGCGGGTAAATTATATCCAACCACGGGGTTCCGTTATTGTAATATACACTGCTTACAGCCGGACCGTTTTTTGCCCTGTTGAAGAGTTCCGTGCCGGCCTGGTTAACAAAGGCGACTTCCCCTTCATAGTCAGGATGATAGGTCTTAATATATTCATCCCCGGAAGAGTCAAGCATGGATACGGTCACAAAATATTCAGAAGATGTAACCAGGGACCGGATAAGCACCTGTTTGGCGTTAAAGTTAAGAGTGTCAACCGCCTGGGAGTTTATAAGGAAAAGAAGCTTTTCCCTTAAAGCACCGATAAAATTATCGATCCTGTCAGCAAGATATTTTGCTGTATTTATATGATTGGTTCGCGTGGCGTAGCGAAGGGCTTTCTGATTGATATCAACAGTCTTATAT
>JAGXOG010000081.1 GCA_023660015.1 Elusimicrobia bacterium LH_S2 | reverse complement strand
CGCCGCCATAAGTGCCGTGCCACCATAGTTATTTTTTGCATTAACATCAGCGCCTGCTTCTATAAGTTTAGATACTGTCTCCGTGTGACCCTCTTGCGCCGCCGCCATAAGTGCCGTCCAGCCATCTTTCTTTCTCACATTAACATCAGCTCCTGCTTTTATAAGAGTGGATACTTTTTTCGTGTGACCCCCAAAAGACGCCCACATAAGTACCGTCCAACCATCGTTATCTTTCGCATTAATATCGGCTCCTGCTTTTATAAGTATGGATACTGTTCTCGGATGACCCTCTTGCGCCGCCATCATAAGTGCCATGCCACCATAGTTATCTTTTGCATTAACATCAGCGCCTGCTTCTATAAGTTTAGATACTATCTCCGCGTGACCCTCTTGCGCCGCCCTCATAAGTGCCGTCTTGCCATCGTTATTTTTCGCATTAACATTGGCACCTGCTTTTATAAGTGCAGATACTGTTTCCGTGTGACCCTCTTGCTCCGCCCACATAAACGTCGTCACACTACTTAGATCTTTCGCATTAACATCGGCTCCTGCTTTTATAAGAGCTAATTTTGTCTCCCAGTATCCTGCAAATGACGCACACATAAGCACCGTCTCGCCATTGTTATCTTTCGCATTAATATCAGCGCCTGCGTTTATAAGTTTAGATACTATCTCCGCGTGACCCTTGTGCGCCGCTTCCATAAGCGCCGTCCCGCCATCTTTCTTTCTCACATTAACATCAGCTCCTGCGTTTATAAGAACAGATACTGTTTCTGTGTGGCCCTCCTGTGCCGCCGCCATAAGTGCCGTCTTTCCATATTTATTTTTCGCCTTAACATCAGCTCCTGCTTTTATAAGTGCGGATACTATTTCCGTATGACCAAAATCCGCCGCCCTCATAAGCGCCGTTCCACCATATTTATTATCTTTCGCATTAACATCGGCTCCTGCTTTTATAAGTTCAGATACTGTTTCCATGTGACCCTTACCTGCCGCCCTCATAAGTGCCGTCTCGCCATCTTCTGTTTTCGCATTAACATCAGCTCCTGCTTTTATAAGTGCAAATACTGTTTCCATGTGACCCTTAAATGCAGCCTTCATCAGCACCGTCGTGCCACTTTCCGTTTCCGCATTAACATCGGCTCCTGCTTTTATAAGAGCAGATACTGTTTCTGTGTGGCCCTCCTGTGCCGGCATCATAAGTGCCGTCTTGCCATCTTCCGTTTCCGCATTAACATCAGCTCCTGCTTTTATAAGTGCAGATACTGTTTCCATGTGACCCTTACCTGCCGCTGCTATAAGCGCTGTCCAACCATCTTCAGTTTCCGCATTAACATCGGCTCCTGTTTTTATAAGTGTAGATACTATTTCCATGTGACCAAAAGCCGCCGCCCCCATAAGCGCCGTTCCACCATATTTATTATCTTTCGCATTAACATTGGCTCCTGCTTTTATAAGAGTGGGTACTATCTCCGCGTGACCCTCTTGCGCCGCCAACATAAGTGCCGTTCTGCCATCGTTATTTTTCGCATTAACATTCATATCAGATTGTAAAAAAAGTTTTACAGCAACAACATCTCCCTCACGCACTCTTTCCACAAAATTATCTATAGTATATTCTATGTTTATATCTGCTAGTTTTTCACGCGCTTTTTCGTATTCTTCTGACTTGCCAGATACATTAGTTA
>JAGXOG010000080.1 GCA_023660015.1 Elusimicrobia bacterium LH_S2 | reverse complement strand
CCCGATAAGCGCCCCGATACCAGCCATAAGTTTTAAATCGCCCAGCCCCATCGCCTCTTTCTTAAATATTTTGGTACCCAAAAATCGCACTATAAATATTAAAACCGCTCCGGTAAGTGCGCCGGCAAGCGATTCAAGCATTGGTCCCGGTAGCCCACTTAAAAACCCGGCTAACGGCCGGGTATTTATAAAAACCCCAAAAACCAATTTAATTACACCGTCTTTTAAAAAATTATTAAACGGTGACCCGACAAGCCCCAGCGCTATAAGCCCGTAAGTAAACCGGGGCGGTAAAATTTTGTAATCCCAATCTATGCCCGCGGCTATAATTATAAGCAGTCCCGCCGCAAAAAACAGGACTGCGGTAAATGTCAGCCCGAACTTTATAAACCAGGAGAGGGTGACAGTGGCAGTTATAAGTTCAACTGTCGGGTATCTTATGCTTATGGGCTCTTTGCAGTTGCTGCATTTCCCCCTTAAGAATATATAACTGAGCACGGGAATATTCAGGTACCACGGTATCCTATCCCCGCACTCCACACAGAACGAGCCCGGCAGGGTCGGAAAACTTTATGAGATACCTTTCGGACCGTATCTATCTTTGGGTATGGTGATTTTTGTTAATTTTTCGGGCTGGTTAAATGGATTTTTAATTTAACCCTGTTAATCTAACCAGAGAATTATAATATAGTCGTTACTTCCGAACTCGACTACGGAAAATCCCCTCTCATTAGGTGCATCTCCGTTGGGGTATGTGCTTTTATCAAAATTAATGTTATTTTGAGGGCCGCCGGATATTATCGCTGTTATTGTGTCGGGGTCAGAGTCGTTTCGATTATCTTGAAATACATAAGCATTATCCCAGGGGTCGCTGTTTAGTTTGGTCATATATGAGCCGTGCCAGTTGTCTATAACCCCGTCGGAGTCGGAATCGGGGTCGTCATCGTTAGCAAGGCCATCGCGCATATAGTTTTCCCAGTCAGCAATAGAATTTAATCCGTCACCATTAGTTAAATCTGCCTCCGCCGGTAAAGTATGTACGTCGCTGTAATAGTTTCTCAGCGCCTGCTCATAGGATTTCATGTGGGCTTTAGCCGTTTCAATTCTGTTTGTTTTCATGGCTTCACCAAACTTGGGAACAGATACTGCGGCAAGAATTCCTATAATGGCCACAACTATCATAAGTTCTATAAGCGTAAAACCGCTCTTTTTTAGATAGTTTTTATTCATTACATTTTTATCCATTATACTGATATTATATGCTCTAATAGTTTAAAAGTCAACTTTTTTCTTTGTTAAATTCTTTACAGTAAATAGCAGCGAGGCCGCCCCAAAAGCAAACAGCGAGGTTATGGGCCCGGCAAACCTTATGTCAACGGAACTCTGTCCTGCGACTCGGGCGGGAAGTATAAAAGAGTGGGGAAGCAGATAGAGTAGACCCCAGAAAAGCAATCTTCTTCCCGGCTTAAAGAAAAACATGGACAAAATACCGGCCCATACGGGGTAAATCAAAAAACTGAAGTTTACCGGGGTGGAGAAAAGATGTTTTCCTGCTTTTGTGAGAGCTTCGAAATATCCCTTTATAAACCGGGCAAACATGTGGGGTATCCCCCGGGATTTAAGGAGATATCCGGTAAGGGTGGTATCTTATGCTTATGGGCTCTTTGCAGTTGCTGCATTTCCCCCTTAAGAATAT
>JAGXOG010000007.1 GCA_023660015.1 Elusimicrobia bacterium LH_S2 | reverse complement strand
CCTCAAAGATTCTTGCGGTCGTAAAAGCCGACGCCTATGGCCACGGTGCCATAAGGACATCTAAAATCCTGGAAGGCGAAGGGGCTCATATGCTGGGGGTTGCTACCATAGAGGAAGGAATAAAATTAAGAAAAAATAATATTAATATGCCTATCCTTGTTCTTGGTTCTGTTTTTCCGTTTGAAAATTTTAATGTTATTATTAAATTTAATTTGATTCCCACCATCGCCAGCATAAAATCAGTCTGGGCCCTTGAAAAGATTGCTGAAGAAAAAAGAGTAAAAGTCAAGATACATATAAAGGTCGATACCGGCATGGGAAGAATAGGTATATCTCCTTCAACGGCAAAGGAACTTTACAGCTATGCTGTAAATTCCGACTATATTGAACCGGAAGGGATATTTACTCATCTTGCCGCCGCTGACAGCGATTATCTCTTTACCAAAAAACAGGTTCGGGATTTTGGCAAGTTGGCAGAAAGCCTCACTCCCCCGCCGGTTTATATCCATGCGGCGAATTCAGCAGGTATTATGAAATACCCCCAATCCCATTTTAACCTTGTGCGCGCCGGGCTTGCTCTCTACGGTCTTTATCCGGACGGAATCCAGAAAGAAAAATTCGGCCTCCTACCGGCTCTTTCCTGGGAAACAAGGATAATATTCTTAAAAGTGATAGCAAAAAATTCACCTGTCAGTTACGGAGGGACGTGGAGGGCTCCGCGTGTTTCTAAAATAGCCACTTTGCCCGTTGGATATGGAGACGGATACAGCAGAATGTTTTCCAACAGGGGCAAGGTTATTATCGGAGCAAAAGTCTGCCCGGTGGTAGGACGGGTATGTATGGATATGATAATGGCGGATGTCACGGACCTGGAAGAAGTAGAGGTCGGAGAGAGGGCTCTCTTAATCGGAGAATCCGGAAACGCAGGTATAACAGCCGAAGAGATTGCGGAAATTGCGGGGACCATAAACTATGAAATTACAACCTGCATATCTTCGCGGGTTCCGAGGATATTTACGGATGTCTGAAAATAATATAATTAATTCTCTGAAGATAAAACTTGTCCGCTCTCTGGAGAGTTTTGGCGGCGGAGTTGATATGGTAAGAAAGATATTTCTGCTGCTCTTTAAAAAGCCCGATGAACCCGCTAATATAATTAAGCAGATGGTGAGGGTGGGAGCCGATTCGGTTCCCATAGTAATCTTGTCGTCTTTTTTTACGGGAATGGTTTTAGCCCTCCAGAGTGGCACGGCGACTATAAGAATTTTAGGTTATCCTTTATTTATGGGCGGCTTGGTCTCTTTTTCCATGATCCTGGAACTGGGGCCGATTTTGACAGCTATGGTAATGGCCGGGAGGATCGGGGCTTCCATTACTGCCCAAATAGGTACCATGAAAGTTTCCGAACAGTTAGACGCCCTTTATATGCTGGGGACTACCCCGGAAAAGTATCTGGGGGTTCCTCTTTTTATAGCAACAATTTTAATGGTGCCTGTACTGACTTTAATTGCGGACATAGTAGGGGTGACCGGCGGATATATAGCTGCGGTGACAAATTTTGAAGTTCCCGGAAGCGTCTATATAAATGAAATAGTTTCTTACCTTAAGATGGTTCATGTATTTAACGGGCTGATAAAATCTTTTTTCTTTGGTTTTATTATTGTTTCTGTGAGCTGTTATATGGGTTTTACTACTAAGGGCGGCGCCGAAGGGGTGGGGAAAAGTACAACCCGGGCGGTTGTCTTTTCAATGATATTTATTCTGGTATCGGATTATTTTCTGTCCAGCCTGCTTAATTCGCTGGGGATGGTATAAAATGATCCAGATAAGAAATCTTTATAAAAGTTTAGCCGGCCAACCGGTTTTAAAGGACATAGATATTGACATACTTGATGGAGAAATACTTACTCTGCTCGGTGGTTCCGGGGTAGGAAAAAGCGTCTTTCTTAAAAATATCATAGGGTTGATGAGACCGGACAGGGGCAGCATAAGAATTGACGAGACAGAAATTACAGCTTTAAAATTAAAGGAGCTCTCTAAGATACAGAGAAAATTCGGGATGGTTTTCCAGGGCGATGCGCTTTTTGATAGTCTCACAGTTGCTGAAAATGTTGCCTTTGGGATGAAAAGGTTATCTGGCTTAAGCATGGCCCAAATTGCAAGAAAGGTCACCGAATATCTTTCCATGGTTCGGCTGGAAGGAGTTGAAGACAAACTCCCAGAAAGTCTTTCCATAGGGATGAAAAGGCGTGTTTCGCTGGCGCGGTCTATCGCCACGCGGCCTGAATATATATTTTACGACGAGCCGACAACCGGTCTGGACCCCATAACTACTGATGTTATATGTAATCTTTTCCTCGATCTTCAAAAAGAGCTGGATATAACATCAGTTATGGTAACTCACGATATATCTACGGCTTACAAGATTTCCGACAGAATAGCTTTTCTCCATGAAGGGAGCATTGCGGAAGTTGACAATGCCGAGGAATTTAAAAAGTCCGACAACCGACATGTAAGAAATTTTATAGATATAAATACCGGGATTTTAAGAGATTAAATAACGGAGATAATAATGCTAAATCCAAAACTAAAATTAGGTGCTCTTTTTGTAGCGGCCCTCGGGGCAATGGGGGTGGTTATAGTTATGCTGGGGCAGGTATCTTTAAAAAAAGGATATGAATTTTCGGTTCTTTTTGATAACGTGGCTGACCTACCGTCAAGTTCAGTGGTTAAAATGTACGGGGTCGAAGTCGGCCGGGTGGATTCGATAACCCTTTATAAGGATAAAGCAAAAGTTAAAGTTTGGCTTAGAGATGAGATTAAGATACATACCGATACTCGGGTTAAAATATTACAAATGGGCCTTATCGGTAATACTTTTTTAAGTATTACCCGGGGGACTGAGGAAGCCCCACTGATCAAAGGCGGGGATACAATTATTGGACAGGCTCCGTTAAGTTACGGTGAAATCATAGATAAGCTTATGGAGGGATTAGCCGAGGTCACCGGGGCTTTTGAAGGGCTTGAAGATATAGGCGGAGTCGGAACGGACCTGGGGGATACCTTTAAAAATTTAAGTGAGATGACCGAATCGGTTAATAAATCCCTGGGAGAGGAGGGAAAAAAATTAACCCTGGCAATAGACAATTTTAATAAGCTTATAAAAAGTTTGGATGAGGTAGTCGGCAGTGAATTTACAGGAACCGCAAAGAGCATTAGAAAATTTAGAAATGCCGCCCAAGAGCTGACTTCTATTTTGAAAAAGATAAAAGAAGGGCAGGGTACGGTAGGAAAACTTATCTCATCCGACGAGTACAGCAGTAAAATAGGTAAAGCCATAGATAATATATACGAAGCGTCAAATAATATGGAAGATGCGGTTAAAAGGATTAAAGGTTTTGATACCGCTTGGCGAAGCAAAGTTACCTATAGCCCCGAGGATGAATTATTAAGGTCGTATGCGGGTATTACTTTAAATACTTCTGCCCGGCGTTTTCTCAACCTCTCTTTTGAAAACATAGACCCTTCCGGAGGTTCATATAAAAATTATGATGCTGTCGGAGACAGGGTAAATGCGCTTACTCTTAAAGCAGGAAAAGATATCGGGAATTTCAGTATATTTGCGGGGGCAATAAGATCTTCCGGTGGAGTGGGGTTGGGTTGGGACCCTCTGCGTATATTAAATTTGGAAACGGAAATTTTTGAATTCAGCCGCAGCGAAAATCCGAAGTGGAGGTTCTCTTCTTCGCTTAAACTTACGGATTTTTTAATGTTAGAGTTAGGTTACGAAGATTTACTTGAAAAGAGGGATTGCAGGGTGGGGCTGGAGCTGGAAATTAAGTAATGTCTTTTGAGTGTGTAGAATGCGGGTATGAGTCAACCAACTGGATGGGGCGCTGTCCCCGATGCAGCAGCTGGGACTCCATTGTAGAGACCTCAAAATACGAGACAAAAGATAGCACCCCTTCCCGTGCAACGGTAGCTACTACGGAGTTAAAAAAACTTTCTGAGATAAAAAGTAATAAAAAAGAGCGCATTAAAAGCAATATTGACGGGTTTGACCGCATTACCGACGGCCTGGTAAAGGATGAAATACTTCTTCTGGCCGGACCTCCTGGGGTGGGCAAAAGCACTTTGTTTTTGCAACTGGCCCAAAATTATTCGCAGGGCGGTCGGAAGGTAATATTTGTCAGCGGGGAGGAAAGCCCTTCCCAGATAAAAGTTCATGCTTCCAGGCTGGGAATAAAAGGCGAGAGCATAAGAGTTATAGGTTCAGGAGACCTGGGGGAGATTAAAAAGATAATTGAAAAAGAAAAACCGGAGATACTTTTTGTGGATTCAATACAGGCTGTCGCGGCCCCGGGAGTAAATTCGGCGCCCGGCACTATAAAACAGGTTAAGGAAAGCGGCCGGCAGCTGACTTCTGTCGCTAAGAATTCAGGTATCCGGGTTATGATCTCCGGGCAGATAACAAAGCAGGGAACTATTGCCGGCCCGAAAGTGCTGGAACATATGGTTGATGCGGTAATATATATCGATTCTGTTGAGCACGATACCCGTATGATTACGGCAGAAAAAAACAGGTTCGGGGCCTGCGGAGATTTCGCTCTCTTTAATTTAACATCAAAGGGGCTCAAAGAGGCCGGTGAGCTGACCGGATTAAAAGCTGACGGCAGCATAACGGGCCAGACGGCCTGCTCTGTTTCTGTAGGCCCCCGGTTGGTAGGAGTTCAGCTTCAGGTATTGGTAAGCGAAAATTATTTTGAATATCCACTGAGGAGAACAAGCGGTTATTCCCGGAACCGTCTTCTTATGCTGACTGCAATTGCCCAGAAGTATCTGGGAATAAAATCGGGCAAGTTCGATATTTATCTTAATATTACCGGACATAATACGGTAAAAGAAAGGATAAGCGACTTAGGAGTGATAACTGCCCTATATTCGGGATTTAAGGATATGCCTATTAAGGGAACGGATATGTTTTTAGGGGAGGTAGGTTTAAATGGTAAGGTCCTGCCCCTTAAAGATATTCAAAACAGGATTAAATTTGCCGTAAGAAATAATTTCAAAAGGGTTATTCTATCTTCGCCGAGGATAAATATTAAAGACCCCGGAGTTGAATTGAAAATTATAGATTCGGTAAGAGAAATTAAAGGGATTATAAAATAAAATAGAAGGGAGTAAGATATGTTTGTATATATAGCAAGAATTTTTGTGATTATTGCCGGGCCGGTGATAGGGTATATGAAAATTTCACCTGATGCGAAAGGTATCCTTATAGGTACAGCTGCGGCACTGATTGTGATTGCCACTGAAATTTTAATAGAAAAGGTCCGGCTTGATGATATGATCGCCGGAATATTAGGGATAATCCTGGGACTTATAGGAGCCAGTTTAGTTAATTATGTTATTCCGGCCTTAATAGATAATGCTCGCATCGTTGAAATTTTAGGGCAGTACGACCTTCTGGTAAGCGTTGTATTTGCCTATATAGGGATGATAATAGCTCTGCGCAAAAAAGGCGAACTGGATTTGCTGGACAGGGAAATTCAGATTACAAAGAAAAAACTGGTAAAAGGGGTGAAAGTAGTGGATTCTTCCGCTGTCATTGACGGCAGGCTGCTGGATGTGGCCGGCACCGGTTTTATAGAAGGTGTATTTGTCATACCGACTTTTGTAATTGAAGAAGTGCAAAACCTGGCCGATTCCCCTGAAGAGGGTCCGAGAAAAAAAGCCCGCCGGGCGCTGGATATAGTAAAAGAGTTAAGAGAAAATAATAATATAACCACAAAAGTATATGAGAAAGACTACAAGAATATAGCCGCAGTAGACAGTAAATTAATAAAGTTGTGCCATGAATTAAAAGGCAAGCTGGTAACCTGTGATTTTAACCTGAACAAGGCGGCGGCAGCTCAGGGTATAGGAGTATTAAATATTAATGAACTGGCTAATTCTCTTAAACCAAAACTTCTGCCCGGGGAAGCTGTAAATATATTTATACTTAAGAAAGGAAAAGGGAAAGACCAGGGAGTAGGATATCTCGAAGACGGGACCATGGTAGTTGTAGACGGCGCCCTGCAGCAGATAGGCAAGGAAGTGGAAGTTACAGTTAAATCTGTACTTCAGAAACCTTCCGGAAGGATGTTCTTTGCCAGGGTCAGTTGATGCAGTAATAGTTGCTGCCGGCAGCGGGTTGAGATACGGCCGGCGCAAACAATTTCTTTTGCTTGGCGGGACAACTGTTGTCGGGTTCATAGCTGATATATTCAGCCGGGTGGATGAGATAAAAAATATTATAGTTATTTACCCCGAGGATATGGCAGAAGAAGAATTTATTATGCGGGCAAAATTTAAGCAGGAGGTAATAGTTGCGCGCGGAGGTTCAAAAAGGGGTGAGTCGGTTAAAAACGGTATTAGAAAAGTAACCTCAAAATATCTTCTTATACATGACGCAGTTCGGCCTCTTATTTCGCAGGATTTAATAAAAAGGGTAATTGCCGCAACAAAAAAATACGGCGCGGCCGCAGCTGCCCTAAACCCTGTTTCTACCGTAAAATATAAAGAAAAAGAGGGTTCAGTAAAAACCTTGAACCGGGATGAGGTTTATCTTGTTCAGACCCCGCAGGGATTTGTTGCAAAAGAGCTGGCGGAGGCCTATGATAAATACAAAAGCATGAATTTTACCGATTCTTCATCTTTAATGGATGAAGGGGGAAAGAGGATTAAACTAATTAAAGGAGAAAAATATAATATCAAAATAACTTCTCCCGAAGATTACAGATATATAAGAGGGGTACTTAAAATATGAGAACCGGAATAGGATATGATATACACAAGCTCGAAAGCGGACGGGAACTTGTTCTCGGCGGCCAGACTATAAAATATAAGAAAGGACTTTTAGGTTATTCGGATGCTGATGTAGTTTATCACTCTTTGTGTGACGCTATACTGGGCGCGGCTTCGCTTGGAGACATAGGCAGGCATTTCCCCGACAGCGACCCGGCATACAAGGATATTGATTCCGGAGTTCTTTTAACGGAAGTCGGTGGGATGATAGAAAATAAAAAATATGAGGTCAATAACATCGATATTACAATTATAGCCGAAAAACCGGAATTATCTACATATATTCCCGGTATGATAAAAAATATTGCTGAAATACTGGATATTCATAAAAGTGATGTAAATATAAAAGCCACTACGAACGAAGGACTGGGGCCGGAAGGCGAAAAAAAGGCGATATCGGCAATTACGGTAGCTACAATTATTCCCTCTTCAAATTACAGTTTTTAAGTTATGAAAGATTTTCAGTTATATAATACCCTGTCAGGAAAAAAAGAACTTTTTAAGCCGCTTGCCGGCAAAGAAGTCAGGATGTACGTATGCGGCATAACCCCGTATGACGATGCTCATATAGGACATGCCAGGTGTTATATAGTATTTGATCTTTTAAGGCGATATCTGGAGTATCTCGGCTACGATGTAAAATATATACAAAATGTTACTGATATAGATGATAAAATAATTAAGAAAAGCCGGGATACCGGTAAAACCCCTGATGATATAGCCGGGAAATATTTTAATGAGTTTCTGAAAAGTATGGAGCTTCTTAATGTCCGCCCGGCCACGCTCTATCCCCGGGTAAGCGAAAATATAGATGAAATAATAGTTTTTATAAAAGGCCTTATCCGCAAAGGCAGCGCTTATGAATCCGCAGGCAGTGTCTATTTCAGCACAGATAGCTTTAAGAATTACGGCAAGCTTTCCGGCCGGAATCCGGAGGATATGCTTTCTGCAGACGCAGAGCATGCCGCTGAAAAAAAGAATAAATCGGATTTTGCCTTATGGAAAAAAGATAAAGAGTTTAGTTGGGAAAGCCCCTGGGGCCGAGGCCGGCCCGGCTGGCATATAGAATGTTCTGTATTATCAAAAAAATTTTTAGGGGAAAAATTTGATATACATGGCGGAGGATTGGATCTTATCTTCCCGCACCATGAAAATGAAGTAGCTCAGTCGGAGGCTTTAACCGGAAAAAATCCGGTTAAATTCTGGGTACATAACGGTATGGTGAACTTAAAAGGCGACAAGATGGCTAAAAGCACGGGTAATTTTTTTCTCTTAAACGACCTGCTTGAAAATTATGACCCGATGATTGTAAGAATGTATCTTTTATCTACTGGGTACAGGCAGGTACTGAATTTTGATATATCAGAACTTGCCGATACAAAAAAGGCTTTTAATAAACTTTGTGAATTTAAAAAAGAATTATATCAGGTCTTTGGAAAAGTTCCGGATAGTGACAAAGGAAAGGTTAAATTACCGGAAACGGTAGAAAATGTTTTAAATAATGATTTAAATACTTCGGCAGCTATAGGGGAAGTATTTAAGATAGTAAACCCTCTTACAGAAAAATTTTTAAAAGGTGATTTTAATAAATTAGATATATCTCAAGGGCTGGCGGCGGTTTCAGCTATGGAAAATATACTGGGGATAAATTTAAGTATTGATCGGGGTCCCGATGCGGACCGGGTGGAAAAGCTTTTAGAAAAGCGGCGCCGCTTGCGGGAAGAAAAAAAATATGCCGCCGCCGATAAGATACGGGATAAACTGCTAAAAGAAGGTATTTATATAAAGGATACTCTTTCGGGCGCCAGGTGGTTTAGAAAATAAGGAATAATATGTCAGAAAAATATAAGTCATTAAGGGGAGTCAGGGATATAGCCGGAAAAGAAGCGGCTTTATTTAACGAAATAACCGATAGGGCTTCCGGGCTTTTCAAAAGTTATGGATACAGCAGAATATATCTGCCGGTTATTGAATATACTGCGCTTTTTGCCCGCAGTATTGGCCAGGATACGGATATAGTTTCCAAAGAGATCTATTCTTTTGAAGACAAAAAAGGCAGGGGGGTTTCCCTCCGGCCGGAAGGTACCGCAGGTGCGACCCGGGCCCTTATCCACAGGCGGCAGTTAGACGGAAAAGTCCGCCGGAAAATATATTATTTCGGGCCTATGTTCCGGTACGAAAGGCCCCAGAAAGGCCGGTACCGCCAGTTTTACCAGATTGGTTGCGAACTTTACAGCACCCCCAGTCCGTTTCAGGATGCGGAAATAATTGAGCTTGCCTACAAACTGCTGAAATTATGTGGGGTAAAAGATTTTAGTTTGAGCATAAATTCTCTGGGGTGTGCAGAAGACAGGGAAAATTATAAGAAAGCGATAAAGAAAAAACTTGAGGGCAAAGAAAAAGAGCTCTGCCCGGATTGCAGACGGCGCCTAAAAACAAATACATTAAGAGTGTTGGATTGTAAAAATCGCGTCTGCCAAGAAATATATTCCGACCTGCCCTCAATAGATGAATTTTTATGCAGCAAATGTAATGATTATATGGAAAAGCTCAAAGAAATTTTAGACCGGAGAGGAATTAAATATTCCACCGACAGTGGTCTGGTCAGAGGACTTGATTATTACAGCGGCCCGGTTTTTGAATTTGAAGTAAAATCCTCAGTAGTTATTGCCGGAGGGAGATATAATAAATTAGTGAAGGAACTGGGAGGCCCCCTTATGCCGGCCTGCGGATGGGCTCTGGGGATGGAGCGTCTATCAAGTCTATCGAACATAAAAATATCCCCGAATGCGGCTGCGGCTCTAATTAAGGTTAATGGGGGGGATATCAAGACCTGTCGCCGGCTTGCAGGTGATTTAAGGAAAAAAGGTCTTTCGCTAAGTGAAGATTACGAAGATATATCTACAGGGAAAAGATTTAAGATAGCCGATAAAAACGGTATAGCCAGAGTCCTGATTATCGGTAGTAAAGAAGAAAAAAATGGTACTGTTACTTTAAGGGATATGGAAAGAGGTACCCAGCAGCAGTTCCCGAGGGATGATATCGAAAATTTAATGAGAAAAATAGATGTTTAAAAGAACCGGTAATTGCGGACAGTTAACAGTTAAAGACACCGGAAAAGAAGTTTCGCTTGCCGGCTGGGTTTCAAGCCGGAGAGATCACGGCGGAGTTATATTTATAGATTTAAGGGATCTGCATGGAGTTACTCAGATAGTTTTCGGCCGGGATAAAAGTAGCGCCGCAGATGATAAAAGCGCCGACTTAATTAAAGAAGCCCATGCTTTAAGGAACGAATATGTTATTTCAGTAAAAGGCATAGTTGCTAACCGTCCCGAGGGCACGGTAAATGATAAAATAAAGACCGGTGAAATTGAAGTGCGGGTAAAAGAGCTGAAAGTTTTAAATAAAGCAAGGGAACTGCCGTATGATTTAAAAAATCTTGAGGAGGTGGGAGAAGACCTGAGATTAAAATATCGTTACCTTGAGATGAGAATGGGAAAATTAAAGAAAAACCTTATATTTAAGCACCGGCTTTATCAGTTGACCAGGAACTTTTTTTCAAATAAGGAATTTTATGAGATAGAAACGCCTGTTTTGACACGTTCAACGCCCGAGGGGGCGAGGGATTTTTTAGTCCCTTCCCGGTTAAATCCGGGCAGTTTTTACGCTCTCCCCCAATCCCCCCAGCTTTTTAAACAGATTCTTATGATAGGCGGGTTTATGCGGTATTTTCAGATTACAAAATGTTTTCGCGACGAAGACTTAAGGCAGGACCGTCAGCCGGAGTTTACCCAGCTTGACTTGGAGATGTCGTTTATAGACGAAAAAGAATTAAAAGTTCTGCTGGAAGAATATATGGCTTGTATATTCAGAGATCTTCTCGGGGTGGAAATTGAAACTCCGTTTCTTTCCCTGACTTACGATGAGGCAATGTTGAAATACGGAACAGATAAACCTGATTTGCGAATTCCGGTAGAGATAAAAGATATAACGGATATTGCCCGGGAATCTAACTTTAATGTATTTAAAAAAGCAGCCCGCGGCGGCGCGGTAAGAGGAATAAAGATATCCGGCGCGGACAAATTTTCCCGGAGTAAGATAGATAAACTTACCGAGGAACTTAAAGAATACGGCGCAAAGGGGCTTGCCTGGATTAAGGTTACCGACGAAGGGTACAGTTCCCAGATTGTAAAATTTTTTAAAAAAAACCAGCTTGAGAGTATATCAGAAACTTTTAAAGCATCTGCCGGGGATATTTTATTTTTCGTGGCCGACCGGGAGGAGGTAGTATGCAAATCCCTTGATTATTTAAGAAGAAAACTGGGCGGAAAAGAAGAAGGGACATTTAAACTGCTATGGATAACGGGTTATCCGTTATTTGAAAAAGATAAAGAAACCGGGGACTATAAAGCGCTTCATCATCCGTTTACCGCTCCGGTCACTGAAGATGAAGACAGATTGGAAATCAGCCCCGATAAAGTCAGGGCCCGGGCTTATGATATCGTATTAAACGGCTCGGAAATAGGGGGGGGGCAGTATCCGTATCCATTCTTCTGATTTGCAGCAAAGAGTTTTTGAAATTCTGGGGGTAGATAGAGAGTCAATGCGGAAAAAATTCGGATTTTTACTTGATGCACTAAAATACGGAGCTCCGCCGCACGGCGGATTTGCTTTCGGACTGGACCGGTTAATTACAATGATGCTTAACTTAAAATCAATACGTGAGGTTATTCCTTTCCCTAAAACTCAGAAAGCATATTCTCCTTTGACGGAAGCTCCGTCCATGGTTGATTTTAAGCAGTTAGAAGAACTTGGATTGAGGGTTGACATACCGGAAGATAAACTATAAAATCAAATTATGAAAGTTGATTATATTTTGGTGTAGCAAAAAGTTTTTTTAGGTTTCATGTAATGGGCGCATTAGAATTTTTTATTGGTAATATTATTGCTGATATCATTGAATTTAAGGAGGAATAGATGAGAAAAATTCGCACTGTAAGTTTAATATTTTTGGGACTAACAATACTGGCTCAGGGGTGTACAAAAAAAAGTAAGATACCCATGGTGGACGTATCCAGCCTTGAAGCTGAAAGAGCTATTGTTTTAGCAGAATCCGAGATTAACGAAGCCGACTCTTTGGGGGCTGATGTTACTAAAGCAACCGGGATACTCCAGGTGGCAAAAGATCTTTTTGATAATAAAAATTTTAATAAAGCTAAATCCGAAGCAGTCCGCGCTGGTTCTATCGCGCGGGGCCTTAAAGAGAAGATACTAGCCTGGCAAAGAGCTCTTAGCGATGCCGAAACTTCCATCAAAGAAGCGGTGGAGCTTATAGATGAACTTGATGAATTAGGTGGTGATATTGGGAAATCAGAGGAACTGCTCGCTGAAGCTAAAACAGAATTTGGAGAAGAAAATTATATAAGGGCAAACAAAATGGCCGCCGAATCCATAGAAATTTCAAAAGAACGTATAGAGGCATTAAAAACCGGGATATACATAGTCGGCACGTGGGCCCGGGACCGAGATTGCCTCTGGAATATAGCTGCCAAAGAAAATATTTATAACGATCCCTGGAAATGGAAAAGGATATATAAAGCAAACAGTGAAAAGATTAAAGACCCGAATTTAATCTACCCGGGACAGAAGATGGCTATTCCCGGAACCAAATAAAATTTCTATATGATAAATTAACTGCGATTTTTCATGAATAACCGCCAAGGGCATCTATCTAAAGAGATACAATTCCCAACCCAGGCCGATACTTTTAAGGCCTTTGGGGAATACGATAGATATCTTAAGCAGATGGAGTCCGAGTATAATGTGGTTATACATGCCCGGGGGAATAGCGCTTCGGTAAGCGGTAACAAAAAAGACGTAAAAAAAGTTATAAGAAATTTTAAAGATAAGATTCAGGAAAAAACAACGTCGAGTAATTCGGCGGTTGTCACGACAACTACCGGCAAACCAATTAAACCCCTGACCGGGAAACAGAAAAATTACTTCGAGTCAATGAAAAAAAGAGACCTCGTTGTAGCTATAGGCCCAGCAGGCACGGGCAAAACCTTTTTGGCTTGCGCGAAGGCAGTAAGTGCACTCAAAGCAGGGGACATTGACAGGATAGTGCTTACCCGCCCGGTTGTGGAAGCAGGCGAAAAGCTGGGATTTCTGCCCGGTGACCTGCAGGAGAAAGTTAATCCCTACCTTAGGCCTCTTTACGACGCTTTTTATACTCTGCTGGGGCCTGCAAAATTTCAGTCTCTTCGCAATGATGAAGTTATTGAGATAGTCCCTTTGGCCTATATGAGAGGGCGTACGCTTGACGACGCAATGATAATACTTGATGAGGCGCAAAATACCTCTTCGGTGCAGATGCAGATGTTTTTGACCCGGATAGGGTTTAATTCTAAAGTAGTAGTTACCGGGGATATAACCCAGATAGACATTGCAAAGAATAAAGTCAGCGGGTTAATAGAAATACAGAGTATCTTGAAAGATATAAATGGGGTTAAATTTATATATTTTGACGAATATGATGTTGTGCGGCATAATCTGGTTAAAAAAATAATAAACGCATATAATGTTTTTAAAAAAAATAAAAGAAATAATTCTTAAGATAAGAACAGCAAAAATTCTTTTTGCAGTTATAATTTTCGCGGCAATTATAGCAACGGAAATAAATATGGGAATTAAACTGCCGGCCGTAACGGGAATATTGTTTTTTCTGGCATTAATTACAATTGCAGCTTATATCTTAATTAAAATTTATTTTCCGGACTTTCTGCATTCTCCGAAAGATATACTCCTTGTAGAAACGCTTGTCGTGATAATGTTATTTTTTATGCTGCTGGCGCATTTTAACGATGCTCTTTCGGTCTATTTTTTGCCTACTGCCGCCGCCGGAATTTTGATGTCGATATTATTTAATCCGGCCTTATCAGTTGTAGGCGTATTTCTTATCACTATGTTTACAGTAATTATAACCGGTTTTTCGTTTGAGCTTTTTGTGATATATTTTGTCGGCGGTATTGTTGGGGCCTATGCGGCAAAAAGTGTAAGAAACCGGAAAGATTTAAACAGTTGCGGACTTTATGTACTGGGGATAAATACACTATCTATAAGTGCATTTAGCCTTATCGGCGGGGCGTCGCTGTTAAATACAGGTATCAATATTGCATGGGGAGCCGGAAATGCTTTTATTTCTATAATAATTGCGGCGGGGCTTCTGCCTTTTTACGAAAATATATTTAAAATAACTACCGATATAAAACTTCTCGAGCTGGGGGATTTTAATCATCCGCTCTTAAAACGTTTGATGCTTGAGGCACCGGGAACCTATCATCACTCTCTGATGGTGGGCAATCTTGCCGAACATACCTGTGAAATGATAGGTGCAAATCCCCTCTTAGCAAGGGTATCCGCATATTATCACGATATAGGAAAGCTGAAAAATCCGCATTATTTCATAGAAAATCAAATTGAATCTTCAAATAGACATGATAATCTTAAATCTAATATAAGCGCCTTAATACTTAAAAGACATGTTAAAGACGGTGTTAATCTGGCCGGGGAATATAACCTCGACCGTATTTTAATAGACGCTATACAGCAGCATCACGGCACAACTCTGATGGGATATTTCTACAATAAGGTTCTTAAAGAAACTAATGACAAAGATTCTGTAGATAAAAATGATTTTAGATATTCCGGTCCATGTCCGGGGACAAAAGAGGGAGGGGTTTTAATGCTGGCCGATTCGGTAGAAGCAGCTTGCCGGTCTCTTGAAGAACCTTCGTTCTCACGTATATCGGCACTCGTTACAAAAATTATTAATAATAAATTTATAGATAATCAGTTAAACCGTTGTGAAATAACTTTGTCCAACCTGAAGCAGATACAGAAAAGTTTTATTAATACGCTCTCCGGTATATATCATTCAAGAATTGAGTATCCGGAGGATAAAGAAGAAAAAGCAGTTGAGTAGCGTCTGTCGGGTAAATATTAAGGGGGCAGGCAATCTGCTGTCAGCTAAAAAATTAGAGAAGATAAGCAGAATAATTATAGGTTCTTACTGGCGGCTCTCTATCCGTCCGCCGTTGAATTTTCAGGTAGATGTTAATTTAGTAAGCGATAATGAAATAAAAGAGATAAACAGAAAATTTCTCGGGAGGGACCGGCTGACCGATGTAATTGCTTTTTCACTTGAAGAAGGAGAAGCCTTTCCCCGGGAGGAAGTTCCCCTTATCGGTCAGATAATAATCTCGGCCGAAACCGCAAAAAAGCAGGCCGGGCGTTACAAAAACAGTTTCAAGGAAGAAATTTATTTATTAATTATACACGGTTTGCTACACGTGGCCGGCTGGGAAGAAGGTGAGGAGTTGCAAAAGTGCCAGGACAAAATCGCAAACCATCTATAATAGACAGATTTAATGTCGCCATAGACGGTCTCGTACATTCCGTAAAGACCCAAAAAAGCATGCGCATACATATCATTTTTGCGGTATTGGTTTTATTTGCGTCACTTTTTTTAAATCTTTCCAGGGTAGAATTAATATTGATTATAATAACCATAGCCCTTGTGCTTATAACCGAAATTTTTAATACGGCCCTGGAATACCTGGTGAACCTTGTAACTGAGGAGCATCATCCGCTGGCAAAAATCATAAAGGACCTTGCCGCGGGCGCCGTTTTATTTGCAGCCTTGTCGGCAATGGTAGTAGGGTACCTTGTTTTTGTTAAAAAAGAAATCCTGGAAATTTTTGAACATTCTATAGTCCTTACCAAGATTGCCGCCTACCCGCCTTATTTTACCGGAGTTATTATTTTTCTTGTGGTAGTGCTCTCTTTTTTTATAAAAGCTATATACGGCAAAAAAGCCTTCCTGACCGGGGGGATGCCGAGTATACATACGGCGGTATCCTTTTCTATAGCTACAATAATATTTTTTGCCTCCGGCAATATATATTATTTTTTTCTGGCTTCTTTTATCGCCGGTATTGTTGCCCAGTCAAGGGTATCTTCCGGGTTACATACGTTCTGGGAAGTTTTAGCGGGCGGCATACTGGGAATTACAATTACCTTGTTTATTCTGCAGATACTGATTTAATAATATGATTTATATTATTCTGTTTTTTCTTATAGTAGGTTCAATGTTCTTTTCTTCGCTGGAGACCGGACTTATGGCTCTGGGGAAAATTAAAATTAAAGACTGGTCTAAGGGAAAAATCAAATCTTTGACCCTCTGGATTGACGAGCCAGGATCCATAATAACCGGTATCTTAATTGGGAACAATATTATAAATATTGTATTTACTGCCTTATTTACCCTCCTATTAGTTGAATTTACCAGTTTATGGAAAATATCCCATTTTTTTATTGAGATAATATCTATAGTCTGCTCTTCAATTTTAATATTGATGTTTGGAGAGATAATTCCCAAGACTTTTGCTAATACTTACCCGGAAAAGATAGTTTCCCTCTTTTATAAGAGTTTTATGAGGTTCTTTAGATTTATGAAAGGGCCGATAAAGCTTTTAAATAAGGTATCAGGATTTTTAGCCGGGAGTATGGGAAAGAAAAAAGAAAAATCTATTTCCCGCAAAGAACTTGACATATACCTGCGTGATATAACCGACAGCGGCACGTTTGGCAAGGAAGATAGCAAGATGATGGGGAAGGTACTATTTCTAACCAGGACCTTAATTAAAGATGTTATGACTCCCCGCAAAAAGATAGAGGCGATTAACCTTAACTGGAAGTATTCTAAAATTATGAAAAATCTTCTTAAAAGTGGATATTCCAGGATACCCGCCTACAGAAACAAGATAGATAATTATGGGGGGTTTGTTTATATAAAAGACGTTATAGGTATTTTAAATTCCGGTAGGAGGATTGATTTCTCCGCTATTGCCAGACCCGCTTATATAACTTTCGGAGAAGAAAATTGTTACAATTTGTTTAAAAAGCTTCGCAAGCAAAGGATTCACATTGCCCTGGTAAAGATAAACGGCAAGATAAAAGGGCTTATTACCATTGAAGATTTAATAGAAGAAATAGTTGGGGAGATATACGATGAATATGATATCGATAGTAGCGGTTAAACTCCCGGCGCTTTTAGGTTTGCTTCTTTCTACCGTATTTTTTACGGTATCAGAGACCGCCCTAACCATGCTCAGGAAATCTCAGGTTAAGAATCTTATAAAAACAAAAGGTGTAGTTAAACTCTCCGCCTGGCTTGAGAATCCCAACCGGCTGCTTACATCCACTCTTATAGGCACTGCTGTGAGTGTTATAGGGGTATCGGTTATGATGACTACCATAGCTCTTGATTTAAGCACCCTCTATGGCTGGAATTCGGCTATGGCAACAACTATAAGCACTTTCATTACAGTAATAATAGTCCTGGTATTTGCCGAGATAACTCCTAAGGCCTATGCCCGCCGAAATTCTATGGAGGTCTCTTCCTTAATAATAGGTCCTCTTAAGGTCATAGACGTCTTTATATCCCCGGCAGTTAAAATTTTTACCGTAATCTCAAATAATGTGATAAAAATTTTCGGCACCGAATCTCAGAAGAAAAGTCCAATATATATACATGAAGAGATTAAAGGGCTGATAGATATAGGGGCCAAAGAAGGAGTTATATTTAAAGCCGAGAAAAAGATGATTTCTCAGCTTCTGGAATTCAGCGATACGGTGGTCAGGGAAGTCATGGTTCCCAGGGTAGATATGAAAGCGCTCGACATATCCATAAAAAAGGATAAACTTATAGAGAAAGCATTTGACATGGGCCATTCCAGGTTCCCGGTATATAAGGATAATATAGATAATCTGTTAGGGGTGCTTTATGTCAAGGATCTGCTCCCGGCTCTTGCGGGCAAGAGAGATTTTAGCATAAGAACAGTTCTTAGAAAACCTTTTTTTGTGCCGGAGACAAAGCTTATCAGCGAATTACTCAAGGAGTTCAGAAGAGGGAATAACCATATTGCCGTGGTTGTAGATGAGTACGGAGTAGCGGCAGGAATAGTCACTATCGAAGATATAGTTGAAGAAATTACCGGTGAGATATTTGATGAGTACGATAAAGAAAAGAAAACTATAAGAATGGTTTCAAAAAATACCTGGATAATTAAAGCAGTTGAAGATCTGGATAAGATAAACGATTATTTGGGAATTAATCTTCCCGAAGATACGTATGATTCGCTGGGCGGGCTTATTGTAGGGCAGTTAGGGTATCTTCCGGACCGCGGTGAAAAGGTTCAATACGGGCGATGCCGTTTCAGGGTCTTAAAATCTACTCCAAAAAGGGTTCTTGATGTCGAGGTCAGGGTAGATGAGAATTGAAGGGCAAATAACTATTTGTTATATTAAAAGACATGAGCAATAATATAAATATATACATACCCGATATAAAAGGAGCTATAGATTCAGGTGATAAGAAGAGCCTGGCCGTCGTAGTTAATTATCTGCCGGCGGTTGATCTTGCTGAAGGTTGGCAGAAACTTTCTTTGACTGAAAGGATGGAGGTCTTCAGCGCGATAGAATTTGACCGCAAGGTTGAACTTTTTGAGAGAATAGAGTTGGCTTACCAGAAGGAGATTATTGAAAATATCCGGGCGGGTGTACTGGGGCCGATTTTAGATGAGATGGCGTCCGACGAGCGAGTCGATCTTTTTGAAAAATTTTCCGAAGAGAAATTAGATAAACTCTTCAGCTTGATGAAAGAGAAAGAAGTTGAAGATGTAAATAAACTGATCTCTTACGGGGACGAGACCGCCGGCGGCAAGATGACTACCGAATACGTTACTTTAAAACCGAAAATGACCGCTCGCAAAGCACTGATTACCCTACAAAAGTCATTAAATACCAAGGAAGTAAAGAATGTTTATGCGCTATATTCAACAGATTCTTCGGGAAAAATTATGGGAGGCATATCGCTGCAGCGGCTTATAGCATCTTTCCCTGAGGAGTATATTTCAGATGTAGCCCGGCCCGTTGATAACATAAAAGTCGAGGCTTCGGTCGACCAGGAAGAGGTCGCCCAGCTTTTTACCCATTATGACCTTCTTTCCGTGCCGGTGGTAGATGAGGCGGATAAGCTGCTGGGAGTTATTACTATTGATGATATAGTGGACGTGGTACACCAGGAAGCTACCGAAGATATTGTCCGGATGGCAGGAACAGAAAGTGAGGAACTTTTGAGCAAATCTGCTTTTAAAATTGCTAAAATCCGCTGGCCGTGGCTTTTCGTCTCCTGGCTGGGGGGTCTGGCAGCCTTGGCGATAATAGGGGCGTTTGAAGAGACCCTCACCAGGGTGGTAGCCGTTGCGGCTTTTATCCCTGTTATTATGGACATGGGGGGAAACATAGGGGTACAGTCCTCAACAATCGTAGTCAGGGGGTTGGCTCTGGGTAAAATTGATCTGAATGCGGTCGGTAAATCAATATTTAAGGAAGTTAAAATCGGGCTTGTTCTGGGGCTTAGTTACGGACTTCTTTTGGGAGCTGTAGCTCACATAAGTTATTCGGGGGGAGAAAACCTGGCCTTAATCGGGCTGGTGGCAGGTTTGGGAATAGCTATATCTATGACCGTCGCTTCTACAATGGGAGCAATTTTGCCTGTTTTTTTTGATAAAATTAATATTGACCCTGCAGTAGCTACCGGTCCTATAGTTACTACGGCTATAGATGTAGTGGGACTAACTATATATTTCCTGCTGGCTACGGCTATATTGCTTTAAAGTGTATCTGCAAAGAAGTAAAGGAATAGTAATAAAGAGCTATGATTTCGGAGAAGGTCACAGAATAGTGATTATATTAACCCGCCGCCTGGGAAAAGTAAGAGCGGTAGCTAAGGGTTCCCGGAGAATTAAATCAAAATTTGGCGCATCACTTGAACCTCTTACAGTGAATGAATTTATGCTCTACCGAAAACCAAAGAGGGAACTGTCGATAATAACCGGAGCGAATACAGTGCGTTCAAATTTGATTTTAAGAGAAGATATGAGAATATATGCGTATTGCGCCCTGATGCTTGAATCTGTGGATATATTAACCACGCAAGACAACCCGCACCCCGGGGTATATGACCTTCTGGCTGGCTCTCTTGAAGAGATATCCGCCGGCGGCCAGGTGCCTGCGGTTACCTGGCTCTTTATTTTTAAACTTCTAAAAGTAGCCGGTTACCGTCTTGATTTTTTTGAATGCCCCGCATGCGGCAGAAAGGATTTTAAAAAACCGCGTTTTTTCCCGGGCGAAGGAAGCTTATACTGCCGGCGATATTCACACCGCAAGGGGGTAAGCTGGCCGCTGTCAGCAGAGGTGCCGGCGGCTATTAAAAAATTAAGTATAGAATATGTTATAAGCAAAAAGGCGCAGGGTGAAATTGGAAATATCATTAAAAAATTTATAAAATATGAGTTTGGTAAAAAACTTAAGTCAATTAACTTTTTAGAAAGAATTTTAAATGAAGATAAACGGGTGGATATGAATTTAAAAGTCATGAAGGAAAAAAATGTATTTTCAGGAACTGATAACCCGGCTAAATAATTACTGGAGCAGCAGGGGATGCCTCTTATTCCAGCCGTATGACATAGAAGTGGGAGCAGGTACATTTAATCCCGCGACTTTTTTCTATTCTCTTGCCGGGCGCCCTGCAGATGTGGCTTATGTGGAACCGGTCCGCCGCCCTGCCGACGGCCGTTACGGCGAGAATCCAAACAGGCTCCAGCATTATTATCAGTACCAGGTAATTCTTAAGCCTTCCCCGGATAATGTACAGGCCCTATATAAAAGCAGTTTAAAACAACTCAACATTAATTTAAAAGAGCATGATTTTCGTTTAGTTAAAGATGACTGGAAATCTCCCACCTTGGGGGCTTGGGGGTTGGGCTGGGAGGTATGGCTCGACGGTCTGGAGATAACTCAGTTTACGTATTTCCAGCAGGTAGGGGGCGTTAATCTTAAAGAAATCCCCGTTGAACTGACTTACGGGCTGGAACGTATTGCGATCTTTCTGCAGGGAGTAGAGAGCGTCTATGACATACAGTGGAACAAAGATTATACTTACGGTGATATTCACTTAAAAGACGAAGAGGAATTTTCCCGCTATAACTTTGAAGAAGTAGACGCCGGCCTGCAGAAAGAATTATTCGGACGGTATGAAGAAAGGTGCGGCCAGCTTTTGGAAAAAGAACTTCTTAGACCCGCTTATGATTTTGTGCTGAAAGCCTCCCATGCTTTTAATCTTCTTGACGCCCGAGGTGTTATAAGCGTTGATGAGAGAAACCGGTATATAGAGAGGGTAAGAAAGTTGGCCTATAAAGTAGCCAAAAGGTTTATAATTAAATGAACAGTTATCCTCTTCTTATTGAAATCGGATGTGAAGACCTTCCCCCATCTGATATAGATTTAATAGAGGAGACCGCCGGCGATATAGCATCTGCTCTTTTTAAAAAATACCGTATTGGCCATAGTTCTATAGAAATTATGGTATCCGTAAGACGTATAGCCCTAAAGGTTAACCGGGTTGATGGGCATCAAAAATCCGTAACAGAAATTAAAAAAGGTCCACCTGCAGATATTGCCGTAAAGGACGGCAAGCCCACAAAGGCCGGGCTTGGTTTTGCCCGGGGTTTGGGAGTTAAATTTAAGGATTTAATTAAAAAAGATACTCCTAAAGGTAAATACTATTTCTGCAAGAGGGAAATATCTCCAGATGCGGTAAGAAATATTATACCGGAGTTTGTTATTGATTTAATTAACGGCTTTGATTTTCCTGTAACTATGAGATGGCCCGGCTCCCCTGTAAGTTTTCCGCGTCCCATACGCTGGCTTATGGTTAAATTCGGGAAGCAGGCGGTAAAATTTAAGTTGGGCTCGTTAAGCTCGGGCCGTTCTTCAAGAGGGCATTATATATTTGCTGACCGTAAAGTTTATGTAGATGAGATTAAAGATTATAAAAAATTGTTAAGGCGTAATTATGTCTATGCTGATTCAAAAGAGAGGATGGACTCTCTTAAAAAAGCAGTAGCCAGGCCCTTAAAATATACCAGCGGATATCCAGTGAAAAATAAAAAGTTATTAAAGGAGATAAGCAACTCTGTTGAATTTCCTACCGGCATAAAAGGCTCTTTTCCCGAACGGTACCTCCGTATGCCCAGAGAAATCATTGAAGCCTGCCTTGTACATCACCAGAAGTATTTTCCGGTAGAAGACAGAGACGGTAATCTCCTTAATTATTTTGTAGGTATCCGGGACGGTATTTCCCAACATTTAGAAACTATAAGGGAAGGGTACCGGAAAGTCTTAATTGCCAGGCTCCAAGACGCTGAATTTTTCTTAAATAAAGACAGAAAAAAGAAGCTTGAAGAATATGTCCGGGATCTCAAAGGGGTTGAATTCGGCCGGGGTCTCGGTAATCTTTATGATAAATCCAGGCGCTTGCAAAACTTGTCCGAATATATATCTAATCTTTTGAGGAAAAATAAAACTTTTGCTGGTAAATCAATTCGTGCGGCAAAACTTGCCAAGGCGGACCTTGTTTCGTATGTTGTAAAAGAATTCCCCGAACTTGAAGGCACGGCAGGTTCTATTTATGCCGGTCTTGACGGTGAAGATAAAGATGTAGCTCTTGCGGTGCGGGAACATTATTATCCGGCCGCCGCGGGCGACGATATTCCAACTATTGAATTAGCGGCTGTAGTGGGAGTTGCCGACAGGATAGATACTGTTTGCGGTAATATAGGAGCCGGCGTAGCGGCCAGCGGGTCTGCGGATCCATTTGGACTCAGGCGTTCAGTTAAAGGACTCATAAAGATTATGTCGGGATTTAACTGGGATATAGATATCGGAATCATAGTTGCAAAGAGCTTAAAGATATATAAAAGACAGGGCATAAAATTAAATAAGCGTAATACGGAAAAGATAGATAAATTTATTAAAAATCAACTTCAAAATCATCTTGTAAATAATTTTGAATATGATGTGGTAAGGTGCGTGATGTCCGGTGGGAATCTTAATCCCGGGATGTTATCTTTAAAGGCGGAAGCCATTTCTGAAATAAAAAAGTCAAAAGGCTTTGAATTGCTTATAACTGCATTTAAAAGGATTAATAATATCTTAAAACAGGCCGGAAAGATCGGCATCGCCATACCCGAGAAATACGATGGTCGAAAACTAAAGGAAGCCGAAGAAAAAAAATTAAGCATTATATACCGGAAAGTTTCAAAAGAAGTTGAGAGCCTTTTAAAAGATGAAAAATACAGCAAAGTCCTTGATAATCTGGCATCTATGAAAGAACCCATAGACAGTTATTTTGATGAAGTTATGGTAATTTGTGAAGATGAAAATCTTAGAAAAAACCGCCTGGCTATGTTAAAAAATATTTTTGAACTGTTTGCCCCGGCCGGGGATATATCGGAACTGGAAGTTGGCAGCCAAAAAAGCTGATTTACTGGAAGTTCATCTTAGGGTTCAGCCCGGCTCTTCAAAAAAAGAAATACGCTATTATCCCGGGAGAAATTCAGCTAAAAAGATTAAAGTTTATCTGAACGCACCACCGGAAAAAGGAAAGGCCAATAAAGAGCTTGTAAAATTTTTGGCAGGCAAACTTAATATTTCAAAATCAAATATAAGAATTATCTCGGGCTAAAGGTCAAAAGATAAAGTAATAAAAATAAAAGGGGCCTCATCCTCTGATTTTCTAAAGATAATTAAAGATGGTGAAAGTTGACATAATAATTTAAATAATTAAATTTTAATTAGAGATTAAGCAGAAGTATGAATTTAATATAAAAAGGAGCAGTTATGACAGAACAAAAGCATATTTATTTTTTCAGCAAAGGGGAGACCGACGGTTCGACAAAGATGAAGAAATTACTGGGCGGTAAGGGCGCTAATTTAGCGGAGATGACCAGTATCGGACTTCCGGTACCGCCGGGGTTTACTATAACTGCCGAAGTATGTAATTATTATTCAGAGAAAGGAAATTATCCTGAGGATATGAAAAAACAGATTGAGGAAAGCCTATCAAAACTTGAGGGCCTTATGGGAAAGAAATTAGGCGACGATAAAGATCCCCTGCTTGTCTCTGTCCGTAGCGGCGCCGCGCAGTCTATGCCCGGCATGATGGATACAATTCTTAATCTGGGACTCAATCCCGCATCGGTTCAAGGGCTAATTAAGATAAGTAGCAATAAAAGATTCGGCTGGGATTCATATAGAAGATTTATCCAGATGTTTGGCAACGTAGTAATGGGTATCGACGGCGAAAAATTTGAAGAAAAAATTGAAGAAATGAAAAAAGAGAAAAGCGTTGATAAAGATACAGACCTTACCGCTGAAGACCTTAAGGAATTAGTAGGGATATTTAAAGAGGTCTATAAGTCCGAAACCGGCGAGGATAGTTTTCCCGACGATCCCAAAGAGCAGCTTTATAAATCAATAGATGCTGTATTTGGTTCTTGGAATAATCCCCGGGCTAAAAAATACAGGAAAATAAACAATATAACAGGATTGCTGGGTACAGCGGTTAATGTACAGACGATGGTTTTTGGCAATACCGGAGAAAATTCGGCAACCGGTGTGGCCTTTACCCGAAACCCTTCCACCGGCGATAATAAGTATTACGGAGAATATCTAACCAATGCCCAGGGGGAAGATGTGGTAGCCGGGATAAGAACTCCGTGTCAGCTTACCGTGGAGGACTCTAAAATTTGGGCAGAAACAAAAAAAGTACTCGAAAAAGAACGATGTGAAAAATTCCCTTCTCTTGAAGAGAGAATGCCGGAACCTTTTGCCCGACTTGTTGAAGTAAGAGAAAAACTTGAGCAACACTATCAAGATGTTCAGGACCTGGAATTTACTATTGAAGAAGGTAAACTTTATATATTGCAGACCAGGACAGGAAAAAGAACTGGCACTGCTGCGGTAAAAATTGCTGTGGATATGCTTGAGGAAGGCCTCATAGATGAAAAAACAGCAGTAATGAGAGTAGAGCCTAAAAAACTTGACGAGTTGCTTCATCCCCAGATAGACCCGGCAGCTTTAGTTGAAATTATAGGCAAGGGCCTGCCTGCCTCACCCGGAGCGGCAGTAGGGAAAATAGTATTTGATTCCGACGATGCGGAAGAAAAAGCCGCTAACGGTGAAAAAGTACTTCTAATAAGAAACGAAACTTCCCCCGAGGATATCGGCGGGATGCATGCTTCCGAGGGAATTCTTACCGCTAAAGGGGGAATGACTTCACATGCGGCAGTAGTTGCCAGGGGGATGGGCAGCCCATGTGTGGCCGGCTGCGGTGATATTACAATAAATATTAAATCCGAAACCTGCCGGTTTAAGGATAAAGATTATAAAGAAGGTGACTGGATTACCATAAACGGCACTAATGGAGAAGTTATAGATGGTAAAGTAGAACTAAAGACTCCTAAACTAACCGGAAATTTTGCTAAGGTAATGAAGCTTTCCGATAAATTCAGAAAACTTGGTGTAAGAACAAACGCCGATACTCCCGAAGAGGCAAAGAAAGCAAGGGAGTTCGGGGCTCAGGGCATAGGGCTTTGTCGCACGGAACATATGTTTTTTGGTGAGGACAGAATTCCTGCTATGCAGAAAATGATTCTTTCTGATAAAGGAGAGGCAAAAGACGAGGCACTGGAAAAACTTTTGCCTATGCAAAGAGAAGATTTCATAGGAATTTTTCAAGCCATGGAAGGACTTCCGGTTACTATACGGCTGCTGGATCCTCCGCTGCATGAATTTCTTCCCAACGGAGAAAAAGCCATAAAGGAGCTTTCTGAAAAGATAGGCATTTCGGCTGAGACCATAAAAGAAAAGGCCGAATCGCTCAGTGAGATCAACCCCATGCTCGGCCACCGGGGCTGCCGGCTGGGTATAACTTTCCCCACAATATCCCGTATGCAGTCCAGGGCAATAATGGAAGCAGCCTGTAAACTGGCCGGAGAGGGCGTTGAAGTTCATCCTGAAATCATGGTCCCTTTAATTGCTACCGAACATGAGTTTAAAAACCAGGAAGAGGTTATAAGAGAAGTAGCTAAAAAAGTTATAAAAGAGTCCGGGCAGAAAGTTGATTATAAAGTAGGTACTATGATTGAGATTCCCAGGGCGTGCTTTGTAGCCGATAAAGTGGCCAAAAACGCTGAGTTCTTTTCTTTCGGGACAAATGACCTTACCCAGATGACGCTGGGAGTTTCGCGTGATGATGCCGGTAAATTTATGCCGGAATACGTTGAAAAAAAGATTCTGCCGCAGGATCCTTTTGTCGCTTTGGATCAGGAAGGCGTCGGACAACTTGTCAAGATGGCAGTAAAACGCGGTCGGAGTACGGCAAAAGACCTTAAAATCGGAATTTGCGGCGAGCACGGAGGGGAGCCGGAATCAGTAAAATTCTGCCATCGGACAGGGCTCAACTATGTTTCCTGTTCACCTTACAGGGTTCCCATAGCCCGGCTGTCAGCGGCCCATGGTGCGCTGGAATCGAAAAAATAGGGCCGCCAACGCCAACCCCGCTTGGTTAGATAATGGTAAAAAGAGCCTTTATTTTTGCCTGCTTTACTCACCGAAGTTTATGAAGGCGGCCTATCTTTGATTGATTACTTTTTTTGTAATAAAAGAAAAGGAGGCAGTAAAGTCAAAGGCCGCATTTAGGGCAGAGTTTATTTAGAACACATTCTTTACAGTTCGGGCTGCGGGCGGTACAGATATTTCGTCCGTGTTCTATCAAAAGATAGTTAAGCATATACCACTTTTCTTTTGGAAATATTTTTTTGAGGTCTCTTTCAATTTTATCAGTATTTTTATTTTCTGTAAATTTCAGTCTCCGGGAGAGCCTTTTTACATGAGTATCAACGGCGATGCCCTCAATATTGCCGTAGGCGTTAGATAAAACCACATTGCCTGTTTTGCGGGCTACACCAGGAAGTTTAATTATATCCTTCATACTGTCGGGTACTTTGCCGTCAAATTTTCTATAAATTATTCTTGCTGAATCTAAAATATTTTTTGCTTTATTATTATAAAATCCTGCCGGACGTATATATTTAATTAATGCCTTTTCGGACATATTAACGTAATCGCTGAGGTTAGGATAATCCTTAAAAAGTTTTTCGGTAATAATATTTATTCTTTTGTCGGTGCTTTGGGCAGAAAGAATAGTAGCCACAAGCAGCTGCCACGGAGATTTATAGTTCAACAATATAGAGGCATCCGGGTAGAGTTTTTTGAGCAGTTTATATACTTTTAAGGCTCGTTTCACCGTTAAATTTAGCTAAAACTTACCATCTGAACAAAGAGAGCGCATATTATCCCCACCACGGCTCCCAGAAGTGCGCCCTGGATAAAAAAAAGCAGAAAGTTGCCGATGGGGACGGTAAAACTTCCCAGAACTGTAAAAATCAAGCCAAATACGACTCCCCCTGTAAGAGCTCCCCCCGAGAGTGCCATTTCGTTAGACCCGATAATCATGCCCAGGAGCCCGCCGGCGACAATAGCCGCTCCGACCGACAGGGACGGGCCAAAACCCCAGCTGAAGTTAATTAGTACGGAAAGTAAATAAAAAGAAATAGTGAGCACAATCCCCCAAACAGTTCCGGATATAGTTCTTCTGGTCATAAAATATTACCGGTCAAAAAATGGGTTTTTACATGTAGCTGAAAGGGGAATCCCAAGAGCCATCCTGATATTTTTGCCCATTAAATTATTTTCCTTTACCGTATATCCAACAGTATACATGATTCTATTGTCAATATTAAAATCAGATGCCGTTGATACTGCCGAACCTACCGCTATACCTAAATCTCCCGAGTTGTAGGCGCAACTTGCCCCTGCCGATGCCGCCAGATCGCAGGTTTTAAAGCCACAGAACCCGCAATCTAAATCCAGGGTAGAAAAAGTAGTGGCAATAACCAGGAGGCATGAGGATTTTTTTATTGATTCGGCGTCCCGGTTAAAGGTCTCCGGACGGTTTGTTTTTTCTCCTGTTTCTTTCATGGCCCCGGCAATATCTTTGAGTTTCTCTTTAGGAAATATCTTTATTTTTAAGTTATCGACGCCTTTAGCCTTGGGAGCGGTGCGGGCCGATATTGCCATAAAACCAGCTATATCCATAATCTGTTTTTTTAAATTCATATCTCTATTGACCTCCGTTTATTTAACTTTATTTAAAAATAATCCTTCGGTTCAGTACCTTTTACAAATGGTTGGAGAATGGTGTTCTCCGAATATTCGGTAGCCAGTTTTCCCGTGTCGGGATCAAAATTTACAAATTTTATTCCGTCCGGAACCGGAAAATCAAGCTCCGGTGTATGAACGAGGGCTTCCTGCATAAATTTTGTCCATATCGGCGCGGCTACTACTCCTCCGACCTTGCGGTCGCCCAGGGTTGATCGATCGTCATAGCCCACCCAGACAGAAGCCGAGAGGTTAGGGACGTATCCTGTAAACCAAGCATCGGAAAAATCGTTGGTGGTCCCGGTCTTCCCGGCATGGGGACGCTTGAGGCGCTTGGTATACCAGCCCGTGCCGTATTTGCATACCTGCTGCATTAAGTTTACCATAATATAGTTTGTCTGGGGAGAAAGTACCTGTTCTTCAACGGGGTAATTCTCCTTGATTATATTGCCCGAGTAATCCTCTATTTTTGTGATAAAATAAGGTTTAGTTTTAATTCCGTTGTTAGCAAAGACAGAAAATGCCGATGCCATTTCGATAGGGGCGAGTTCTCCGGAGCCCAGACCTAAAGAGAGGGTCCGGGGAAGACTGCTTCTTATACCCATTTTGTGGGCATAGTATAATGCGGTTACCGGACGGATTTTGCTTATGAGGTTTATAGTAGCTACATTTATTGATTTTACTATTCCGTTTCTCAATGTTACATTTCCGTGGAATTTTTTGGAATAATTTTGAGGTGCCCATACTTTTTCTTTTAATTCGTTCAGCTCCTCAATCTTGTCCAGTGTATCACCGGGTATTTCGTCTTCCTCAAGTTCCTTAGTTATATTTTTAAGTTTTTGCAGAAGGTTAAAGTCAATATTTAACTGGTGAAGGCTGGTGGTATTTGCCAGTAGTTTCCAGTTTACCCCGTCATTGTAATATACTCGCGGCTTGTCTTCTAAAATCGATGCTGCCGTGAAACCGTTGTCGATTGCTGCGGTATATATAAAGGGCTTAAAACCTGAGCCGGGCTGTCTTTTAGCCTGTATGGCCCGGTTAAATTCGCTCTCTTGAAAATCCCTACCCCCGACCATAGCCCTGACCTGTCCATTACGCGGATCAATAGCTATCAGGGCTCCCTGGACAGGTTTAAAATCAGATGTAGAAAGCTCAACCTCATCAATCGTTCCAAGGCCGAGTTCTTTTTGCTTTTCTTTCTTAAGTTCCCTTTTTTTTATGTCGTCAAATTTTTGGAGGAATTCGAGAACTGTTTCCCGGGCGGTTTTCTGAATATCCATATCAAGAGTAGTATATATTCTTAATCCCCCTTTATAGAGCATATTTGCTCCCAGCTCCGGAAGAAGAGTCTTTCTTATCTGTTCCACAAAATAAGGCGCCGCTCTCTCCTCTTTTTTGGATGTCTTAAAACTTAGAGACCGGCAATTGGCATTAATTCTTTCTTCTTCCGTAATTAAATTTAATTTTTTAAGTCTGCTAAGCACTATTGCCCGCCTCCGATATGCCTTATAAATATTATTGCTGGGCGAATATGAAGTAGGAGCCCTGGGCAGGCCGGCCAGCATGGCGCATTCGGAGAGATTTAAATCTTCCACTGATTTATTAAAATATATTTTAGAAGCGGTTTCGACGCCATAGGCCCCTTCGCCAAAATATATCTGATTGAGGTAGAACTGAAGTATCTCTTCTTTAGAAAAAGTCCGCTCAATATAGATAGCCAGCATAAGTTCTTTTATCTTTCGCTTTAATGTTCGCTTTGGGGTAAGAAACATGACCTTAGCCAGCTGCTGGGTTATCGTGCTCCCCCCCTGGACGACATGGCCTGCTTTAAGATTTGCCGTAAATGCCCTGAAAACCCCCATAATATCAAGCCCCCAGTGGTTGAAAAAATTCGCGTCTTCGGTGGCTATAACAGCGTTTTGAAGATCTACCGGAATATCCCTTAAGGGGACCAGATTCCGGTGCTCAATATAGAGTTCGTCTATAATTTTGCCGTGAATATCGTATATCTGAGTTACGAGGCTGGGTTTATACTGCACAAGCGAAGAGGTTGAAGGCAAATCCTTTGCATAAGAAAGAAGCAGCAGCCATAAACCTAAAAGAGTAATTGCCACTGCGGATGCTGCTGAAATAATATATATTTTTTTTCTACTCATATCGATTGTAATTATACAAAATTAGACGGGGTTGGCAAATAATTTAATGCTTAATTAAAAAAGCATACTTTCAATGCCTGTAAGATTATTGACGGGTCGCAGCTCAACTATAGCGGACAGCTTTTTTTGGACAGTAAATTTGTTATTTAAAAGAGCCCGTCCGGAGGGGCGTTAATTTGATAATAAATAAGATTTTTATTAAACTTAAAAAACATGGGAAAAAGAGATATTAAAAGACAGATGGAATTAATTACCCGCGGAGCTGAGGAAATTATCGGGCTGGAAGAACTTAAAAATAAAGTTGCAGCCGGTAAGCCCCTTACAGTAAAATTCGGAGCGGACCCTACCGCTCCGGATCTCCATCTGGGCCATACCGTTGTAATGGAAAAGCTAAGAGCATTCCAGGAGCTGGGGCACAAAGTCATATTTATAATAGGTGATTTTACCGCCCGGATAGGGGACCCGTCTGGCAGGATAAAAGAAAGGCCGGAACTTACAAAAGAAGAGATACAAAAAAGTATTGCCGGGTATAAGAAACAGATATTTAAGGTGCTGGCAAAAGAAAATATTAAGCTTGTAAAAAATTCAAAGTGGCTGGATAAGCTGGGGGCAGAGGGAATTATTAATCTATCTTCGTCATATACAGTGGCCAGGATGCTGGAGAGAAATGATTTTTCAAAGAGATATGATTTGGGAAATCCCATAACCATTACAGAATTTCTGTATCCGCTTTTGCAGGGGTATGATTCGGTGGAACTTAATTCGGATATAGAGATAGGGGGAACTGATCAGAAATTTAATCTTTTAGTGGGCAGGGAACTTCAAAAAACTCACGGGCAATCCCCCCAGGCCATACTTACCATGCCTTTGCTTGAGGGCACCGACGGCGTAAAAAAGATGTCCAAAAGTTACGGCAATCACATAGGAATAAATGAACCGCCCGCAGAAATTTACGGTAAAATTATGTCTCTTTCTGATGAATTGATGATAAGATATTATAGTTTGCTGACTGCGGATGATATGGATAAGATAAAAGAGTTGCCTCCCCTGACGGCTAAGAAGAAGCTGGCTTTTGAAATTGTTGAGCGATATTACGATGAAAATTTTGCCTCTGAGGCAGCCGATAGTTTCGAGCGTATTTTCGCAAAAGGCAAAGCCCCGGGCGAGATTAAAAATATCGTCAAAGTTAAGGAAGGGGAAAAACTTGTAGATGCGGTATATTTAGTCTTCGGAGGTTATACAAAATCAGAAGTAAAAAGAATTATTAAACAAGGTGGTGTTACTATAAATTCAAAAAAAATGACATATCCGGGGTATAGATTCGACGGCAATGAAGAAGGTACTCTTAAGATAGGCAAAAAGGATTTTATAAGGCTGGAAAAATCATGAAATACAATAGATTGCTTCAGACGGGAGGGGGTCTTTTAGTCGCCGGTTTTATAATACTTTTTTTTGTTAACAGAAAAGCTACTAATATTGCCGGTTTCATATCCCCCTTACTGCTGGTCTCGGGATGGATATTTATTGCCCTGGGTTTGTGGAAAAAGGATGAATAAGAAAGGGCCTGTCTGGGCGCCGTGGCGCGTGGAATATATCACTAATTCCGATACTAAGGAATGTATATTTTGCCTGAAACCCGCCGAGAAAGAAGACAGAAAAAATCATATTATATACCGGGGTAAAAAAGTATTTGCGGTTTTAAATAAGTATCCCTACAATAATGGGCATATCATGGTCGCGCCTTACAGCCATAAGGCAAATCTGGAGTCCCTTTCGAGGGGAGAATTAGAGGAATTAATGGATGTTGTGCGGTTTTATGTCCGGCGGATAGAAGAATTAATGGAGGCTCACGGGTTTAATATAGGCATGAATATAGGCAAAACCGCCGGCGCCGGCTTTGAAGAACACCTGCATATGCATGTAGTGCCCCGCTGGGAGGGAGACACCAATTTTATGCCTGTAATTGGAAACCAGGAAGTTATATCCGAATCCCTGAATTCTGTTTATGAAAAACTTAAAACGGAAAAAATTTAAAGTTGCAGATTAAACACTACAGTTTCGGGAATATTACAATAGACGGGGAAAAATATCTTAGCGACCTGATTATATATAAACACAATGTGGATTCTTGGTGGAGAAAGGAAGGCCACCTGTTAAGGCAGCCGGATTTGAAAAAGATATGGAAAAATTCTCCGGAAAAGCTTATTGTCGGCACCGGCGCCTACGGGGGTATGAAAGTTGACAGCGGGGTATATTCTAAATGTAAAGAAAGGGGGATTGAACTTATAGTTCAAAAGACGGCACGAGCAGTTGAGATATTTAACAGCCGGTTTTCCGCCGGTAGGGATGGTGCGGCATTTCATCTTACTTGTTGATTATTTGTTAAAGATATGATATTTATTATATAGTTAGTAGGAGAAATATAAAGGAGTTTTAAAAATGACTGTAAATTATAAAGAGATAGGTTTGGTAAACACTAAAGAGATTTATGCAAAAGCAGTTGGCGGGGGGTATGCGATACCGGGATATAATTTTAATAATATGGAACAGCTGCAGGCTATAATAATGGCCTGTTCGGAAACAAAATCCCCGGTTGTTCTTCAGATCTCTTCGGGAGCCAGAAAGTATGCCAATCAAACGCTGCTCAGGTATATGGCCGAAGGAGCGGTGGAATATTCCAAAGAAATAGGCGACGGCATTCCGATAGCTTTGCACCTTGACCACGGAGATACATTCGAGCTTTGCAAAAGTTGTATAGATTTAGGTTTTTCTTCGGTAATGATAGACGGTTCGTCTCATCCTTATGATGAAAATATTAAGCTGACTAAAAGAGTCGTTGAGTACGCCCATCAATATGATGTTACTGTAGAAGGAGAACTCGGCGTTCTTGCCGGCATAGAGGATGAGGTAGCAGCGGGAAAATCTACTTATACCAGGCCTGAAGAGGTCCAGGATTTTGTTGAAAAAACCAACGTGGATTCTTTGGCTATATCCATCGGCACTTCTCACGGCGCAAATAAATTTACTCCCGAGCAGTGTAGAAAAAATGAAGCAGGAGAATATATTCCGCCGCCGCTTAAGTTTGATATTTTAAAAGAAGTAGAAAAGCGACTTCCGGGATTTGCTATTGTGCTTCACGGTTCGTCATCCGTTCCTAAAGATATAGTGAAAATAATAAATGATAACGGGGGAGATATTAAAGACGCTATAGGAATTCCCGAGGAACAATTGAGGAAAGCTGCCGAATCTGCGGTATGTAAAATAAATATTGATTCAGACGGGCGCCTTGCGATGACTGCCGCGGTGCGTAAGGTATTTAATGAAAAGCCGGAAGTATTTGACCCCAGAAAATATCTCGGCCCGGCCCGCGAATCCCTGAAGGAACTCTATAAACATAAGATAACAAATGTCCTGGGTTCAAATAACAAAGCTTAATATTTATTAAAATTTTTTATTTTTGCTAAAACTGTCTCAATATTATTTGGGATAGTTAATGCCGGATAATTCCGGGAGTTAATTTTGTTTAATGATAGAGATATATCCACTGAATTTATTTACAGGTGCCTTGATTCAGATAAACCAACCTCTGAATTACTGGAATTAATAACTTCCCGCCTCTCAAAAAAAATAAGAAAAACGCTTTGGAACGTAGGGGTATTAGATGAAAGTTCGGCTAAGTTTAATTTTATAAAAGAGGATAAATTTTTTTCCAAAATAAATTTAAGGGCAAAAGAACTTATAAATAAAAAAGATTCTGCTTTTTCATTAAAAGAGAGACACGCAGGATACAAGTACGCCGTTATATCCCCTATCAAATACAAAAAACAGCAAGTGGGGATAGTAATTTGTCTTACCTCAAAAAAAGATACGGGTTTGGTTGACAAAATAGCCCGCGCCCTTGCTCATTTTATTAAAGAGCATCAGTTAAAGAAAAAGCTTTTGGAAGATGCTATGGTTATGAATACAATTATTAATTCTTCACAGAATACTTCCTCGGATAAAAATATATCTTCGCTGGTGGGAATCCTTGCCGGCCACCTTAAAAATCATTTAAATGCCTCCGGAGTAAGGATATATATGAAAGACGAGGAGGGAAACCGGTATTATTACGATCAAAACGGCGCTGGTCAAAATTTCACAAGTTCATTTTCAGGAAGTATAACGGGAGAGGTTTTAGAAAGCAGGAGGCCACGTATGATACAGGATGTAAATGAATACGAAAACTACAATAGGGTTATAGACGATGTCTCGGGAAATTCAAATATAAGAGCAATAATAGCAGTTCCGCTTTTAGTAGCCGGCGATGCCGTCGGGGTTTTTGTTGTCTCGGGTAGCGCGGCCCGGGAAGACTTTGTAGGCAGTGAATTGGTATGGGCAAAAAGTGTTGCGAGGGAAATAGCGTCAACTTATGAAAGACTAAAGCTTTACAAAGATATACATAAGCTTTTGATATCTTCGGTTAAGGCTTTTGCTGCGGCAATTGACGGTAAAGACCCATATACCCACGGTCACTCAAGAAGGGTTACCATCTATGCTATGCTTTTAGGCAGGGCTTTGGGTCTTGAGGAAGAGAAAATGGAAAACCTGAAACTTTCCGCGCTTCTACATGATATCGGTAAAATATCTGTTCCCGGTTATATACTTACTAAAGAAGGAAAACTTACTGACGAGGAGTGGATAATATTAAGAGAACATCCCCAAAAAGGGGTAAAGATATTGGAACATATAAAAGAGTTTGCGCCGTTGCTTGACGCTATTAAACATCATCACGAAAGGTGGGACGGGGACGGATATCCGGATGGCTTGAGTAAAGAGGATATCCCTTACCCGGCCCGTATTCTTACTGTGGTTGACGCTTTTGATGCCATGATATCCAGTAGAGTTTATCGTAAAGCGTTAAGCGAAGATGAAGCATTAAAAGAACTTAAGGATTGCAGCGGCTCTCAGTTTGACAGTGATATAGCTTCTTGTTTTATTATTGCTTATAAAAGTAAGTTTTATGCGGGAAAGGAGCCTTAAAAGTGAAGTTTTTAGTATGCGATGACGAATACGCTAATAGACTGCTGACTAAGTCCCACCTTCAGATGATGGGTATTGAATCCGACGAAACCTCAAGTGGTGCAGATGCCCTCAAACTCTTAAGAGAGGGAACCTACGATGCAGTTATTATAGATCATTCAGGCCTGGAGTTAGCTAAAAAAATTAGCCCATGGCCGCCGTCTATTATTCTTACATGGGAAGGGTTTATAAAAGAAACCGAGGGCGGTTTAAAAAAGAGGACTCCGGGATATATGGTAAAACCGGTCATCGCGGAAAAATTAAAAGACGAATTGGTCAAAATATTCGGCGATAAAAAGTTAAAGTGAATAAAAAAAAGTTAAATATAATACTTGCCGATGACGAGATGCATGTGCGGATGATAATCAAAGCATATCTGGCGCCTTATAACGTCCAGATTACTGATGTTCGTAACGGCAGGGAAGCAGTTGAGTCCCTGAAAAAGAATCCGCTTATTGATCTTCTCATTCTTGATTATTCTATGCCGGTTATGGACGGCGGAGAGGTATTAAAATGGATTCGTAAGAATCCAAAATTATCGCGGCTGCCTGTTATTATCTATACCGCCGGAGGATTTAGCGGCCCTCAGGAGAGATATTTTAAGAGATCCGCCGAAGGGTATCTGGAAAAATCAAATTTAGGCGAAGATTTAATTCCCACCATAAAAGAAATATTAGGTGATAAATTTAAAAAAAGTTGAACTTTAAATTATTATATAAGTTTATAACCATACTTGTTTTAGTGGCGGTAGTTCCGCTTTCTTTTATAGGATATAAAACTATAGATATTAACCAGGAAGCGCTAAGGTATTCAACAAGAACCAATCATATAAATACAGCAAAATATTTAGCCGACAAGGTGGATAATTTTATAGTGGCTTTAAGAGAAAAACTTCTCTTTCTTATAAATTCCCAGTCGGTGGAGTCCCTTGATTTTAATGCTAAACAGGTGCTTATCAGGTCGCTGCTTACTTCTTCTGAATATTTTATAAGCGTATCCATGCTTAATTCCGACGGGGAGGAATATATCAAGACATATCACCCCGATTATGAGAGTGAAGCAGCTTTTTCCAACCGCGCGCAGACGGATCTTTTTAGGCGGGCAAAAAAAGGCCCGGCGGTAAGCGGCGTATATTACAGAGAGAACGAACCCCGCCTGGATATAATTTATCCCCTGGAAAAAAGTTATATATTTATCACCATAATTTTGAATAATATATGGGAAGATATTAAAAATACGGATATAGGCACCCGCGCGTTAGTTTTTTTAGTAAATGAGGAAGGGAAAGTATTAGCGCACCCGGAGTCCTCCCGGGAAGGAGAAAAACTGGATATCCCCCCGGTTAAAGCTGTTTTAGCCAGAGCCAGCATAGGTACAATGGATTTTAGTTATAAGGGGATTAAAAAGGTAAGCGCATTTGCTCCGGTAAAAAGTATGGGATGGGGCATAGTAACCCAACAGCCTTTTAAATATGCCTATGCTTCAATTATTGAGGTTAAAAAGACTGCATACCGATGGATAATAGATACTATCTTTCTGGCTGCTGCAGTGGCTTATCTTTTTGCCCGCCGACTTTCGGGTCCCATTCTTAAACTTACCGAGGGGGCAAAAGCCGTATCTTCAGGTGATTTTACAAAAACGGTTGAAGTTAATACACGCGACGAGATGAAAATTTTAGCGGATACTTTCAACGAAATGGTAAAATCATTGAAACGGTACCATGATCTCCAGATAAATAAGATAATAGAAGAAAGAACAAAGACCAAGGCTATAATTTTTTCCATAGATGACGGAATTGTCCTTACCGATTATGACGGTTATATAATGCTGGCTAATGACAGAGCAAAGGAACTTCTGGGGCTTAAAGAAGAAATAACCGAAGGCGGGCATATAGACAATTATAGCCGGAGTAAAAAAACCAGGAAAATATTTAAAGGCTTAAAAGAAACCGAAATTGATTTGTCAGGAGAAGAAAAGAAAAAAGTTATAAAGGTATTCACTGATGAAGTAACTACAACCGGCGGGAAGAAAATCGGCCGGGTCAAAGTTATAAGAGATATTACTCTGGAAAAAAAGATAGAAGAGATGAAGGAAAAATTTATGCAGTCTATAACTCACGACCTTAAAAATCCGCTTTCCGCTATTATGGGAATGGCTGATTTGGTAAAATTAAAAATAGGCAAAGACATAGGGAAAGAAGAAAATAAATATTTAAATGTTTTAAAAGCGGAAGCCGACAGGCTTATGGGAATGATAAACGATATATTAAATCTGGCAAAAATAGAGTCGGGCAATATGGAACTGGATAAGTCCGAATTTAATATTAAGAATATCTTTCAGGAAATGAAAGAGACTTTTACCGCACAGGCTGAGAATGCAGATATTAAATTGGAAATAAAAAAATATAGGGATAGCTTTGACAATGTTAATGCGGATAAAAAACTTATAAAGAGAGTAATCATAAATCTACTTGGCAATGCCCTGAAATATACTCCGCGCGGCGGAACAATAATCCTGGGTTCAGAAAAAGAAGCCGGCCGCATAAGAATATACGTGCAGGATACAGGTGAAGGCATGCCGCCGGAAATGTGCGAAAAGATATTTGACAGGTTTAAACAGATTAACGGCCGGTCGCGCGGTGGTACCGGAATAGGCCTCAACGTATCAAAGGAGATAGTCCGGGCTCACGGAGGAAGAATATGGGCAGAATCAAAACCGGGAAAAGGTTCCGTATTTAGTTTCACTCTTCCCAAAAAAGGGGACGGTTCTGTTTTTTTAAATAAATAGAAGGTAAATGAAGTGTTATGCCAAGAAGTTCAAGATTTACAATTGATGATGGAATATATCATGTGATGGTTAGGGGAATATTAGATGATATAAAATAGTTTCTGTAATTTACAAAGGAGGTAAAAACAATAACTCACAATGTCCCAAAAAAGGTTTAGCAAAAGTTTGGCAAAATGTAAGTGGCCGGGCTCTTTTCGGATAATCCGGAAGGGTAATGAGAACTATTGAAAATTTATGCCGGGGGGTTCTTCAGGAGGAAATATATGAGCATCTTTAAGCAGGTTGGCACGAAAGGAGAGCTCAGCGCCGAGGCCAAAGAATAAGATAGAACGGTGAAAAAACAATCTTACAAATATTTAGGATGCCTTTTAATGATTTATTTAAGCAGTTTCTACCCTATTATTTAAAACGTCGTACTGAGATATATGCCAATATTATTAAAGGAACAAATATCAGAGCAATAAATATATTTACTATAGTATCAAAACTATCTACTGAAAACTTATGATTTATATCAAATGATATACGGGCAAGATCTCCTATCAAACCTTTTTGCCAGCCCTGACCATGAATATAATTTTTATAAAATATTTCACTTGTTTTTAACTTAAATAGAAATTGCAGCCGTTCTCTAAAAGATATCCATCCCAGCAGCCCATAGAGAAATCTTTCTCCCTTCACTTTAAATCTTCTTTTAAAGAGACAAAAGTAAAGAGATACCCCAATTAGAATATATTCAGCCAGAATACCACCTGCCCAGATAAGCCAGTCCCCGGCCGGGGTAAATGCTAATATTCCATAAAAAACCGTAATTCCTGTTCCTAAGTAAATTCCATAGTCATACTTTCTTATAAGATATGTACCTACAATTAATATGCCTATTATAAAAAATGGAACAGCAGAATTAGATGATACAGCCAAAGATACTCCACCAGTACTTAATGGATCTACAGCAGGAATGGCAAAATACCCAAAAAGCCAATACAAAACAGTATGGCCTATTTCATGCCAGAATACTTTTATGAATCTGAATGGATACCAGATTATTCTCAATTTGGGAGTTATGAAAAAAGAAATAAAAAATGCCAGCAGGCATTGCATCCATGATTTTTTTAATACATTTGCTGAGATTTTCCTTTCGGCTTTTATCCTGCGCTTTGGAATATCAATACTTTCTTTCCTATTCTTATCCTTTATAAAAGAATATTTGCATATAGAACAGTATTCAGCACTTGTGGGAGTTTCATAATTACATTTAGGACATACCTTTACATCTTTTTTTATCTCTTTTTTTTTGGGTTCTTCTTTCTCACCTTCCAGGGACAGTCCGGTGGTAAAAAACTTTTCAAATTCTATAATTTTTCCTATTGGTTTCCAATTTTTTTCATTCCCGCTTTTTACCAGAGCATCTTTTGGGATTTTTCCTGCTTTTATATATTTTATGGTTTTCTCGGTGCTATCTGCTCTATAAATTTTTTCACCTATTTTAATCTCCCACTTTTTCATTTTTAAAATTTTTGTTTAATATCAAATCCCTGTTTTTCAAAATTGTTTCTCTTTCAATTCAGTTACCGGCTTTTAGTCATACCAAATGCTGTTGTAAGTCTGTTAAATTGTTCTTCACACCACTCCCTATATCCAACTTTCTTAAGAAATGCCTCGTGTTTGTTCCATTTTTTTATTTATTTCGCACCACAATATCTTCTATCATCAAAAGCAGAAAGTTTTGACATAGAACGTAATATGCGGCTAACCTCCTTACATTTATCGTCGTGCCATTGCATATGCTTTTTCATATCCTTAAAACACTTTTTTCCCAACCTATCAAATTTATCAGGGTTTTTTAAAATCTTTGATTGCTTTCTATCCCAATGCTGCATCCACTCTTTTTCTTCTTTTATTATTTTATCTATTTTTGTTTCAACTTTTTCCTTTAGGCGAAAATATCTTTCCTGAGGAGTTTCGGTAAATCTATTATAAACTTTCCACCCGCCATAAGCCACTGCGGCAAGTATTATAACCAGAATAATCTTAGAAAAATCCAAGCCAATAATCTTATTTTTTTCTTCATAAGAAGACCTGGGGGCTGAAATAGATTCAGGTCTTCTTTCTTCTTTTATAAAAGAATATTTGCACATAGAACAGTATTCAGTATCTGTGGGATTTTCATAATTACATTTAGGACATACCTTTACATCTTCTTTTATCTCTTGCTTTGTGGGTTTTTCTTCTTCACCTTCCAGGGACAGTCCGGTGGTAAAAAATTTTTCAAATTCTATAGTTTCCCTTATTAGTTTCCAACTTTTTTCATTTCCGCTTTTTACCAGAGCATCTTCAGGAATTTTTCCTGCTTTTATGTATTTTGGGTCTTCTTGGTGCTATCTGCTCTATAAATTTTTTCACCTATTTTAATTTTCCACTTTTTCATTTTTAAAACCCTTGTTTAATATCAAATCCTTATTTTTCAAAATTGTCAATATCAATTACCATAGCAGCAGCTAAAATCATCCGTCTTAAATTACCTTCC
>JAGXOG010000079.1 GCA_023660015.1 Elusimicrobia bacterium LH_S2 | reverse complement strand
GAGATAGACTCTGCAATTTCTGTTAAACCCGGATCTCCGGTAGAAAAACAGAAAGGTAAAGATGAACTTTTGAAAGGAATTAAAAAATCTTCTTTTTCTAAAGAAGAGATCAAGGATATGAAAAATTTTGTGAAAAATATATTTAGTAATAATCTTATAGGGCTTACTGAAAAAAATGTTGCGGTTAAAGCAATAAACAAGAGCACTGAAAATATCTATTTTAAATTAGGGAAATGTAATCAAATGGTCGATGAATCTCTTGTAAAGCAATGGAGAAAATATAATATTACGGAAGTTGAACTTGCCGATCCTGACCAATGGGATAGAGAACAAACTGTTAATGACCTTACAATACATCTGACCCTTAAAAAAGATCCGTATAAAACTATTTCCGGTGCCCGCATGGGAATTTACAGTCGTTATAATGCCGGACAGCCCTTGACAAAGACTTCGGTAGACAGTTTTTTTAAAGGTCTCTTTGACAGATGTTTTCTTTCAGAAGTCGGCAGATTTAAGTTAAATAAGAAACTCCAGTTTGTATATGATAAATATCTTAAGTCAGGTAAGATTCAAAAATATCTGCAGGAATTGCCGGAAATAAAAAGCGATCAGAGAAAACTTCAGCCGGAAGATATAATATACTATATAGATTATATAATACAGCTAAATAACGGCAATTCCGATCATATAATGATCAATAACGCCTCGGAAAGTAAAAGGAAATATCGTTTTGGGGAAAGCACGCAGTCTTCTGTCGTAAAAAAAAGCGACCCGGGATATAAAAGCGATCAAATGAACGCCTACTATGTAGATGATGTGGATGACCTTGAAAACAGGCGAGTCAGGACAGTAGGGGAACAGCTGCACAAAGAATTTGAAAGAGGTATCAACAGAATGAAAAAGAGGATTATGGATAAGAAAAAACTTCTTTCTGTTGACGAATTTATAAAGGATACCGACAAAAAACGCAGTGAGCTTTTAAAACTGCTTAATCCGAATATCATAAATGCGGTAATAAACAGCTTTTTCGGAACAGGCCAGCTCTCTCAATTTATGTCTCAGACCAATCCCCTGGATGCACTTACTCACAAAAGAAGACTCTCTGCTCTGGGTCCCGGCGGGTTAACCAGAAAAACCGCCAAAGGGGGGGTGAGGGATGTACATCCTACACACTACGGTAGAATATGCCCGATAGAAACTCCGGAAGGCTCAAATATAGGTCTGATATATTCGCTGGCCCTCTATTCAAATATAAATGAAATGGGGTTTATCGAGACGCCTTACCGGAAAATTGAAAACGGAAAAGTTTCTAAAAAAATAGAATATCTTGACGCCCGTCAAGAGAAGATATATGTCATAGCTCAGGCAATTGCTCTGAAAGGCAATAAACTGCCGGATAGAAAACTTATAGCTTACAAAAGAGGCGAATTTGATTATTATTCTCCTGAAGATATTGATTATATGGACGTTTCGCCCCAGCAAATTGTAAGTGCATCGGCCGCATTGATACCATTCCTTGCTCATGATGATGCCAATAGGGCGCTTATGGGGTCAAATATGCAGCGTCAGGCTCTCCCTCTGGAAGTCACAGAACCTCCGATAGTATCCACCGGCGTAGAAGAAAAAGCAGCTAAAAATTCAGGAGTAATGGTAGAGGCTAAAAGAGGAGGAAAGGTTATTTATGCCGATGCTTCAAAGATAATTATAGATAATAAATATAAAAATAGAAAATCCGGCCGGGTTAAGTCACCGGAAATTGATGTCTATAACC
>JAGXOG010000078.1 GCA_023660015.1 Elusimicrobia bacterium LH_S2 | reverse complement strand
CTGTATTATAGGTATATTAAGTTATTTTTTTATTTTTTCAGGAATAAAATGGGGTCTTCCCTCCCGGGAAAGGATTTCTTTGGTAATAACTTCGAATATTGTCAATAGAGAAGAATTATACAATGTTTTGGTAAAAAGCAGAGAAAAATTTTATCAACCTACTTTAAATCCTACAGTAATTGCAGCGAGGTAAAAAGAAGACGAAAAAAAATAATAGATTTTAGAAAAGATTGGTTTACTTTTTATCTTTCAAATACACTAAGACATTATTATCTCTGTTCTCATCAACCTGATGAAAATAATGTTTTATCTGCAATTTCCAATTTTGAACCTTCCAAATTTAATTTTAATCCTCATTATTTTGCGTATGGCGGGGTATATTTATATAGTCTTGCAGTAGGTTATAAAATATTGGACTTTCTAAAAGTAATAGAACTGGTTCCAGATATGAGATATTATTTTAGAAACTCTGAGAAATTGGCTAAACTTTATAGGGCTGGTAGAATATACGGTGGAGTTATTGGAGTTGCCGGAATTATAATTTTGACATTTTTTATTTATCGATTGAGTAAAAATATTTTTTGGTCACTGGCAGTAGGAATTTTATGTTTAAGTTCTCCAAGGGTAATTATTTACTCAAAATACTTGAAACCCCATTTCTTTGCTTCTATTTTAACAATTTTAAATTTCATCGTATGTTATTCCTACTATAACAATTTAAAAAAGGAGTTTTACCTTATTTCTTTCTTTATAAGTGGACTAATGATGGGAACAATAATCCAAGCGGTTATAATAATACTTTTGCCTTTGTTAATTGGTTTTAGTTTAATTTTAGAACGAAAAATATCAGTAAAGAAATCTATTAAATATACCATTTTAGGTATATTAATACTGGTAATTGCGGCATTAATCACAAATCCATACTGCATAATTAACCTGAATGAGGCGATAGAAGAATTTAAATTTATAACAAGATGGCATCATTTTAGCTTAAATTTCATAACCTTATATAATTATTTCAGATACCAGTTATTTTATGGTATGGGTGGATTTAGCCTATTTATATTTTTATATAGTTTAATAAGGGGAATTTATGGAGGAAGGAAGATTGGTAGATTTGACTTTATTTTTTTGATATACTTAACAATTAGCATTTTAATTTTAAGTGGTGGAACCGGCGCTCATTCAAAGAGCCCCCATCTAATAAGGGCGTCAATATTTATACTCCCCTTGTTTTTCGCATATATTGTAGAAATTTTACGAAAAGACAAATATAAAAGCATAAATAGGATAATACTTGGTGGTATAATATTTTTTAACTTACCTTATGGGTATATTGTTAGAACTTATTATGTAAATAATGTATTTCATAGAAAAAGTACAAGGATAGAAGCAGGGAAATGGATTAATAAAAATATAGATCGTAATAAAAGCATTGGGACTGATAGTGACATTACTCCGTGGACATTCCCTCCGATAAAAATTTTAGAGTATAAAATAATAATTTATGCACAGTTAGAAGAAATGATTAAAGATGACAAAAAACCAGATTATTTCATAATAAAGGATTGGAGAGTATCAGACCAAAATATAAAAGAATTTACTAAGTTCTATAAAATAAAAAAAGAGTTTCACAATGATTTAAGAGAAATTTTATTTTATAAATATTATGGTTATTTTACCAGCAATAGATCGTTTATAATATGTGAAAGAAAAAATAGGGATGAAAATTACATTAGATAAAATCAATTTTATTTTAGAATGTATAATGT
>JAGXOG010000077.1 GCA_023660015.1 Elusimicrobia bacterium LH_S2 | reverse complement strand
ACAACCACATATTGGCTTCTTCGTGGGACCAGTACGATCTTCTACATAGATATTTTCTTCTGAGTCTACAGAAATTGTAATAATATTCAGAAACTGCTTATCTCCCCCTTTTTCACCATATTTGCCTTTCTCACCAAACTTTAATAATAACTCCCCCTTGGAATTAAACTTTTTTATGCAATCGCCTCCATCGTCAACAATAAGATTATCTTTAAAATCTATTATCATAGTGCTGACATATTTAATTACCTCTATTACGAGAAGAAGATTCCCTTTTGGATCAAACTTTTGAATCCTGTGATTTGAATTATCTTCGATATAGATATTCCCCTTCGAATCCACTACAAATTTTTCTGGATACATTGGCCAGCCTCTTCGTTCTGGTGTCTTCCAGCCGAGAGCAAACTCACCTGGTTTTTCCCCTTCTTTGCCCTCTATTACAACATGCTTTTTAGCATCTCTAGCTAATCCAATATTAGAAAAGATTCCTATCCCAATTAAAACTATTAGATTCAACAGTAACACTTTACAGGTTCTGGTATGTAAACTTTTTAACATTAGTTGCTTCTCTCCTTAATAATTTTATTGCTGAAACAAATTAAAGTTCAGGCTTCCGCAGTCTGTTGGAGTATCATAACTTTCATCTTTAACTACCTTACCTTTGATTGAATTAGCATGTTTTCTTTTATAGATAAGTCTTCCCTCTTCATCTGGATAGGTGCCTTCACAGATAGCTACATGGTCCATAGCACTGCCACCAATGGTATCATAAAAGAGCCAGGTCCCCTTATCCGCATTACATGACTGGGAAGTAATATACTCATTGTAAATACCGTCTGCAGTCTTATCAATCTTTTCTCTTGTCTTTTTCAATCTTATCTAAATATTTTTTTATTCTTTCTTTCCAGGTTCTATCAATTTTGTCTTTTGATTTAATCTTCATTGCTTTATGCCCTATTTTTTTTACTTTGTCATACTTTCCCAATTTGTAATAATACTCAACCAGTTCATAATATGAATCAATATGGTTAGGATTAATAGAAATCTGTTTTTTATACATTCTTATTGACTTTGAAATTTTATCCCACTTGCGGTATATCTCTCCTAAGTAATAATAAACCGGATAATCATGTGAAAACTCTTTAAATTTTTCAATTTTACTTATTGCACCCGGATAATCTCCTTTATCAGCTTTTTTGTAAGATTCAAAAAGCGCCAGAGACCAATCAATATTTTCAATTTCTTCTTCATCTGCTTCAACTTCTTTTATATTCTTACCTTGTTCTATTATCCATTTCTTATATCTTGTTACAATTTTCTTTAACTTAGCCTGTGTAGGATTCTTTTCTAGCACTTCAGAGAAATCCTTGTGTGCTTTTTCATAGACCTTACGAGCCTCGACATACTTATTTTGCTCTTCAAAACCCCAACTTAAGTATTGATAACACATGTCTCTGAGAATCAACGTCTTCCCATAAGAAGAACTCTTTAACTTAGGTAAAACAGAGATTAATATTTTTTTTGATTTATCAAACTCATTCATTTTCAAATACGCATATGCAATTTCTATTTGCGCATATAAGCAATCGGGCTTTTCTTCTAAAAACTTTTTATATCTTGTTATAAATGGTTTAATTTTTGCCGTTTTAATTCTTTTATATTTTTTTATTTCCGCTTTAATTTTTTTAATTTCTTTTTTTAAAATTACATCCTTTTCTGGATTTTCTGCGAGTTCTCTTTCTTTATTCGTGAGTTTTACTTCTTTTTCTATGATTTTTCTTTTATTTTCATCGAACTGGATTTCCCAATCT
>JAGXOG010000076.1 GCA_023660015.1 Elusimicrobia bacterium LH_S2 | reverse complement strand
CAATTAAGACAGTTATAATCAGCGTTGTAGCGATTAAATATTTTCTTTCAAATAATTTTGCCATTTTTTATCTTCTTTTAACTCCACTTCCATAACCGCCTCCCAGCCTTTGATTTTGCTCTTCTGGTTAAACCGGGCGGCATCTTTTTGAGTAGTAATTATTATCATACCTTTTCTATATACAAATCCGTCAATATTCGCAAGTTCTTTATCAGACCATCTGTAATGATCTTTAAACTCAAATTTCTTATCTATCTCCAGGCCGGAAGATTCCAAAAGATTATAAAACCCTTCGGGGTTTCCTATACCGGAAAGAGCTAAAATTTTCTTACCTTTAAAGTGTGACGGTCCTGCATGGCGGCGACCTTTTATCTCTTTAAATTCTTTTAATTTTTCAACGCTTAAAAAAACTGAAATATCTTTATTAATATTATATATTTTTTTCTTAATCTCCGATATTTTCCGCCCCTCTACCTGGCCGGAGCGGTTAATCACTACACAATCAGCTCTTTTAAGGTTCCGGAGCGGTTCTCTCAACCTGCCGGCAGGCAGAAGAGCACCGCCCCCGAAAGGATCGGTGGCATCAATTACCACTATATCTATATTTCTCTTAATTTCCCGGCTCTGAAATCCGTCGTCAAGTATAAGAATCCGCGCGCCGTTTTTTACCGCATTTCTCGCACTCTTATAACGGTTACCCCCTACATAGACCGGGATGCGGGGAAACTTCTCTTTTATAATTTTAACTTCGTCTCCGGCCTCATCAAAAGAAGGTATATCTTTGATTACTTTATATCCTTTCAAACGGCGACCGTAACCACGACTTAATACAGCGGCCTGTTTTTCTTTGCCGACATCCGTTAACTTTTGAAGTATTTTTATAACCAGCGGAGTTTTACCCGTTCCGCCGGCAGTTATATTGCCTACGCTTACCACGCTTACGCCTGCCGACCGGGGTTTAGCAGCTGCATTGTGAAGAAAAACCCCCACGGCGTAAATCCGGGAAAGAATATACGAGGGTAAATAAAAAATCTTCTTAATCCAACGCATCGATTATGACCTGAGAGGCTTCAGTAATACTTGCGGCCGAAAAATCAGGAGTAACCTCTTTAATCTGATCTTTCCCTTCGCCGGTCATCACCATCCCGGTTTTCATCCCCAGCCTTTTGCCTAATTTTATATCGTTGGCTTTGTCGCCGATAATAAAACTTTCTTCTTCATCAATATTCAACTCGTTAAGTGCGGTAAGCACCATCCCCGGATTTGGCTTACGGCAATAACAGTCGTCATCGGGATGATGAGGACAATGGTATACCCGGTCAATAATTACTCCTTCATTATTTAATTTTTCAAGAAAATAACTATTGAGTTTCCTATAGTCGTTTTCCGTATAATATCCACGGGCAATGCCGGACTGGTTAGTTACTACAATAAGCAGATAGCCGGCTTTTCTAATCTCTCTTAATGCCCGGAAAATCCCCGGATAAAATTCCAGGTCTTCTTTTTTAGAAAGATACCCGCGGTCAACGTTTAACGTCCCGTCACGGTCAAGAAATAAAGCCGGCCACCTGTCTTTCCAAAAATTATGCAGCCAAAACCATTCCTCCGGTCGTTTTCGAATCTTATCTTCAAGCCATTTAACCTGATTTTGGGTATTTATAAAATCGGCCCTGAGAGGGTCGCCCCCGCTTATAAAATCAGCCGGTTTTTCATAATTAACTTTTAACCTCTTTCCTTCGTGGTAACTGAAAGACGGGAAAACATCGACACCTGTTCTTCTGTGCAGTACTGATGCGAAATGGGTAACCCAGAC
>JAGXOG010000075.1 GCA_023660015.1 Elusimicrobia bacterium LH_S2 | reverse complement strand
GGTTTCCGTCACGAAAGAACCGTTTGCGATAATCTGTCCTTCCCCGCTTCCACCCTGCGTAAATTGAGCCAGTTCTTTTAATGTAAGATTTTTTTTATCTGTTCCGACTTTTCCACCGGGAAAAATTTTAACTTTCGAAAGGTTTTCTTTCAAAATTTTCGCGGTGGCTTTTATTATCAGTTTTTTCATATTTGCTGCGGCTTTATAAACGGCTGATCCTGTAAAAAAAGTTCCGCTCGAAGCATAAGAACCTTTATCGAAAGGAGTTGTATCCGTGTCGGCGGATGTTACGGTTATTTTATCTTGGGAGACGCTAAGTTCTTCTGCCGCGATTTTTACCGCAACTGTATCTTCCCCCGTACCGAGGTCGGCTCCACCTATGTAAAGCATAAAGGTTCCGTCGGATATCATTTTGATTACGGCGTTTGCCGAATCGATGCCGGGGATTCCCGAACCCTGCATCATAACGGCAAAACCTTTTCCCTGATACGTATTTCCGTCTGATTTATTTTTCCATGTTCTGTAAACTTTCAAACCTTTTTCGAGACATTTTTGAAGACCGCAAGATGAAAGCTTCTGCGCAATTCCTTCTCTTCCTTCGCCCAATTGTTTCAAAATCTCAAGACGGGTTCCTTTTTTGACAAGATTTAAGGCAAGAAAATCCTCAAATTTCATCCCGATTTTTTTTGACAATTCATATAAGGTCATCTGAATCGCGAAATTTCCTTGAGGAACGCCATATCCCTGGTAAGCACCGGAAACGACATTGTTTGTGTAATAAGAGGTAAGATTATAATCCATATTTGGTGAAGTAAAAAGAGGTAGCGTCTTGGAACAAGCGTTCATCGGAACGGTGAGTGCGTGCGTTCCGTAACCGCCGACATCCACATTTATTGAAAGAGAAAGAAAGGTCATTTTCCCGCTTTTTGTCACGCCTGCTTTGACCGTCATAAACATAGACGGTCTGCTTCTAACAGTAAATTCTTCTTTTCGCGTCATTCTGTAATAAACGGTTTTTCCCGAAAGATAAGCAACGGTTCCGACAATATCCTCGACGCCGCAGTCCTGTTTTGCCCCGAATCCACCGCCGACTTTTTCCTTGATAATTCTGACTTTGTTTTCCGGAAGATCAAGGACTGTTGAAACGATTCTTCTGACATGAAAAGGCGTTTGGACAGATGTATGAATGTTAAGCCGCCCGTTTTTCATATAGGCGTATGCCGTATGTGGTTCAAGGGGTGTGTGCTGAATAAACGGCGTACTGTATCTTCTTTCAAGGATTTCATCAGCTTCTTCAAATCCTTTTTCGGAATCCCCTAAACTACCGGATGCGTTACAGGCAATATTTTTTTTAGGATTTCCGCCAATTTGCAGAGGATCTTCGGATGTAGTCCTATTATGTATTATTGGGGCATTTTTTCGCGAAGATTCTTTAATCGAGAAAACAGGTTTCAAAATTTTGTATTCAACTTTGATTTTTTTAGCAGCTTCTTTTGCTATATCAAGAGAAGTAGCCGCAACCGCTGCAACTCTGTCGCCAATGTGTCTAATTTTTTTATTGATAACCTGCTGGTCGTAAGGAGACGGTTCGGGATAACTTTGCCCTGCCTGTGTGTAGAATTTTTTCGGCGAATTTTTATGCGTGAGAATAAATTTTACCCCTTCCATTTCTTCGGCTTCGCTTGTGTCGCATCTTACAATTTCCGCATGAGGATGGGGGCTTGTGAGAATATAAAGGTAAAGAGCATCATTTGGAACCATATCCTCAACGAAAGAATCTTCGGCTTTGACGAGTTGCCGGGCATCTACCTTTGG
>JAGXOG010000074.1 GCA_023660015.1 Elusimicrobia bacterium LH_S2 | reverse complement strand
TCTTACAGGAAGGGGCTCGGTGGACGATAAGGGATCCCTGTCATCAATGATTTACGGGGGGGCTTCTGCGCAAGTCAAAGATATAACACTCTATGTACTGGCCAGTGTCAATGAAGAGGTTTCGGAAGGTAACGGACTTAAAAAATTTTTCACCCACAGCCGGGTAAAACCGGATGTCGTAGTTATCGGAGAGCCTTCGGAGCTTACTGTATCTGTAGGCAATCGAGGACGCATAGGCCTCCGGCTCGATATAATGGGGCAGTCGGCCCACGCCAGCGACCCGCAAGCGGGCGAAAATGCGTTGGAAAGAGCAGCTAAGATAATTTGTAAAATAGAAGAGTTAAATAAAAACCTCAGTAGAGAATCAGTTGCGGTAACTAAAGCCGAAACCTCTAATGAAAATATAAATATAATTCCTGAAAAATGCAGCATTTTTCTTGATTACCGTTCAAAGCCGGGTACAAAAACAACAGATATAACCCGGCGATTTAAAGAAAGGATAAAAAAGATTCCCCAACAAATTTCTGGCCTGCAACTCCAGTGATGGCTGAAAAACAAGGTTACCGGCATTTTATGCTAAAAGAGATATATGAACAGAAACAGGCAATACAGGAAACACTTCTCGGCCGACTGGACAGAGACACCTATTCTGTCTCCTTTGAGCATTTTAATTTTGAAGAAAAATACCTAAAAAATATTAACAGAATATTTCTCGTTGCATGCGGAACAGCTTACCATGCCTGCCTGATAGGAAAATTTTTGCTTGAAGACCACCTTAAAATACCCTGCGAGGTAGATATAGGCTCGGAATTCCGTTACCGTAACCCCCCCATAGACCGAGATACGCTTCTCATCGCCATATCTCAGTCCGGGGAGACAGCAGATACCCTGGCGGCATTGAGGGAAGCCAAAAAGAAAGGCGCAAAAACAGCCGCTATATGTAATGTCTTAGGCTCTACTATCACCCGAGAAGTCGACGGAGTGGTCTATACCCATGCCGGGCCGGAGATAGGAGTGGCCTCTACAAAAGCTTTCACTTCTCAGCTCACGGCTCTTTATCTCATAACTTTAAATATGGGTATACTGCGAGAGTCCATAGACTTAGCCGAAGCAAAAAATTTCACAAAAGAACTTGCAAGAATACCCCTTATGGTAAAAAATATACTGGATAAAGAAATCAAAAACATTAAGGAAATTTCGCATAAATATTCCAAGAAAACTGATTTTCTCTATCTGGGAAGAAATATCAATTATCCCATAGCTTTGGAAGGAGCACTTAAACTCAAGGAAATATCTTATATACACGCAGAAGGGTATCCAGCCGGTGAGATGAAGCACGGCCCCATAGCCTTAATTGACGAAGACCTGCCGGTAGTGGTAATAGCTAACAAGAGCGCTGTTTATGAAAAGATACTCTCCAACATTGAAGAAGTTAAGGCCAGGGACGGCAAAGTCATTGCCATAGCTACCGAAGGGGACCAAAAGATAAAAGAACTAGCCGATGATGTGATATACGTGCCTGAAACTTTAGATATATTCACCCCTATTTTAAACACCATTCCCCTCCAGCTTATATCCTATTACATTGCAAGAAACCTGGGATGTGACATAGACCAGCCCCGTAACCTCGCTAAATCCGTAACCGTAGAATAAACATAAGAAACTAAACCCACACGGCAAGAAGAATTGAAGCAGCAAGAAGAAGCATGCTTATAATAATCCGGTTTAAGACGGGATAGTTGGGATCATATACCTTAATATAACTATAGAACCGCCTATCAGTTCAAGCAGTCCCAGGAAAAGATTGAGACCTGCATCCGCTGCTTTATCCGCCTTACCCCTCTGTACAATGCAGGTA
>JAGXOG010000073.1 GCA_023660015.1 Elusimicrobia bacterium LH_S2 | reverse complement strand
CTCGATACGCTTGATAAAGATAAATACCATCGCTTGACCGGAGGCAATCTGGAACTGGTAAAAAATAATTTAAAAAATCTGCGGGTTAAAATTTTAAAACTTAACACTATTTTGTTAAAAGATTTTAATACCGGCGAAGCCGAAACTATAATTGAATTTGCACGTTCTATAGGAGCCATCCCGAGATTTATAGAAAAGATGGATTTAATACCGGATAATTTTCCGAGAGGGTCTATAAAGAAGGTGAGGCGGAGATTAATAAATTCAGGTATGATTGCCCCTTCCGGAAGACCTATTGGAAATTCGGTAAGCCGATACTATAAATTAAAGGGCGGCGGCGAGGTAGGTTTTATTACTTCTATTTCGGAACCGTTTTGCGGAAGATGTGACAAGGTAAGAATTACTTCCGACGGAAAATTAAAGCTCTGCCTTTTTGAGGACGGCGGTATTGACTTGAAAAGTCTTTTTCAGGCCGCCGGCGCCGGCCGAGCCGGGGAAAAAGAATTAGAAAAAGAGTTTCTGAAAATTTTTTCTCATAAAAAACAGGAGAGGATTACAGGAACCCGGAACGTTGATATGGTAAGCATAGGAGGTTGATTTGAATAAAGAAGTAAGGATGGCTGATATTTCAGTTAAGAGCCCCACAAAACGGACCGCGGTTGCCGAAGGGTTTATAAGAATCGGCAAAGAGACACTTAAAATGATAAAAGAAGACAGAATCCCCAAGGGTAATCTTATGGCGGTTTCTAAAACAGCGGGGATTTCAGGTGCTAAACTTACCCCGCGCATATTGCCTTTATGTCATCCGGTAAGTATTACCGGTTGCGTTGTAGATCTGGACACGGAAGAAAACGGCGTCCGGCAAGATCAAGGAACTCAGCAGCAGTCAGCCAGCCGCGTGTCTTTGCACTACTTCTTTTTCAATAAGGGGCAGGAATAAATACGCCCCATCAACGGCAAAAAAACCTATTTTTTAAAAAAACAAAAAATACTTTAAAGAGCATTAATGGCCTCCTCCGTGAATTATATCTACCGCATGTCCCAGAAGTCCTGCTACCGCCTCCAGCGACTGCCGAACGCCTTTCGGAGAACCGGGCAGATTAATTATCAGGGTCATGTTTTTTACTCCGCAGACTCCCCCCGAAAGCGCGGCTCTTTTTGTAAATTTAATCCCTTCACTACGGATAAGTTCCGCAAGTCCCGGCGCCTCTTTTTCTATGACATCCCTTGTGGCTTCAGGGGTAAAATCATACGGGCCCAGCCCCGTACCTCCGGTGGTAATTACAATATCTATCTCTCCGGATGAGGCATAATCAATAAGTTTCTTTCTAATTAATCTCTTACTATCTGTAACCAGTTCTTTTTTAATTACTTCAATACCGTTTTCTTTAAGCAGGGATTTTATAACCCTGCCCGACTCGTTATTCTTACCCGAGCGGGTTGTTGATACGGTAAGAACCGCTGCTTTAATCATCTGCAAACTCCACCGGGTCTCCGGTCTTGAGCATCCCGCCCTTTAAGACTTTCATAAATATTCCCCTCTCGGACATAGAACATTCCGACAGCTTCTCCCAGATTGAACACCTGCTATGGCACTCCTTGCCGAACTGGGTTACCCGGCAGATAATGTCATTTCCGAAAATAACTCTGCCGTTTAATTTAATGGGTGCAATATCCAGTTTATCTATCAAAATATTCTCCCCCATATCTCCCGGTTTTACATTGATGCCTTTTTTCTGCAAACCTTTCAGATTATCTGCCGTCAGCATCGAAAGCTGCCTTTTGCCGGGCCCGGCATGAGCGTCATTCTGTAATCCGTAATTTTCTATTGCCAGGGCGGATTTCACTCTGGTTTTTTC
>JAGXOG010000072.1 GCA_023660015.1 Elusimicrobia bacterium LH_S2 | reverse complement strand
GTCTTTTGCTTATTCAGGGTCTATTGAAAAACCAAGAGCGGTCCCCCAGAGCGTAATACTTGCATCGACCCTTATGGGCATGGATGTAACTTTGGCTCATCCCGAAGGATACGACCTGGACCCGAATGTTATTAAAAAATGTGAAGAGAACGCTAATCAGTACGACGGTTCTTTTAAAATAACCAATGAGTTCAACGAAGGTTTTAAAGGTGCTGATATAGTTTATCCCAAGTCATGGGGCGCGCATACCTGTTTTAACTATTACGACGAGGAAACAGGCAAAAAGATTAAAGACCAGGACCACGACGAAGCCAAACGTGTAAACGATTTGGCTAAAGGATGGATGACTACCCGGGAACAGATGGAATTAATCGATAAAAACGGTGTTTATATGCACTGTCTGCCGGCAGACAGAGGACAGGAAGTAACTGATGAAGTTATTGACGGACCGCAGTCGGTAGTAATTGACGAAGCGGAAAACAGGCTCCATGCCCACAAAGCTATAATGGCTTTAATAATGGGCGGCCGTCTGTAAAAACAAACGCATAATTAAAATAATTAGGAGGATAAATGGAAGGTAAATCTAAATATTTTGGTAAAGATCTGATTACAACTCAGGAATGGACAAAAGAAGAGTTGATAGAGACTCTTGAACTTGCCGAAGAGATGCAACAAAAACGATTCTCACCTGAATTTACGGGTATACTTGCTTACAAAAGTTTCCTGATGTTTTTTTATAATTCATCGGTGAGGACCAGACAGTCCTTTGAGATAGCCGCGACTGAACTTGGCGGTCATGCTCTTTTTCTTGAGCCCTCGTCTATGAGGCTTAAGACTAAAGATACCGCCGGCGAAACGACCGAAGACGCTGCCGGAGTAATGAACCGTTACGGAGTAGGCCTGGGGATAAGGATTCTCGAAGATAAGATAGCCGAATACGGACAGGGAGACGACCTGCTCAGGGAATATGCTAAGTATGCCGATATTCCGATAATAAGCATGGCCCACGACAGGTTCCATCCCTGCCAGGGGCTTGCAGACATTATGGGGTACCGCAAGCATCTTGGAAAAGACCTTAAAGGCAAGACTATAACTCATCTTTGGGGTCACGGCGCTCTTGCCCGTTCTCACTGTTCTGTTCAGGAAAGTATGCTGATAAGTTCAAGAATGGGTATGAATGTCAGGGTTGCGCATCCTAAAGGTTATGAGCTTGACGATGAAGTCCTGGAGTGGACCAAAAAGAACTGCGCCGAGAACGGAACTTCGTTTGAGTTGTCCAATGACCCGGCAGAAACATACGATGACGCCGATGTAGTTTATTCAAGAAACTGGATGAGCACGGAAGCTTATTCCGGCGGTGAGTTGCATAAACAGGATGAAATAGAAAAAGCGCTTAAATATACAGACTGGATTTGTGATGAAGAAAAGATGAAAAGAAGCAATAACGGTCTTTTCTCTCATCCCATGCCTGTAGACAGAAGCCATGAAGTTACCGATGAGGTAGCTTCCGGTGACCGGTCAATCATACTTGATATAGCAGAAAACAGATTACATGTCCAGAAAGCCGTAATGGCTCTGACTATGGGAGAATAAGTACGGAGGAATAATATGCCATTAGCAGTAGTTGCAGTAGGAGGAAACTCCTTAATAAAAGATAAAGAACATCAGTCTGTACCGGATCAGTATGATGCTGTTGTTGAAACGGTAAAACATATAACCGGAATGATTGAAAAAGGCTGGGATGTAATAGTTACTCACGGTAACGGGCCACAGGTGGGGTTTATATTTCGCCGTTCGGAACTTGGCGAGGAATATGAGCATATTCACCGTGTTCCGCTTGATTCATGCGGTGCTGACACCCAGGGGTCTATCGGATATAT
>JAGXOG010000071.1 GCA_023660015.1 Elusimicrobia bacterium LH_S2 | reverse complement strand
CCCCCGGGCCGTCCCTGCAACAAATGTTTTAAATCTGTAGGTTTGATTTTTATTTTGCTCCCTGCATTTTTTGTATCATAAAAATTCTCTCCCAACCATAACGCAAACGCCGGAATAAGAGAGTCCCGAATATCCCCTATAAAATTCAGGAACTTCTTTTCAACCCTTTTTAATCTATCAGAATTACTGTAAACGGCCTCCATCTCCGGGCTTAAAGTTATAATGACCTTATTGCCTTTTTTCTCAAATGAACTGAAAGGAGATATAGCCACTCCTTTAGCATTCCCGGTTTTCTCTAACTGATAATAATCTGAAATACCAAAACGAAGGAACTCAAGTCCCTTTACGGTCCGTCCGTAATATACTGCCGCCGTCTTTTTAAATTTTCTGTCAGATTTATAATCTTCAGGAGCAACTCCCAACATATCACGGCAAAAATCCTCAAAATCTACCACTAATTTTCTTCCTATATATTTTCCCTTTGATTTATACCGGGCGCTGGATAATGCCCAGAGCAATATTTTTACTCTCTTATTATTCATCCCGATTATGCCTGTCCTTTTTACGTCTACCTTACGCCCATCCTGAGTTGTAATTCCTTTTACTGTGACTGTTTTATCACTTGAAAATAAAAGTGCCGGGATATCGCTGAATACCCGGGTTAAATCTATAGTTTTACGCCGAAGTGACAGAGCTTTTCCGGGCTCTTTTTTTTGTTTTCCATTTAATTTGCTAAAGAGAGAATTAAAATACTGACTTCCCTTCTTCTGTCCTTTTTCTCGGTTAGGGCTTTGTATGATTAACTTTTGAATTGTTTCCCTGGGGATTTTATAATGTTCTAAAAGACGCTTTGCTGCTGACATATCCCGCTCATTTGCGGTCCAGGAATGTCCCAGGTTCTCAGATGATTCTCCCCAGCCCAGGAGATTTTCCATCAGAATCCAATCGTTGTTCTCTTTTATGTTTGAAAAGACATCGGAGAAATTATCCTGATAATGTTTTTTTAATTCAGGGATTAAAAGTTCCGTGTAAAACTCCCCGAAGTTGATACGGTTCTCGGGAGAAAAATCAGCATGACGAAGTTTTACTTCCGGAGCGGGTGAATATTTCGGTTTATGATTCAATGTGAAGGGGAGACGGTAAATCTGATTTAGATTTGAGCCTCCGGGATCCCCTTCCAATCTCTTTTTAAGCAGCCTCAGCATCCGGTTAAAGAGATCTTTTCTGTGTTTAGGTAAAGCAGGCAGGAATGGGGACTGGGGTCCCTTGTATCTTTCATCTGCCGGAAGAAACCCTTTGAAATTCCAAAGTACCTGGCAATTACCCGGGCTGGTTTGAATTACTGCAGAAGCAGGAAAAGAAAAATCTCCGATGTTCATTCCTTTTGTGAGCATATCTTCGGAAAGAGTATCTGCGGGGATATCATCAAGAAAAGCAGATCCCAGACCGGTGATATCATCATATTTGCGGGTGTTTTTTATTAATGAGGGAACAGAAAAAAAGACGTTTAATTCAAGTTCCCGGCTGAATCTGATTATTTTTTCACAGAGAGAGTCGGTAAGTTTCTTAGCATGGACAGAATGACCGTGCTGATAATTTTCTCTTGTAACGGCCATATTTTTAAAAGAGACATTAACAGGCGGGCCGAGGGGATGACCTTCTTTCTTGCTTTTAGCAAAAAAGAAAAGAACGGCTTTACCGCCGTTGATATTAGCGTGACCTACTAAAAAATTTCTGAGTTGTTTTGCTACCTGGCTCATAGTTTTTTTGTTCTCTTAATTATTATTTATTCAAGATTCTCAAGTATAAGACGATCTACCGTTTGAGACAGATTCTCTCCTGTTTCCACTCTATGAGACCAGAGAAGTTTTTCAGCTTTCTGGGAT
>JAGXOG010000070.1 GCA_023660015.1 Elusimicrobia bacterium LH_S2 | reverse complement strand
TCATAAAGTTGAGAGGGGTGCCTCAATTGATGCATAATATCTAAAGGAAAATACATTCCCCATGGCATATCAGTGACTCGGCCATAAAGTTCCCCGTTGATAAAATTGCCTATTCTGCCGAATGCATATCCCAACGGAATTGTGGGACAAAAAAAATCAACAAATTTCCAAAAATTTATTCTATATTTTCGGCAAAAGAAAATAGAAACCAGAACAACTCCAATGAGTCCGCCATGATAAGACATCCCGGAAATGCCGATGTACTGGAAACCATTTGAGAAATCAAAAGGAGAGATTATTCTTAACGGATTGACCGCAAAATATTTTAAATTGTAGAATAATACGTAACCCAATCTCCCACCGATGATAACACCAAGAATTGCCCAATTAAAATAACGTTGTATAATTTCTTTGGAATATTCATATTTCTCATGATTCAATCTATACAAAACGAGCAAATATACAACAATAAATGCGACAACATACATTAAACTGTAATAACGCAACTGAAATGAACCAATTCCGATGATATCGGGATTGATATATTCCGGTATATGATTCCACCAGTTTAAAAACTTATCCACCAGCCATATTTATCCTGATATTGTTATCTCTTTTTTTCTGTTTTACTGCTAAGATTTTTATCTATGCTGCCGTCGGGAAGCATTTCGTCAGAATGATATTCCCCCCGCTCTTCCATATGATAACGCCTGCATTTTAACCAATTACTTTTACAGTAATCGTCAATCCAGTGTTTATCAAGTTTACCCTCTTCATAAAATGTTCTCATAGGACAACATTGATACCACTTACATTCAGACATTAAATTTGCAATTTCTTTATTTCTGCCATCGATTCATGTAAAATTTTTAATTTGTCTTCAAAATCTCTTTCAAGTTTCTTCAAAAAACCTTTTTTATGCTCAGAATCAGGACAACAAGCAATCAATCTTTTTGCGTCTTCCCTGTTAGCCTTCACTTCTATAGGAACTCTCTCCTTGTCATGAGCAACCGCATTCTGCGGGCAAATATCATGGCATTGACCGCAACGAATACAATTAGTCATATCGATATCTGCCTTATCTTCCCTCATCAATATGGTGTTTTGCGGACAGTTTTCCACACAAAGACCGCAACCTATACAATCGTCTTGTTTTATCCAAGGCATAAATACCTCCTAATTTTTTTCCAAAAAACTTCCAAATTTGTGTTATCTCCCTTTGTCAACAGCACTGTGAGGCCGGAGAAGCAAAGCAGCAACGACAAAACCGCCTGATTTTTCCGCGGCTGCGTGTCCACATCCATTGCGGCCTGTATATTCACAACTTCACCGCAAAAAATTGTAGGCATAAGACCTTTCCTATTTTAGACTAGCCCTGAACCTTAATCTCTGTCACTAAATACGCTTTTACCGCAGCAATAAACTCAACCTCTGTCAGACAGTTTATCAAGTAAACACTTTACATTATCCTTTAACATCTTTTTTCCTATACTTTTTGATTGCCTCTTTGACCGTATTCACGGTCAGAAGAGCACAATGGTAACTCTCTTTAGGAAATTTGCCAATTTTAATAAGTACTTTGTTTCTATTAAGTTTCATATAAATTTCATAATTTCAGAAAGTGTCATGCCCTCAATCATCTCCGAAACCATTTGACCGTAAACCATAAAAGTTCATAACCGTCAGTCGTAAATCCTGACTTTTTTATCCTGGCTTTATTAAATTTTAAATAAAATTCTATTGTATCTCCGCAGGGGTCTGTAAGCCGAGCATACGCATCGGGTCCGGAAACCGCTCCATAATTTTCCTTCATAATAAAACAGCGTATCGCTTTATCAGAATAATTCTTTTTCAGTCCAGCAATAACCTTTTTTCGTAATTTATCAAAACCCTCTATTTATCCAGAAACAACACCCATATTTTTTACTCCTCTTATAGTATTAGCA
>JAGXOG010000006.1 GCA_023660015.1 Elusimicrobia bacterium LH_S2 | reverse complement strand
CTATAGGAGAAACAAATGGCACAAGCATTAGAAGAAAGAGTTTCATATTTAGAAGGTAAAGCTGATAACTTTGAAAATGATGTTAGAAAACTGGAAGATGGCCTTTCCAAAGTAGGAGAAAGAGTAAACCATTTGGAAGGGCGCATCAACAATCTTGAGAATAATATAAACCAGCGGTTTACCCAAATAGAAGCTCGATTTGATACGCAAAATAAACTTCTTTTTGGCTTTGGAACTATCATTATTGTCTTAATTACTGTTTTTAAATTCATTTAATATATTACTTTAATATCCATCCGAAAATCCTTTTAAAAAATCCTTTTTTTCTTGCTGTTGAAAAAAGCAGCCGGCTCTTTAGTCCTGCCTGAATAAGACCTGTTTTACTTACTGTCTGTGTTAATAACCATACTTGATATTTCTTTCCATAATAGAGTTTATTTTTTGGTATCCTTATAAAAATATCTGTTTTTGCCCATTCTTCTGATTTTATAGTAAATGTTGTCTTTTCTATTATTATCCAGGAAATATCAGAAATTTGTTCATAATCTTCTTTAAGTTCTGATAGTGAAGGTTTCAGGACTTCTACTTTCACTTTTACTTTATCTTTTCCTGTATTTTTTACTTTAAGCGGCTTAATTAAATATTTTTTACCTAACTTAATATTTTCAACTCTCTGTTCAGTAAACGGAGTAAGTATGCCAATTGGATATACATAGGAAAATGCATAGAATATAACAGCAAGAAATAAAGAAATATTTTTAAATATATTCACTTTTATTCTCCTTTTTCAGAACTATGCTTATACCAGTTCTTTTATATCTTCTAATGACCTACCATGATTGATATTTCTAATCTTTTTTATTGTTTTTACTGTCTCATCTTCCTCAAATAGCCGCACACCACCCGGTGTCTTAAATATCTCATTAATGAGACCAAATTGGTTGTAATAACGGATTGTCGATACCGGCAATTCGCTATCCTTAGCAATCTTCCCAATCTTTGCAAATCCATTCTTTGAACTTTTCATAATTCCTCCTCTCTTATTGTTTTGCTGCATCTATCCTTACTGTTATTTTATGTGATGCTGACTGAGTTACTCCTGTTGGTGTATCAAGGCGAAACCACAATTTTCTGTCATCTCCTTTTAGCACATCAATTCCCTCTTGATATTCAGGTGGCTCATCATCATCAGTAAATATTGTATCGCTGCTTGTTTTTGAAGTATCAATTACTGCATCATTTAACTGATAATTATCAGTTGATGTCTGGACATTATGGAATATTTCATGTAAAATAAATCTATCCTCTCCCACTGTTGTATCTGTTGATTTCCAGTTGGAATGACTTCCGTCAAGTTTTGTTATTGAAGCAATAAGCATTGAATATTTTTCGGTTACATTACCATCATTTGTTATGGTTATTGTAGAAAGAGAGACAGTTGACAGGTTTACTTCAAGTTCGCCGAAATCATAAGTATCTGTTGATAGAGATACGCTTATAACCTCTGTTACTGTATCGGTGGAGCCGTTTGATATATCAGACCAGTTCCCGGGAGCGTTTACTTTTGTGTCCTCATCTCTGGTCCATATTCTGAAATAATATGTGACACCGCCGTGAAGGGGTGTTATTGTATTTGTGTGTTTACTTAACGGGTCGCAGGAAGTATCAATTAAAAGTTCATATTTGTCATCAATGTCAGTCCATTCCGCGGATGCCGTCGCCCAGTCAACCGTCGCAATTGTTGAATATCTTATTTTCCATTGACCGTCCGCAATGCTCCCCGTCGTGCCGTCGTCGCCGGGGGCTGTCCAGGAAAGAGAAACATCGCCGTCATCTTCGGCAAGCGATGAAAGTGTTGTGATTGCTGCCGGCGCAATTCTTGCCCAGCAGGTCGCGCCGCTGGAAATATCAGACCAGTTCGGAACTTCATCCGCTGTCCAGATTCTGAAATAATATGTTGTTTCTTTACTTAATGTGGTAATTTTTGAAACAACTGTGTGAGGAGAAGTTCCGGAAGTTGAAATCGTTATCTGTGCATTATCTTTATCCCAGGTAAGATTATAAGTTGAATGTTGAATTTTGTATTGAGAATCTGGATCAAGAGCATTATTCCAGTCGTCATCTCCGGGCGATTCCCATTCAAGTTTAATCTGACCTGTTAAAGTATAAGTCGAAGCTGCAATTGTCGTAATTGCCGCAGGAGCTGTTTCGTCTGGGGGTGGTGATGTGGACTCTGTTTTTGGTGAAAAACAGAATTTTTGATAATAACCCGTATAACCATCTACGACATTAAAAATTGTTGTGGAAGAATTCCAAACATCACCTGATGAGTCCCATCTTCTCATTTTATAAACTGCATCGGTATTGAGATAATTACAAAGCCAGATATTTCCATCGGGTTGTTTTGTAAGTTCCACCCTGTTGCTTTCATCTCCGTAAAGACCACCTGATTCTGTCCACCCGGAACCATCCCAGTAAGCCCAGTCAGTATCTGCGCCATCTCCAAAAACAAGTATAGAGTAATTCCCATCTCCATCATCTTCCCATTCTATGTCAACATATTTATTGTCAATATCTCTTGCAGCAGCATCAAAGCTGTGAATGGAATTATCCCAGTTTGAACCATCATATCTTATAGCACTTACAGCAGCACCTGCATCTGTTATTCCAAGCATTAACTGGTCTGTTGTGTTAGATTTTAAAGATAAAAATTCCGGAACATCATCAAGAGCATCTCCTCCTGTCCCCACAGAAACTTCACTTAAAAAGTCCCCATCCCATCTTCTTGATTCAAGATTTGTAACGCCAAGAACTGTCCCTGAGCCCCATACAAACATAAAATCCCTTGACTCATTCATCGCAGAAACATCTAAACTTTCTTTACTGAAACTTGAAGCGCTATTTTCAAGTAATAACTGCTCGGAAAACTTATTATTTGCTCCATCCCAGATTAAAGTACCTATTTCATTATCTGTTCCATCAGAAGCAAGATAAATTAAAGCAATATCGTCATATCCGGGACGACGAGCCATTTTTATCCAGTAGGGAGTTAGCAAATCGCCTGTCGGAAGACCTGCTGTTGATGCCTCGGCTGAAAAAGATGAACCATCCCAGGTTCTGTAATAAAGAGTGTCGTCAGTTTCTTTTGTATAAGCAACAAGGCCAAGACCTGACTGGTCTTCATAAGTAAGATCAAAACCCCTGCAGTCATCCATACCGGGTCCACCGGTCGAAAGAGCATCAGCGATTTGAATCGCAGAATTTGCCCAGCTGTCATCTATCCGGGTTGTAACCCAAATTTCATAATCGTCTGTTTCGGCATTAATTCCAGCCATTAAAATTTCTTCATCTTCGATCGAATTTTCTTTCACACTTATATGCTGAATTTCCGAATTCATGTGAGGAATTCCTGACTGTTGAGTCCCCCAGTAAGTTGTTCCGGAAGCAATTTCTCTAAACCACGGGTAATTTAAAGTTCCGGATGAATAAACAATTATAATTTCGGACGGAGTTGCAGTAGGACAGGTGGAAACAACATTTGAATAAGCGCTTGAAAGAGCGATACTGTAAAGATCATCTCCTACTGAGCCATAATCAAATGTTTCAGATCTGTAGTAATATGTGACACCATTTTCAAGACCTGAGTCTTGATAAGAATCATTTCCTATGTCAACATTAAAAGTGTAAGCATCATCCCAGAGAGTGGCTGTTGTTGAATCTCTGTAAAACTTATAAAAGTCAAGGTCTGGCTCTCCTGATGGTTCGCTCCAGTCGAGCGTTATCTTGCTATATTCGGCAGTTGCCTGGAGATCTAAAATTATTTTGGGCTCTAAATCCTGAGCGGCTACTGTATCTGAGGAACTTGCCGTATCAGACCACGAAGACCAGTTTTCAACATCATCTCTTACTTTTATTGCAAAATAATAAGTCGTGCCTGCATAAAGCCCTGTCATTGTGTATGTGTGCTCTGTCCCTTGCGTTGAATAACTTGTCGCCCCGCCTCTTAAATATGTGTAATAAGGGTTTTCAGTTATTGAGTCAAAATTCGCGGAAGTTATGTTATAAGTTGATGCAAGAATCTTTATCTCGCCTTCAGAAATATCCCCGCTCATTCCGTCGTCTCCGGGAGCAGTCCATCTCAAATCAATTTCTTCATCATCAGAACCCGCAATTGCCGTGAGATCCGAAATTGCCGCCGGTGCGGTTGTGTCCGGCACCGTTAATTTCAGCGGATAAGCAACATCAAAACACTGATAATTTAACAAAGAATTGTCTTCTGCTTCAGTTATGCTTCCCCAGGCGGAGCCGTCCCATTTTTGGACATTTACGGCGCTGTGGGTATCGGAATGAACAAGCATTATCTCATCTGAGTCGTCATCCGGTGAAAGGCGCATCCATCTAACATAAGCGCCGTCGGCAATGGGTGATGCTTGCAATTCACTACCCCATGAACCCGCAGAATAAGTTCTGTATGCGGCGGTCTCTGTATTTACAGTATAGGTGGCAATTCCGTCTTCTGAAGAACTCTCCCACGCAAGGTCATAATACTGTCCGTCGTAGTCAGGCAAATCAGCGTTTAATTCAACATCACTCCCCCATGAAGTTCCGTCCCACAGGACAGCATCCAAATCCAGCGTTGAACTTTCAACCGTTCCCATCAAAATATTTTTTGAATTCGGACAGGCGGCAAGACGAATCCAATAACCATTTGAAACAGAAATGTCCAACGCCCCCATATCGACAGTCGCCGACGAACTCCAGATACTTCCGTCCCATGTTCTGTAATAGTTGTCCGCATCGGCGCCCGCCCATAGAGCCATTCCCTTGCCCGTTGTCTGCTCCCATGCGATATCAAAACATCGAACTCCTGTACCCTCCGTCGCCCATTCTGCGACAATGCCTGAATCACTCACCACGGAAGTCCCGTCCATAACATGAAATGAAATATCTGACGAATCATCCTGAATCCCTAAAATCATCTCGTCGGAACTCGGTTTTGCTTCCAGACGGAGCCAGTTGATTGTCCCCGCTCCGTGAGTAGACAAGGTCAGGGTGTAAACGGACGAATAAACAGACCCGTCCCATGTAACACACTGAACTTCGTCCGTAACATCGGGATTTTTGAACACAATAACCGCACTCGACGAACTCTGACCATAGGCAATATCAAACCATCTTCTGTCTTCATAACTTCCGTAAGTCGAAAGTTCTTTTATGTTTCCCCAGGTTTTTGTCGTGTTGTCGTAAATCTGAACATTCAGATGACCGTCGGCGTCTTCAATTCCCAGTATCCATTCGTCTCTCGACGGCGCTTTTTTCAGAACATACCATCCCGACGCGGTCGAAGTTACGCCTTCTGCCGAAAACTCATCCGACCACTCCGTCCCTGTCCAGTTTCTAAATGACGGAAACTGTTGATCTGCAGCAACCGTTGATGAGGAATAATAAACCATCTGCGCTTCTGCCGAAGGTACCGGATTTACACAAGCATAAGTGGTTGCCGCATTTGAAAGGGCCGACCAATTTGGAATTTCGTCCGCTGTCCATATCCTGAAATAATATGTCACCCCTTCCAAAAGCGAGTCAATTGTTTTAGAAGAACTTACACCCGGACTTACCGTTGTCTCTATATCATCATAATATCCGTCTCCAACAGATGTGTCTGTGCTCCAGACAACCGTTGTCCAAGAAGCGTATTCAAGTCTGAATTTACTGCCCGTATCGAGCGCGTCAATTGAATTGTTGTCCCCCGGCGCAGTCCAGGTGAGGTCAATTTCTCCGGGAGATGTCCCTGTTAAAGCAGATAAATTTGTTACTGAAGCAGGCGGCACAGAATCAACCTTTACAGCCCAGATGTCAGGACCCGGAGAAAGAGTTCCGCAGGCATCTCGTGAGAAAACTCTCCAGTAATAAGTCAGGTCATTTTTCAAATCTTCTGGTATCGTCCACGACGGGCTTGACGAAGAAGCAATATTTATCCTATATCCATATTCATCTGTTTGAGATAAATCTCCTCCTAAATCAGAATGAGTTGCAAATTCAATTAAATATGATGTTATAAAATCTCCTGTATCAGGATCTGTTGCAGCATCCCAGGATAATGTTGGTTTTACATCTGAAGAATATTTTCCATTATCAGCAGGATCAGGATTTATCGGTTTGTCAGGATAATTATTTGAAATAATTCCATCTTCTGAAACTTTTATCTGAGACCAAAAGTCGATATCAGAATCTGAAATTTCTTCATCCCATGCACTCATATCGTTAGCAGTATCGTTGTAATATTGTCCTGCCCCTGAACCTGTTGAAAGACGGACAATCGTCATTGCATCCAAAGCATCAGGATCATAGTCCACTGTCGTGTCTAGTGTCTCCGGGTCGCCTGCAAAATTTTCAGGACTTTCTAAAGAAAATCTAAATTTTTTTTCTCCTTCAAGAACAATATCTGAGCGATTAATTTTTACTTCAAAAACTTCATTTGTATCTGAAGCATATGCTTCCCAATCACCAGAAGAAGGATCATACCAAGATGTCCCATCATCTGCATAAAGAAAAATATGGGTATTTGCACTCTCACTTGAACAAACTATTATATTCCTTTCTGCTCTTATTTTTGAATTGTAATCTGTTCCAAGTTTCATTGAATCCGCGCCGTCTGATTCATCATCAATCCAGTCAAGAGAATCATCTGTTAAATCCGTGTCTGTGTCAATCGAGAGAGCAAAATGTGGATAATCAATGTTTGTGATATCCGATGACTTGAAGAGAAAATAAATATAAGTGTCGTTTGCCGTAACTCTTACCTCATCAATATCAAAATTACAATCAGGGTTTGAAGAATCTGTTCTTTCGTTTCCAAGTTTATCTCTCCAGATGAATTCGTTCTTTGAAGCATTAAAAGTTGAAGAATTTATCTTAAAAGCAGTTTCTGTCCCCCAATCGGAAATATCTCCGTCAATTGTTCTCCCATGAACATAAAATTCCCATGTCGTTGATTTTGGCGAACAATCACCTGATTTATCTCTTGTATAAACATACCAGTAATATGTAACATCAGGTGTAAGATTTGAAGGAATTGTAAATTCAGTAGATGTCGCAACATTTACCTTATAAGTATAAGGAGCATCTGCGGTGGAAGTTGTATCTATTATCAGTTTATAAGAAGTTATATCCGTTTCACCATCGGCATCCGTTGCTCCGCTCCAGGAAAGAGTCGGCGTGAGATCGTAAATCGCAGAATCATCCGCAGGCGAATCCGCGGTTGTGGGCGCCTCTGGCTCTTTGTTCCCGGCGATTCCCGTTGATATAAAACTCAGTTCTGTCCAGAAATCAATATCGGCATCGCTAATATCCTCGTCCCAGGCGCTCATATCATCATCAGTGTCATTATAAGTATTGTCTTCTGTTGATATACGGACAATACTCATTGCATCCAAAGCATCACAGGTATCATAACCAGTGGTCGTGTTAGCATCGTTTGCCCAGTCGCCATAATTATCATAGAGAGAAACCGTAAATCTTGCGGATTTATCTCCATCAAGACCGATATCAGCCCGTGCGATTTTAAATTCCGCAACATCATTTGTATCGCTGAAATTACATACGCCCCCTCCGTAAGTGTCCGGGGCATACCAGTTATTAGTAAATGCTCCTGTTGCCTTCTCAATTTGGACAAGAGAATCCGCGTCTGTGTAATGGACAATAATGTTTTGTTCCGGATTATGATATTTATCTTCTGCTCTGCCGTATTCGTCTCCCATTGTCACATCTGACTCATCCGCAACCCAGTCCATTCCTGAATCTGCCGTGTCTGTGTCTATTCCAACAGCGACATATGGATACTGCGTATCTGTTATATCCGCAAATTCAACGAGAAAATAGACCGCATTTGAATCCGCACAAATCCTTACTTCCCTCAAATCAACATCATCATCATTGGAGCTGTCTTCCCTCTCCTCCCATGACTTATCACGCCAAATCCATTCTATGTCACTGATTTGAGAAGTATTGTCTATTGTCGTCGGGCTTCCTGTCCAATCGGAAGAGTCCCCGTCAATTCCCCGCAGTTCCGTTATAAATTTGTGATAGCCGGACTCGTCAGCATTGCCGCACCATTCGGATATATTTTCGGCTTTATCCTTTACCCTGACCCGCCAGTAATAAGTTGTGTCGTTTTTCAACTGTGTTCCTGGAGTCCATGAATTCCCCGATTGCCAGGCGGATGTTTGGTCACCCGGTTTATCAAAAGTTGTTGCAGTCGAAATATCAAATTGATACTGATAGACACCGCTTAAAGAATCACTTGCTGTTAGAGCATCCAAAGATGTCTTGACAGCAATACATTCTTCATCATCTGAAGGAGAAGAACATCCCACATTCGTTGGTGTATGCGTATCAATTCTCAAATGATAACCGTTTGCCGTATCCGAAGAGGCGTAAAGACCGGAAAGCCCCCCCGCGTCAACGGCTTTTACTTTCCAGTACCATGTTCCTTCAGGCAGAAGCGCTGTTATATAGTTTGTCGCGCCTTCCTCAAGCGTTGCCGAGGATGGCTGAGTGGAATTTACATAACAATATGAAAAATCCGAATGTGTAGAAAATTTTATATTAAATTTCAGTTTATCGTCTCTGTCGGGGTCGGTTAGCGTAAATGTGGCTCTAATATGCTGATACTTTGTCCATGTGCTCCACTCCAACTCTGTCCAGTCCTCTAAATACTGCCCTAATTTCGTAGGAGCGTCCGGCGTACTGTTTATCGTCTTGAATTTCCACCAGCCAGCCGTATCCGCGTCACCGCACCATTCCGATATATTCCCCACGACATCCTTCACTCTCACCCGCCAGTAATATGTTGTGTTACCTTCAAGCGATGGGCTGTATGTTACTCCAGTCTGCCAACCGGAATCAATATCATCTCCTCCGTCAAAGGATGAACTCGTGGAAGCGTTAAACTGATAATCAGAAACACCACTTAAAGAATCTGTTGCTGTAAGTGCTGTAAGCGATGTTGACGTCTCAAGGTCAAATGAATTATTTAACGGCTTTGAACAGCCCACATTGTTCGGTGTTGAAACATCAATTCTCAAATGATAACCGTTTGCTGTATCCGAAGAAGCATAAGCACTTGATAAACCATCATCATCTGTTGCCATAACCCTCCAATACCAGGTTCCTTCAGGAAGAAGATCAACTGCTCTTGTTGTCAGAAAATTTGTCGCTCCTTCATCGAGAGTCGCCGTAGCCGGTGCGGTCGAATTTATGTAATAAAACGAAAAATCACTGTATGTTGAAAACTGAATATTAAACTGCATTTGCTCATCTGTATCCGGATCAGATAATGTAAAACTTGCTCTTATTACATTGTAATTTGTCCAGTCGCCCCAATCTAATACAGTCCAGTCCTCTGAGTATTGCGCAAGTTTTGACGGAGCATCCGGCTCAGTGTTTGGTCCCGCTACTACCGTCACCGTATCATAATAGACGTCATCTACAATGGTGCGGACTGTAACCGTATCCTTTAACGGAGCCCATAAAGCATCCATGGCGCTGGTAGAAGGCGAAGTAAGCGTAAGTTTTATCAGACCTTGATAATCATTTGAACTAATTCCGTCTTCTCTTGCAGTTACAAAAATCCCAGTTTGGTCACTTGTTGATGTTGCTTTGCAAATAACTGCCTGCTTATAGGACGCATTATCCTGAGCCCCATCCATATCTATTTTAAAATAGACTGTCGCGCCTTCGATGACTTCTTGCGTATTGGTTGTAAAATCGCTTTCTGTGGTAACAACTCCCAGAATTTTTGATGCCGTAGGTCCATCATCCCCGTTGTTGTCAACCGCTTCGGAAGCGCCGCTCAAATCTTCTTCGGAAAAACATGAAAGCGGAGCCACATTCTTGTATGTTTCAGATGAATTATCAATTCTTTCAATTGACCTGTTTGAAGTTCCTGTCCCATCATAAAAATCATCTTCAACCCATATATTTGCCGTAACAGCGTTGGTGTCAACATCAATAGAAGGAACTGTTCCATCGCAGTCCCACGTAAAAAAATCAATAATACTCTTACCTGTTATTGTATAACTTGAGTCGTAAAGCTCGCAAGTACCTGCGCCCGAGCCAAACCAGTCCTCATCACTTCCTTTGAAAATTTGTTTGATGCCCCAGTAATTTGTTCGGTCTGTGCCTGACTTTGGATGAGCGGTTATCCATGAACCTGAAGAAATATTCACATCTGGCAATTTCATTGTGTATGTCGAAGTTCTGGCTTCATCCCATGCTTTTAGTATCCAGTTTTCAAGATTAACGGGGTAATTCGCCGCATTATACAACTCAACCCAGTCATCTATATCGGTCGTTTCGGAATCGTTATAAAAAACCTCGGAGATAGTAACCGAATTTCTTCCCGGGAGATTTTTCGCGGGATTCCATTTATTAAAAAGCTCGCTCGCGCTGTTTGTAACTTGAACAACATAGGGCGTAAGGTCCGAACCGCTTGTTCCGGGCGGAAGAAACTGATTTGATAAAGACCCATCATTGGCTATAACAACAAGCAATGCGATTTTAGCGTCAGCCGGTGCGGTCGTCCACACCATAGTTGAACAAAGAACAACTTCAAAATCTCCCGTGTTTGCTCCATCATTACTTATAGAATATGGGGTATACCAGCCGAAATCGCTAAATGAAGTGCCTGAAAATTCCGTATTTTCCCCTGAACCGACCCAACCCCTCACCCCCTCCACATTGTCATCAACATCTGCTGACCAGCCGATACAGAAATCCGGTTTGAAATCGGTATCCGTCCAATCGACATCGCAGTAAGAGGCAGTATTATCTATTGAACCTGTATTATCTGTCAACTCGTCAAGACTGGCCGCGCCCGTTGAATCTGTCGCTTGATAATCCATATCAAAATAAATCAGAATTTCGTTTTTAGATTCCAGTCCAGCATGAAGTCCGATATATATTTTTTCGCTGTCCCATGTCACATAAAGATTTGTTGACGCACTAACTCCCCAGTCAGTAGTAACTGTTTGTGTAGAGACAACTTCATCAAAAGTATCCCATCCGCTGTTGGTCACATCAGTGTCAATGTTCGTCAAAGTGTTATATGTTCTTGCATGCCCTTTCGCAGGTATAAGAGTAAGAAGAATAAAACTGATAAATATTCCTGCCACCACGTTAAAAAGGACTGAGGTGATTTTTTCGGATAATTGAAGCTCGCCGGCGGCTTCATTTTTATAATATTTATTTTCAGCATTAAAACTATTCATTTTATATTTTTTCCTCTAAAAGCTTTTTAATCTTTTTCAGCGAACTGGTCCTGCTTTTCTTTTTTATAGTTTTAAGTTTTTTTCCCGTTTTATCCCGGTCAAATATCCTTACCCCTCCGGGCGTGCGGTAGAGTTCTTTAAGCAGGCCCAACCGGGCATAATACTGCAGTGTAGATACGGGAAGCCCCGTATCCTTAGATAGTTCGCCTATCTTTAAATTATCTTTATCTTTGATGTTTAAGTTTTACCCGCAATTTTCTCAGACAGCCGCGGCGACTTCTTTTAAAGTTTTGTCGTTGGAGATGGAAACTATCTCATCAATCCTCTTCAGAGTTTCGGACCTATCGTAGATGCAAATGTCTCCCGGCGTTCTGTAAGTTTCACAGTGCAATCCGAGTTCGGTATAATACCTGCGTGTAGATACCGACAGGCCTGACCTACCGGCTATGGCACCAATTTTTACAAATTCTTCATTTTTGTTAAACATAATTTCTCCTCAATAACTTTAGATAATCCAATATTTTTATTTTTAAATCATACATAAATTAACAAAATTGTCAAGAAGATTTGAAAAGTTTGTATTTTTTAAGTTGCAAAGGCGGGAACCCTTCCGGGCAGCGCAATGCTTTGCGGAAAACAGAAAAGTTTCGGGAAACCCCGGCAAGTCAGCAGATAATAACCCGGCCCTGGGAAAAAAGAAAAGAAAAGAGATGTTTTAGCTTATTTTTTTAACTGCGTTAATGATTGCATTGTCCAGCGCGTTGTTATTCTCCAGGGATTTAAAATCTTTGTCCACTGTTTGGGGGATATTATTAATATAGAGGTACTCTGAGTTATATTTTTTAGTTACATACCCCGCCCCTTCCACACCGCGGGCTTTTATTTCAAAGAGGTATTTATCTACACCGCCTTCTTTTTCAAGTTTATCTATGGCGCTTTTCATATCTTTATCGCTATCCAAATTATTAAAAGTCCCTAAGACCATACAGCCGTAAGTTTTTTCTATATAACCGGAGAGTTTATCCACTATATAACCGGGAGCGGTAGTAAAGAAAGCCGTTTTTTTACCTTCCAGTCCGGGATTTTCAGCAACTACCTCGGGGACAAACCGGGTTAGGATAATCTCTGTCTCCGGAGCCCGGCTTTTAAGAATATCTCTTATCTTTGAGATCCGTTTGGGCGCGGCTGTCTCTTGCTGGCAATTTGCTACTATAAAGAGCAACGACTTTTCAAGTCCCGGAAAATCATCGAGGAGTTCCAGATTCACATCGGAGGGAATAAAAAATATTATGCCGTCAACTTCTACCGGGGGATATTCGGCACCCGACCCCTCATGTATAATGATATCCGCCTCTGATTTATTAGCTTTTTTAATGCCTTTATCCGCATTGGATACTACAAATTCGTTGAAATATCCCGCTCCGGCCCGACGGCACCCTATCATGGAGATATAGGGAACCTCTCTGTGTGATTCTTCCCAACTATCGAGATAAGCCGAGACAATGAGTGCGTCTTCAAAGACATCCGAAGCGCCGTGAAGTCCGAAATCAAGAAGACGGCGGAGATATTCGGGCTTAAACCGGGAAGTAAGAAGTTCCAGCCTCGTTAATTTCTGCGCCGGCTTATCCGCTGAAGGTTTATATACTTCAATAAGGGGTGGGTCAGGCGGGCCGCCACGAGAATGGGTAATTATTACAGGTTTCCATTTTGTGGCTATCCCTCTTATTCCGCATATAAGGCTACCAATATATGACCCGAAGGATGTCTTTCCCACCCTTTTGTTGGTTGCATATAACCCGACGGTGGGTTTCCGGTGGCGAGTATCTACATGGTATTCTTTAAATACCGTCCCCCCGGCAATATATTCTGCCCCTAAAGAGACCGCTACAGAAGCATAGCGGTTGGTTTTTTTCCTGAATATCTGAGGTGCGCCGGAAAGCTGGACTACTTTCTTTATTAAACTGTCTTTTTGAAGAATTTTTCTTATCCCTTTCTCGGGAAAAGATTTTCCTGCTTTCTCTTCGCAGTAATAGACCTCCCTGTTGAACTCTTCTTTAAATATGGCGCTGAAATCCTCTCTGCTTTTTATTTTTTCTGTGCCCCCTATCCATAAAAGAGCAGATACCTTAACCCCATAGCGGCGGCTGAGTTCTTTTATGGAAAAAACAGTATTGTCCGGTTTATGCACTCCGTCTATTAAAAATAATGCTTTCTTATTCATCTGTAATTATATTACCATTAAATCTTTCCGCGACAATATCTTTCTTTTCCGGCTCCATAATCGCAAGAATTGTCGGGGCTACATCTTTAAGGCATCCGCCTTCTTTAAGTTTTACTTTATCTTTTGAAACCACCGCAAATGGAACTCTGTTTTTTGTATGGAAAGTGGATGCGGTGCCGTCCTCGGTCTTTAATACTTCGAGGTTACCGTGGTCGGCGATGACAAAAAGCGTACCTCCTTTTTCTTTTACCGCCCGGCTGATTTTTTTCAGCGCACGGTCCACAACAGAGGCGGCCTTCACGGAAGCATCCCGACCGGCTGTATGGCCCACCATATCGCCGTTGGAAATATTTACAATTATAAATTCTCTGCCCCTGCTTTTTTCTACAACTTTAATTATCTTTTGGGTGAGTTCGGTTAACTCTAATTTGGGATATTTTTCATAAGGGTCGAGTTTATATCCTTCTTCACCCTTGTTTTTATCGTAAGCATCCCGGTATTTTCTCATCTCTTCCGGGAGCTGTATTGTAATCCGTTTTTCACCTTTAAACGGTTTTATCCGGCTGCCTCCCGATAAAAGCAGAACCGCATGGGCCTTATCTACCCCGCTTATTCTGTACTGTCTGTATCCGAATTCCTCAAGGACACTGCCCATGGAATATTTCTGTTTTTTATCCGGATAGACCACTTTGCAGGGAATATCTTTATAAACCTCTATTAAGGTAAGAAAATTAAGCGTGTCGTAATTTAGAGTACTGCTTGCGGTCTTTTTAAATTCAGGCAACTCAACTTTTTTCCGGATTCTTTTTACCGGCTCGCTCAGAAGATACATAAGCATCCATGCCCGGTCTTTGCGGAAATTCCAGTGCATTAAAGTATCGTTATCAGAGGCGCCCCGGTAATCCCCAAGGACAGTTACATCTATATACTGGTCGGTTATCCCTCTATCGTAGGCCTTTTTTAAAACAGTGAAGATATCTTTATCCCTTTCTCCGGCGGCGTCTATAATTGCCCTGTAGGCGGCTATGGATTTATGGAAAGAATCTACCGAGCGATTCATAGTTATATCCCGGCCTCCCACTGTCGCTATCTTAATATCAGCGGTATTGCCCGCTATGGTTTCTGCTTTTTCTATAAGGTCTTCGGCAAACCTTACCGCAGAAAACGGAGGCGTTCCCCGCCCGTCGGAAAAGAAATGAATATATATTTTTTTTATACCCTTATCTACTGCGCGGCGCATCAAGGCATATAAATGTCTGATATCGGAATGTTCCTTATTATTGGAAACCAGTCCCATAAGATGAAGCGCTCCCCCTCTATCAGCGGTCTCTTCAAATGCAGTATCGGTAAGGTTATTTATAAAAACCCTCTCTTTTATATCTTTTTGAATTCTTTTCATCGGATGTATATAATCCACACCGCTGATGACTTCGTGTCCGACCGCAGTTGAGCCCTTGGCGTCTTCCGGCATGCCTACCACAGGGCCTACAGCTTCGATGGCTCGATAATCCAGGCTGTCAAAATAGGGGGTATCTGCCAGATATATGGGGTTATTATCTCTCTGCTCCCCAAGTCCCCAACCGTCTAATATAAGCAGGACCCCGGGATATCTACTTTTAGTTTCAGTAGTTATCTTTTTGCCTCCCAAAGATACTTTATAATAGCGTTATGGGCGTCGGAAGTGCTTATGATGCCTATCACTTTGCCTTTTTTTACTACCGGCACCCTGTGGATATGTTTTTGAACCATGAGTTTAAATACGTCTATAACTTCCGTAACCGGGCTTACGGTCATAACATTTTCAGTCATGATTCCGCTTACCCAGTTAAATTTTCCACGGATATCCTTTACTTCTTCGGCGCTTAGTCTTACTTTTAAGAGATTATCCAGCGCATTTATAATATCTTTTACAGATACTATCCCCACCAGCTGCCCGTCATCATTTAAAACAGGGGCTCCGGTAATACGGTTATCGTTAAGCATCTTTATAAACTTTCTTATAGTATCGTTCTCGTTTGCGAATATCACTTCCTTTATCATAATTTCTCTTGCTTTCATACAACCTCCTTACTGGCAACGTTTATTAATTTTAGAGTTTTTCTATTATATGGTCCACTACCCTTTGGGCAGTCTTACTTGATTTCATGTTATTTATGCACGGATAACCCTCTTTTCGGGCGGATTTAACAATATATTTCTGTATATTTCTTATCCGTTTAAAATTATTAAGGTAACGCTCAACATTTCTGTCCTCACTGGACCGGCCTCGCATATAGAATCGCTCTTTATGTTCTTTTTTCTTTTTTACATAGATAAAAACTTTTATTATGTCCGCTTTCTTATAAGCTTCTTCATTTATTATATCCGGGATTATATGCACACCGTTTATTAGCAGGGATCTCTTTTCCTTTATGCTTCTTTGAATTATACCTTCAATCCCTGCATTTACCCTAAGGGCCTGCTCCCTGAAAGCAACCACGCTTCCCACCTTATCTTTGCTTATGGGCATCCACAGGTTGTCTTTTGCCAGATAGGAGGAGGTATGTACCAAAGGGGATATCTTTTTAGAAAGTATAGTCCTCATAACTTCCCGAACCGAGTCAGTGGTTATAACCGATGTTATATCCAGACGGCGAGCCAAATCAACGGAGACCGTGTTTTTGCCCGATCCGGTAGATCCACCCAAAAGAATTATCAGCGGTTTTTTAAGCTGCATGATATTGCGAAATTTTTTATATTTATCTGCCGTAACTTTATTTACATCTTTTTCTATCTGTTTATAAACCAGACCTCTTAATTTATTTCTGCTTATAGTGTGGAACGCTTTTTTTTCTAAATATTCTCCTATCCTGTCGGCTATTTGGAAAGCTTTTCTATATTTAATACCGATAGTTTCCAACGAGCCGGTAAGAATAGCTACTGAAAACGGCAGTCTAAAATCCTTACCAACTATCTGGACTGATTTTTTTCGGGCCATAATATATAATTACTCCATTTTATTTTTCTTTACCCATTGTTTTTTTAATTCTTTAGTGATCTTTTGGGCATGTTTCATATCATCTTTAAAATCAGTTCCGTACATTTTATTTCTCTTGCGTTTTTTAAATATTTTTTTTATAAACTTCGCGGTAGCTTCCACCTTTGCCCCGTCCGTTTTAACAAAACGACCCAGACGGCGGTCATCGGTAATGACTATAATTGATGCCGGGTTCCTCTCTTTTCTGACGATGTCTTCAATCAAAGAGTCCGCTTCCCGGCCGGCGGTAAACTTTACATCAAGATTTTTTACCGGCGGAAAAGTTATCCCCGGCTGGCCGTCAAATACAATAATTACTTTATTTCTTGCTCCGCCTTCCGGCCGGTTTTTTTTAATTTCAGCTATTAATTTTTCGCGGGCCGCCAGCAAACTGCCGGGGAAATATTTTCTATGGGTTTCTATAAGATTATACCCGTCTATTATATAAGTAATGGCCATCAGTACTTCCTTAATTCCACAGGAACATACCACTTAGTAAAATTATATCTTATCCCTGCTTTTGCCGACTCAATATTTTTAAATCTTTTATCAATAACGTGTTTTGCATCTGAGAAATAAAGGAAAAGATACGGTTGTTTATTATGCAGTATCCTATGTATATTTTTATATATCTCCTTCCTCTTCTTAAAATCAAATGTACGGCGTCCCTCTTCCAACAGTTTATCAACTCTTCTATCATTAAAACCCGTAAAATTATATTGCCCTTCTGCGACCTGCGAGGAATGCCAGAGCGGATACTGGTCGGGATCCACCGACAGGCTCCAGCCTAAAAGGACAGCATCAAACTGCCGCTTATCTATGTACTGGTTTATAAAAGAACTCCATTCCTGTATCCTGACGTTTACATCTATACCTATATCTTTTAGTTGCGCCTGTATTATTTCAGCGGCCAACTTCCTTGTTTCATTGCCCTGGTTGGTCATAAGGGTAAATCTGAATTTCCGGCCGTCCTTAGTTAAGATTCCGCCGGCCTTATCTTTCTCCCATCCGGCCTCCCGCAAAAACCGCTTAGCCTCCCGGAGATTATAACCGTAATCTTTAATTCCCTCATCGTAAGCCCAGGAGACCGGCGGATAAGGGCCGGTAGCTACAGTGCCCAGGCCCTGCAGCACGGAATCTATCATTTTCTTTTTATCCACTGCGTAACTTATGGCTCTGCGCACTTTCTCTGATTTAAAGAGAGAATTATCAAGATTATAAGCCATATAAGTAAACCCGAACGACGGATACCGGAACCGGTTAAATTTGCTGCCAAACTCCTGCCCGGAAGTCTCCGCTACCCACTGGTCCGGGGTAGGAGACATCCAATCTATGGTCCCCCTCCTGAGCTCCATGAACTGCACGGACTGGTCGGGAATAATCTTATAGACAAACCGCCCTATATTAGGACGCCCCTCAAAATATTTGTCGAAGGCTTCAAGAACTATACGGTCATCTGTTCGCCAGTTAATAAACTTGTAAGGCCCGGTACCCACCGGATTTCTGTTGTGCGGATTATTATTTATATCGCTTCCCCGGTAAAGATGTTCGGGAATTATACCCATGCCCCAGCTTTCCAGCGCCGGCGCATAAGGTTCTACATATTCCACAATTACTCTATACGGCCCGGGAGCGGTAACTTTTTTCACCTTATCAAAATTACTTGAATGGGGAGTACGGGTGGAAGTACTGGTTATAGCGTTATAGGTAAAGATTACATCGGCGGAAGTAAACTCCCGACCGTCATGCCATTTTACTCCTTCCCTCAAATTAAAAGTTATCTTCAGGTTATCAGCCGATACCGAAAAATCCTTTGCAAGGTCTCCGACCAACTGCAGGTCTTTATTATATTTTACAAGCCCGTTAAAAACCAGGCCGTTTATATCCGAAGACGACGAGTCGGCCGAAAGTACGGGGTTAAGATAAGTCGCATCCCCTATGGAACCCCTGACTATCATACTGCCTTGCGATTTTTTAATACCGCCCGGTTTATCTCGGCAGGAGGGTAAAAATATTAAGGCCAAAATAACCGCTGCTGTATAACTTACCGCTTTAAGCCCTTTTATCATTATTGTTTTTTCCGATAAATTATTCTCCGATAATTTTAATAATAACTTTTTTGGGTCTCTGGCCGTCAAATTCAGCGTAATAAATCTGTTGCCAGGGCCCGAGGTCAAGGCGGCCTCCGGTTACCGGAAGGACTGTCTGGTTATGCATTAATAGATTTTTTAGGTGAGCATCACCATTTACTTCCCCTGTCCTGTGATGATTATAATCCGGGCCTTCCGGAGCAAGTTTTTGGAGCCAATTATCAATATCCTCTATGAGCCCGGATTCGGCGTCATTGACATATACCGAGGCAGTTATATGCATGGCAGAGACCAGCATCATTCCTTCGGTAATACCGCTTTCTTTCAGTTGCCGGCGGACTATATCGGTCATATTTATATATTCTCTTTTGTTTTCTGTATTAAAGGTATGGTAATAAGTGTGGGCTTTAATTTTGGGAACCTCCTTTTTTATTTTCATATAAAAGAAATAGATACTCCATATTATTCATAAATTTATCTTCGTCTAACTTTTCCTCTGTGTGGCTGTGAAGATAATGGTTTACTTTTTTTAACTCGGATGAGAAAAGCCATTTTACTATTGAAGTCAGCACCGGCTTTTCTTGACGGGCGTAGCCTGCAATTATCTCAATCACGGGAAGACCGTAATTAAAATATATATCCTTGCCCAGGGTAAAATTTGGTATTACATTTTCAGTTATATTTCTCTTATTTATAAGCTCAAAACCTGCTTTTTTAATCCGGTTCAAAAATTCATCTTTTATCTTACAGGTCTTATAAAATTCTGTATCTGTTTTCCTGAAATAATCCGCAATTAAAAGATACCCGCCTGATTTTAAAAGCCTGGCGGCTTTTGTCAGCATTTTTTCCGTATCCATATACTGTGAACTTTCGGACATCAGGATAAGTCCGTATTTTGTTTTTTTATTTTCCGGAATGTAATCTTCAAACTTTACCTTGTGAAATTCTATAGTGTCGGCAAATTTTGCCTTAAATAAATCTTCCTGGTACCGGTCAGGATTAAGACAGACTGTATGGAATCCGCGATCCGTTAATTCTTTTGCCGTCACTCCGGTTCCGCAGCCGGCATCAAGCACGTTGCGAACTTCCCCCGGTATCATACTTATTAATTCTTTTGTATATCGGGCCTGGGCAGTACGAGCCCCTTCCAATGTAAAAGGGTCGTCTTCTTCCCAGAACCCCAGGTGAAAGCTGTCCAGATTTAGCACATCGTGAAAAAACTTTAAACCCCAGTCAACTTTCTTTTTAGATTTCAATTATCTCTGCCTTTCTTTTTTCTAAATCCACTGTCGCCACCGTCGCCCGGTTCGAAACCCACCCGGAACAGTCCCCGGGATTTAAAGTAAGACAACTGTCGCTGTTTTCAATCAAAGATTGATGAGTATGTCCGTAAATATATAAATCGCAGCCGGACGGTGGCTCGGGCAAGGGAAGATGGGTAAGTATGATTATTCTCCCCCCTCTTTCTATTTTCAACCATCCGGAAGAAATCTCGGCTATCCCTTCATACTTTCTGGCCAGGGCCGGTAAATCTCCGTCATTATTGCCGTATACACCCTTCATGGGTGCATTGAGCTTTTTAAATATATCTGCGGTAAACGGAGATACATAATCCCCGGCGTGCAACACAAGGCCTATCTCAATACGATTAAAATAATCTACAGCCTTTTTTATCGCATCCAGATTATCATGTGTATCTGCAATAATTCCTATCATATTATTCTCCAAAAAAATCTCCTAAAATATTATCTCACCGTTATGCCCGCATACCCTACTACATTAGAACTGTCTCCGGTAACTTCTGCGCTGGTGCTGTAATCTATAAGTTCGGCTTTTTTCCCGCCAAGGGCGGCAGAGGCCTTTACCATAACCGCTGCCGGAGCGGCGCCGCACATAGTTATCGCGTTTTGATCGACAGTATCAAGCAGGCCGGCGTAATCAAGTTTTATAATTTCATCTATGGCAAGTTTATCTTTCCTTCGGGCTTTACTCTCTCTTATAAAATGGGACATATCAGAGGAAGCGACAATAAGAATTTCTTTTGAACTCTTTTTTATTGCCCCGACGACAGCGTCGGCAAGGTCTTCAACAATGTATTTATCCTGCACTCCCATTACCACGGGAACGATACGTACTTCCGGATTTAAAAAATAAAGAAACGGCAGCTGCACTTCAAGGCAGTGTTCTCCCCGGGGAAAACCGCCGCTATGGGCCTCAACGTCATCTTCGGCAAATTGACTTTCCTTTATTAGTTTACCGGCAATCTCTGAATTAATTTCAATTTCGGCTCCGGGAATCTGCCAGCGGCCTTCTTTCATCACACTTACTGCTTTCCCGCGGCCGGTATGGTTGGGGCCTATAAGAATTACCGTATCGGTAATTCTTACCTTACTATAAGTAAGCCCTGCAGTTTTTGCCGAATAGATATATCCTGCGTGGGGAACCATAATCCCTACCGCCGGGGCGGGGGACGGCTCGCCAATAAAACTTTTTACTGATTCTTTCAAAGCTTCTGGGTAATCGGGATAAAAACTTCCGGCTACCTGCGGTTTTCTGAGCATCTTAATACCTCCCGGTCTAATTATAAATTAACTCATCTTCGGCGGGGCCGTTGCCCTTTCAACCTCTAATGCGATAATTTTAAAAACAATTTAGAGAAAATAGAAAAAAGAAAAAAAATTTTATATTATAAAATTATATAAAGAGGCCCAGGAAATGTCAAAAGTTACAGAGCGTCTGATTTTTTTTAATTTTTAGTTTTTTTTATATAATATTGATATATATTTTAAAAGGAAATTCTTAATTTACTAAACTTATGAAAATTAAATTTTTAGGAACAGGCGCGGCAATTGCGACATCCCGCAGAGACAATACCTCTCTGCTGGCTGAATATAACGGCAGGAAAATACTTTTTGATTGTCCGGGAAGCGTAGTAAGCAAGCTGGCCGGGTTAAATACGGACTTTCGCAATATCGACGCCGTATTCATATCCCATTTTCATCCCGATCACGTCTACGGCCTCCCCTCTCTTATTCACTCTCTCAAACCCGGCGGAACCTACCCGGAAATATTTGTACCAGAAAAACTTTACCAAAAGACATCAGACCTGCTGAAAATATTCAATCCGGACAAAACCGCCGAAATTACCCCGATAAGTGCAGGCGGTACAATAGCAAAGCTCAACATGAAGTTTTTTAAAACAAACCACACCCCTGATTCTCTGGGCATCAAGGTAGAAACAAAAGAGAAAATTTTAATATATACCGCTGATACCGGCCCGGTCAAAGACGGAACTTCTATTTTCAGCGGCGCCGATGCTCTAATCCATGACTGTTATGCTCTTTCCAAATTTAAAAAAGAGATACCCGAACTGGACAAAACTCACTCTTCGGCTTTAAAGGTCGGCGAAATTGCAGCCGCAGCCGAGGTGAAAAAACTTTTCTGCGTACATTTTTCAGGTGAGGTAAACTTTTCTGATGATTCTCTTATAAAAGAAATCAGAAGAAATTATTCCGGCAAGGTTATTATACCCCGGGACCTAAGCAGTTACTCTATCTGAACTTGGCGCCTGGCCTACGCCCAGACCCCTTCAATATTTTCACCGCAACTTACACAGTTGCCGGATTTTATATTATTGGCCTTTACCCGAAAACTGCTTCTTGAAATAAGACTCTTCTTACAGGAAGGACATACTGTGTCGGGTTCTGCCATTACATTTCCCATGTAAATATATTTTAAACCGGCCCGGCTGCCTATATTTTCCGCTTTGCGGAGTAGTTCTATCCCTGTCGCGTTGTGGTCACTGTATTTATATTGAGGGGTAAATGCGGATATATGCCAGGGGATGGCAGGATCCACCGAATATATAAATTCAGCTATTTGAGTCAATTCCCGACCGGAATCATTCTCGCCGGGAATAATTAAAGTAGTTATCTCCACCCATATACCGAGTTCCTTCATTTTTTTTATAGTTTCTAAAACAGGCTCAAGACTGCCCCCGCAGACTTTACGGTAGGAGTTGTCAGAAAAATATTTTAAATCCACATTTGCCCCGTCAAGATAAGGAGAAGCCATCTCCAGGGCCCGCGGGGTTATATATCCGTTAGTTACAAATATATTTTTCAGACCCCTCTGCGAGGCTATCTTAGCCGTATCCAGCGCATACTCAAAAAATATTGTAGGCTCAGTGTAAGTATAGGCAATAGTTTCCGCTCCGGATTTTAAAGCATTAGCCACTACCTCATCAGGCATAAGTTTACCGGATACTGCGCCGGTATCATAATCGCCGTTAACCTGGGATATCCGCCAGTTCTGACAGAAAGGGCAGCGGAAGTTGCAGCCGGGGGTAGCTATGGAATATGCCGAAGAGCCGGGCAAAAAATGGTAGAGGGGTTTTTTTTCTATTGGATCGACGGAGGCGGTAATGGCGTCGGCGTAATTTAAAGAGTACAAATCTCCCCCGATATTTTTCCTGACCCGGCATATCCCGGCCCCGCCGTCTGCTATCAGGCATTCGTTAGGGCAAAGCTTGCATTTTACTTTATGCTGTTGAAGTTTATCATAAAGTAACGCCGGATGTTTCATTTAAGTCTTTTCAATAATTGCTTCTGTTGGACAGCTTTGGATACTGTCTCTGACATCGTCTTCGTTATCTTCGGTAATTTCTCCGATTACTTCGGCACTGTCGTCATCGTCTATACCAAAGACATCGCCGGCAATCTGAACACAGAGTTCACATCCTATACATAATTCTTTATCTATCTTAACTTTCATTTTAGGTCTCTTCTTAGTCCGGAAGTTTATAAATTTTTAACCGGTTATTGACTATCCTTTAAATTTATGGTATTTATTCTATAAATTTATGTCAAATAAAATATCCCGGCGCTATTTCGAATTCGAACCCGGATAAAATAAAAAAGATTATGGAAACTAACTATAAAAATTTATCAATATTAATCCCCACAATTAACGAAAGGGATAATTTAAAAAAGATGCTTCCGGAACTCAGGAACCGCTATCCGGGAGCCTCGCTCTATATACTTGACGACGGTTCCACGGACGGCACTTACGGCTATATGGAAAAAATTACCACGGGTAAAGTTACCGGCCCGTCATTTAAGAACCCGGTATATTTTTTATCCCGCGATAAAAATATTATACTTACAAACGACACTGATTTTGACCGGGAAAACTTTAACCGTGACCGGCTTAACTTGCGAAACACCGCCGGTCTTACCGCATCCGTCCTTGACGGCCTCGCCATGGTAGAAACCGAAAACTTTACGGTAATAGACGCCGATTTCCAGCACCCTTTAGAACTGATAGATAAAATGTCTTCAAAGCTTAAAAATAACGAACTGATTACCGCCTATAGGGCTAAGCTGAAAGGATTCCCATTTTACAGAAAACTTATAACAAAATTAGGTACTTTTATTGCTAAAAGCGCCCTTCCCCCCCACAGCAGGGTAAAAGACCCTCTAAGCGGAGCTTTTGCCGGAAAAACAGCGTATATCCGGCGCCATATATTTAATACCCCGGCATTTAAAGGCGAAGGTTTTAAAGTGCTTTTTGACCTTTTAAAAATACTGCCTAATTCGGTAAGGATAGGAGAAACCGGCTACGAATTTAAGATGCGCTCCCGCGGGGAATCAAAGATAGGTTTCAAACAGATGTGCGTTTTCTTTAAATCCGTATTTACTCCTAAGACTACTAAATTATATTCAGGCCTTCTGCTCTTTTTAATTACACTGGCTGTCGGTTTAACCCTGATTTTTATTTACGGGGACATTGCAATTTCAGATTATCTGAGAGCTGTCACTGCCCAAAACCCCGGACTAAAATCCTTTTTCAGGATAGTAACCGATTACGGCAATCCGCTCTATTATGCAATATTTATATTTATTTTATTGTACGGTATTATTAAGAAAAGAAAAAGAATATTAAAACTTGCCTTAATATATATCTTGGTCCAGGTTATCGCTTCGGGTATAATTACAGGGGGGCTTAAGATTGCCGTGGGCCGCCCTCGACCCAAACCGGCCGCTAAATATAAAAGTTTTAAACATGACTTTTTTACCGAAAGCTCTGAATACAAATCTTTCCCTTCCGGCCATACTACCGACGCTTTTAGTTCCGCCGGCGTCCTGTGGGGTTTCCTATCATCTTATTTATTTTCTTTCTTAGCTTTCGGATTTTCCATGCTTATAGGAATTTCCAGAATTTTTGTGGGTTCGCACTATCCCCTGGATGTTCTGGCCGGTATGGCGGTAGGTTTTCTTACCGGTCTTATTATTACTATTAAAAAATTTTAGCTTTCAGATTTAGAATTCACAGGATAAGGTTTTTTAAAATCCCAGCATTTGTATAGATATATAATCTTCACAGTTATGCCCCTTCTTTCTACATTAATGCTCTTTAAAAGCTCAATTTTGCCGAAATAATCCTTGTATTTTTCTGCGGGCTCTTTAAAAAACTTGCTGGTAGTTATAAATATACCGTCTTTGCCGATAAACCTCTTTTGGTCCTGCCAGAATATAAATCCCCGGGCGTCTTTTGGATTAGAAAGCACCATGAGCGGATAACTGCCTCTGAGGGCAAAACCAATCTGGCCTCCCAGATACCATTTATTTGTAAATATAAAACTGCCCGGAAGCCGGTTCTCTTTAACATAACTTCTAAGTTTATCCCATCCTATTATATCAACGGTTATATCCCGGATATCTTCTTTTTCGGCTTTCATGCCGGCTTTAACTTCCCGATTAAAAATAAATCCGGTATGGATCTGGATTAAAACTACGACTACGGCAGCAAGAACTAATCCGGAATGCAAAAGGGCATAAGATTTAAAAAGTTTCGGGCGCGAGTCTAAAAGTTTCTTGTAAAATTTTCCTACCGGCAAAGCCAGTATAATATAGCCGATAACCGGCCAGTGGGAAAGTACTTTTGTAAAAAGCGCCATAAACATAAAAAGAATTACCGGCAGAGCCCCAAACGAGAAAACAAACTTTTGGAAGTCATTGCCTTTTTTTAACCCGCCTATACTTTTAAAGGCATAGTAAATCGCCGGTATAAAGAAAAACGGCAGAAGATACCCCAACTGCCCGAAAAAGCTCTGATAAAAATATCTGAGATTTATCCCTTTTAAACCCGTTCGCCCGGCCTGGAAGGCAAAAGATGCAAAACCGTTATTTATGTTCCAGATAATAACCGGCGAAAATACCGCCAGGCTGATTGCGACCGCAAGCAAAGGCCCGAAAGATAAGAGCAGTTTTCTTTTCTCTTTCACAGAAAAAAGATATATAAGCCCAGCTATATAAAGCAGACCCCCGGTATATTTGGAAAGAAGGGCAAATCCGGCTGCCGTACCAAAGAGTACCCAATCCGAAGTACGATTTTGGCGGATTGCTTTTATAAAATAGTAAATACCCATATTCCAGAAAAGTATTAATGCCGCATCAGGCAAAAGCAGCGTTCCCGATATAAAAAACATCGGTACGGTCATAAATATAATTGTCGCTGTATTTCGGGCTGCGTTATCCAGAAAAATTCCCGCTGCCTTGTAGAAATATATTATTGCCCCGCTGAAAAGCATTATCGGCCCCAACCTGAGGCTTAAGGGAGTTATCCGGTTAAAAATTGCAGGTATGAGGCCGCCGACTAAAGCTACCATAGGCGGATGGTCAAAATAACTGAGCGCCGGGTTTAAAGTATAAAGGTAGTAGTAGGCCTCGTCGGCGCCGGGCCACATCAAGGCAGCAATTACAAACCTGATGACGAGGACAGAAAAGAAGACAGTATAGAGCCCTTTAATATCCTCCCTGCAGTTTATTTGTTTTATTAAACTATTAATTATTTAGCGTATTTTTTAAATATTTCGTTAGCGGCTTTAAGCGCAGCCGAAAGGCCTGAAAAATCCTCAACTATAACTCCTAAAGCAGTTATTAGTTTTAATATATCCGACTTATCCGCATACCCCATATGGCCCAGCCGGGCTATTTTGCCTTTAAGGTGTGCCTGTCCGCCGGCTACCACTATTCCGAATTTCTCTTTTAATTCTTTAATTATAAAAGATTTGCCTTCCGGGATTTTAATCGCAGTAAGTCCGCGGGCGGGTGATTCAGAAAAAACCTCTATGCCCAATTTATCCATGGCAGCCCGGGTGGCCTCGGAAAACATTTTGTGCCTCTCCCAGACATTTTCTATCCCCTCTTTATTTATCATCTTTACTGATTGTTCCAACCCAGCTATAAGGTTAACCGCCGGAGTATAAGGGACCTGATTATTTTTATGTCGGCCGGAGGCCTTTTTCAGGTCCCAGTAATAGTTTTTTCTCTCATTTTTCTCATATAGTTCTTTAGCTTTTTTATTTACGCAAATAAAGCCGAGGCCCGGCGGAGTCATCAATGCTTTCTGAGACCCCGATACCACGACATCTATTTCCCACTTATCGGTTTCTATAACATCACAGCCCAGCCCGCTTACAGCATCAACTATAAGAGCAGCCGGGGATTCTTTAACTACGGAAGCTATCTTTTCTATAGGATGGAGCGTTCCGGTTGAAGTTTCTACTAAAGTCGTAAAGACCGCTTTTATATCTTTGCGGCCTTCAAGTTTCTCTTTAATGTCGCCCGGGTCGGCAGGTCTTCCCCACTCATAATTTAAGACCTCGGCCTCGACTCCGAAAGTATTAAGTAATTCTTTCCAGCGCTTGCCGAATTTTCCCGAGACAACAACGAGAGCCTTATCCCCCGAAGATGTGAAATTACATACCGCTGTCTCCATTGCTCCGGTACCGGAAGTTGCCAATATAAATATCTCCCCGGAACTTCTGAAAATTTTTCCTAAATTACTTACAGCGGAAAAATAAAGTTTCTTAAATCCCTCTTTACGGTGGTGTAAAACCGGTCTTGCTGTGGCGGCTAATGTTTCCGGCGGAACCTCTGTCGGGCCCGGTGTAAAAAGCTGTTTTTTTATCATTCTGTCTCTCCTTTCTCCTAATGGAGAAAATGCCTGCGTCCTGTAAATATCATAACTATCCCTAAACTGTCGGCAGCTTCGGTTACCTTGCTGTCATTTTTCGAGCCCCCCGGCTGAACTATTGCGCTGACCCCTGCGACGGCGGCTTTTTCAACTGCGTCCGGAAAAGGGAAAAAAGCATCGCTGGCCATAACCAGCCCTTCTTTTTCTTCCGGAAAAAACTGTTTTAATTTTGCTACAGCCACATCAACCGCGCCGACCCGGGCGGTCTCGCCGGCCCCCAGCCCTTTAGTCTGGAGCCCGGAAACTATGGCGACGGCGTTAGAACGCAAAAACCGAACTATCTTCCAGCCGAATTTTAGGTCTTCCATCCGGCTGCCGGACAGTTTTTTCTGTGTTACTGTTTTCCATCCTTCCATATCAAAAAAATCATAGTCCTGCACCAATAGCCCGCCTGCAACTTTTCGGTAATCTTTCTTTTGCGTAAAAGATTGATACTTAATAATTCGTAGATTCTTTTTTGATTTAAGAATCCCTAAAACTTCCTTTGAAAAATCAGGGGCGGCTACTACTTCAAAGAAATGTTCAGTAATCATTTGGGCCGTTTTTACCGTAGGTGGCCGGTTTAGTCCCGCTATACCCCCGAATGCGCTCATTGAATCGGACCTTAACGCTTTACTGTAGGCGGTCTCAATATCTTCGGCAAGAGCGGCTCCGCAGGGAACAGCGTGTTTTATTATAGCCACGGCTGGAACACCGGAAAAGTTTTTGACAATATTTACCGCCGCATTGAGATCATATATATTATTAAAACTGAGTTCCTTTTCCCCGGCAAGTTTTTCAAAAGGGATATCACCGTAAAGCGCTGCTTTCTGATGCGGATTTTCACCGTATCTTAGTTCCATGGTTTTTTTAAGGTTAATCTTGAGAGTTTCTGCCCGGTCCGGGCCCGCAAAATAATCCGCTATATTATTATCATATCCCGAAGTGATTTCAAACGCCCGCGCAGCGTATCTTTTCCGTTTTTCGTCATCAAAACCCCCATTCGACAGACTTTCAACGGTATCATTATACTGGTCCGGCGAAGTAACAGTTATCACATTCCGGTAATTTTTACCTGAAGCCCGTATTATTGTCACCCCCCCTATATCTATATTTTCAATTATCGCATCATAGTTTTTAGGGTCTTTACCCAAAACTTTGTCAAACGGATAGAGGTTACAGCAGACAAGTCCAATCCGGGGAATTCCGAGGCCTTTTAATTCTTTTTCTTGGTCGCTCCTGGCAAGTAAGCCGCCATGTATTTTAGGATGAAGTGTCTTAACCCTTCCGCCTAAAATCTCCGGTCCCCCTGTATAATCCGAAACCCGGCGAGCATTGATTCCGTTGTTCTTTAAATATTCGTATGTGCCCCCAGTAGAAAGAATATCATATCCCAGGTTTATAAGACTGCCCGCGAATTCTTTTAGTCTACTTTTATCGGATACCGTTATTAATGCTATAGATTTTTTACCCATAATTTACATTTAATTATTTGTAATCCTTTTTGTCAAATTCAAATTAGCTTTTTATCAAAAAAACCCCTCCACGAATTTTAAATTACCGTGAAGGGGTTTTATAACTATAGACGGCTTTAAGAACCGTTCCCGAACAGTTTTACATCATGCCCGGCATACCGCCGCCACCCATTCCCCCCATACCTCCGGGCATACCTCCAGGCGCACCTCCGGGCGTACCTCCAGGCGCGGCGCCGCCTGAATCTTCTTCAGGTTTCTCGACTATGAGACTTTCGGTGGTAAGTATGGTAGAAGCTACCGAAGCAGCGTTTTCAATAGCTGAACGGGTAACTTTTACGGGATCTATGATGCCTCTCTCTACCATATTTGTGTACTCATTAGCTTCTGCGTCGTATCCGGTCCCTTTTTCCAAATTACGTATCTTATCTACAACTATGGAACCTTCGGCGCCGGCGTTAAAGACAATCTGCCTTAGAGGCGCTTCCAGGACTTTCCGGACTATATTGATTCCGACTTCCTCGTCTTTGTCGTTAACTTTTAATCCGTCAAGAGCGGAAACCGCATGAAGAAGTACTACCCCGCCGCCGTCGACTATACCTTCGGCAACTGCCGCCCGAGTTGCATTTACCGCATCTTCGACCTTGAACTTTTTGGATTTCATCTCGGTTTCGGTCGCAGCACCTACTTTAATAACTGCTACTCCTCCGACAAGTTTAGCCAAGCGTTCTTCAAGTTTTTCCCTGTCGTAATCCGAGTCAGAGACTTCAATCTGTTTTCTTATCCGAGCTACTTTTGCTTTGAGATCGGCTTTTTCACTTGCTCCGCCGATTATTTTAGTATCTTCTTTATCAGAAACTACCCGTTTGGCAGTTCCCATCATATTTACATCTGCGCTTTTCAATTTCATCCCGCGGTCTTCGGATATAACCTGGCCGCCGGTAAGAACTGCTATATCTTCAAGCATAGATTTTCTTCTGTCCCCGAAACCCGGCGCCTTTATAGCCATGGTCTTAAGGCTTCCTTTAAGCTTATTTACTACCAAAGTGGCCAAGGCTTCGCCTTCCACGTCTTCTGATAAGATTACAAGCGGTTTGCCTGATTTAGCTATTTTTTCCAGAAGGGGCAGCAGGTCCTGCATGTTTGATATCTTAGAGTCGGTTATGAGAATGTAGGGATTTTCAAGAACCGCCTCCATCCTTTCCGAATCAGTGACAAAATAAGGAGAAAGATAACCCCGGTCAAACTGCATCCCTTCTACTACATCAAGGTGCGTTTCCGAGGTCTTTCCTTCCTCAACAGAAATAACTCCGTCCTTTCCGACTTTATCAATTGCCTGTGCTATAAGATCACCGACCTGGCGGTCTGCGGCGGAAAGCGAAGCTACCTGCGCTATCTCATCTTGATTCTTTATCTGATGGGACTGATTCTTTATCTCTTCAACAACTTTTGCCACCGCTTTGTCTATACCTACTTTTATATGACGGGGGTTAGCTCCTGCGGTTATATTTCTATACCCTTCTTTAATCATTTCACGCCCGAGAACTATAGCAGTAGTTGTTCCGTCTCCGGCAACGTCATTTGTCTTGGACGCTATTTCTTTTAAAAGCTGAGCGCCCATATTTTCAAATTTATCCTCAATTTCAATCTCTTTGGCGATGGTAACACCGTCCGAAGATATAGTCGGCGCGCCGAAACTTTTCTCCATAATCACTTGACGGCCTTTAGGGCCTAATGTCAGCTGAACAGCATCAGCCATTTTGTGAGCTCCTTTAAGCAGTGCGTTCGAAGCGTTATCCCCGAATTTTAATAATTTAGCCATCTTTTATCCTCCTTAACTTATTCTTTAATTAATTAACTATACCGTATATGTCGTCTTCGCGCATTATGAGATAATCCTGATCGCCTATTTTTACCTCATTGCCCGAATATTTTCCGTAAATTACCTTGTCCCCATTTTTAACATTCATAGGAAGTCTTTTACCACCATTGGTAAGTTTACCTTCGCCAACTGCTTCGATGGTTCCTTCCTGGGGCTTTTCCTTAGCGGTGTCGGGAATAATTATACCGCCTTTTTTCTCTTCTTTTGCCTCTTCGGGCTTTACTAAAACTCTATCACCTAAAGGTTTAAGGTTCATTGAAATACCTCCTTATACTACAACAATAACAAACTTTCCTTTGATTTTCTTATTATAAAAATTATATCCGGTTTGTCAAATAACGGTTATCCCGTTATTGCGACAAGGCCTTTTAGGGTTATATCAGGGTCAACTATAAAATCCTGAAGGTATTCTCTGTCTAGCATCTTAATTCCGCCACCGGTAAATATTATTTTAAAATTATCGTCAATTTCTTTCTTCAATTGACTGAGAATTTCATTTATCTGACCGGTGAGCGTATAGTAAAAACCGGAATTAAGGCAAGAGAGCGTATCTTTGCCTATTGCCGCAGCAGGAATTTTATTTTTAAAATTGCCGAGTTTGTCTGCCCGGGCCGCCAGGGCGTCTTTCATTGATTCTATGCCCGGAGATATAACTCCCCCCAAGTAAACACCGATGGGGTCAATGACGTCAAATGTATTGGCTGTTCCCAAATCCACCACTATCGCCGGACCCCCGTAATAATCACGGACAGCGACGGCATTAGCCAGTCTGTCGGCGCCCACTGCGGTATCCTTACTTATATCCAAATTCAGCCCCGCGCAGTTATCCCTGTTTACTTCAGATACTTTCAGGTCAAATTCCACCTCTAACTTATTAATCGAACTTTTTCTTACCCGGTCTGTCACCGAGCTTAACCCCACCGCATCCGGCTTGCTTCGTCCGGCAATAAGCTCTCGGGCTTGTTTTACGAGCCGGGCGGGAAAAGTTTTTTCCGGCTCCACGACAATATCGGCCGCATTCAAAATATTTCCTCCCGCCGCATAACCAATACGGGCAGAACTATTTCCGATATCAATTACCACTATATTTTTATCTATATTGGGCGGAGAATTTAAGACCGCAGGAGAACCGTGAGAAATTTTTTTTATATCTCCATTCACATCCAGCTTAATGCTTCCGTCGTTTTCTACTCCCAGAACCGCTCCTTCGTATAACCCTACTATTATATTTTTCCCTTTAAGCACCAGACGTTCTTCAAGATATTCTTTAATCTCCCCGGATAATTTTTCCAGCGGCATATATTTTTTAAATAGTCCTATGAGATCTTTGACAAAACGGCCTCTTTTAATATCGCATACTGCAGATCTATTCTGCAGTGAGCCGGGCAATTCATTTAACTTAATACCGGTATTTATACCGAATCCCGCAATTATCCAGCCGGGCTCGGGCTTTTCGCAGAGTATCCCACCATTTTTTTTGCCGCCATAAATCAGGTCATTGGGCCATTTCCACTCCATTGCTACTCCCTGTTTTTCGGCGGCCTTCAGGGCGGCCAGCAGCGCCTTTATACTTGCCGGCAAGAGACTGTCCGGATTATCCTTTATTATTAATGAAAAATAAAGTCCGCCTTCGGGTGAATGCCAGCGGCGGCCCCTGCGCCCCTCCCCTTCCGTTTGGCCGGAAGAAACAATAAGCGCTTCTTCTTTTTTATCGGCAAAAATCCGGCGGGCCCTCTTCTGCGTTGAATTTAAAGAGCGGTAAACCTCGACCCGGGTGCCGAAAACCGTAAATTCCTGTAATGCTTTTTTATTCATATTATAGTTCTATACTTCCATAAGCAGCGAATAATCAAGCGCAGGGGCCGAAGATGTAAGCATCCCCACTGATATTCTGTCCACTCCGGCAGAAGCATAAGTTGCTACATCATTTAAGGTTATCCCCCCGGAAACCTCAAGTTTAACATCCCCGTTTATCAATCGGGCCATCTTTCTGGCTTCTGTTATATCACCTATGGCAAAATTATCCAGCATAATTATATCCGCCCCGGTTTCCAGGACTTCTTTTAACTGGCTAAGTGTTTCCACTTCTACTTCAACTAAAATATTTTTTTTAACGTCCTTTACAATCTTACTTATTAAATTTCCCGGCGACTTGCCGGAAAGCGCTATGTGATTTTCTTTTATCAGAACCTGGTCGGAAAGGTTCATCCGGTGATTTTTACCTCCTCCCACCGTGACAGCGTATTTTTCAAAGAATCTTAACCCGGGTAAAGTCTTTCTGGTATCATATATTTCTACAGTGCTATCTGCGGTGCGGGCTTTAGCTACAAATTTTGAAGTTAATGTCGCTATTCCCGAAAGATGCCCCAGAAAATTCAGAGCAATTCTTTCTCCGGCCAGTATCTGCGAAGCCGGCCCGGAAACTTTCATCAAGATGTCGTTTGACCTTATACTCTCTCCGTTTTCTTTAAACTTTTTGATTTTAATCTCTCCTTCCCCCTCTCCCTTTCCCTTTTCGGATAATTCTTTAAATACCATAGACCCTATATCAACCCCGCATACCACCCCCGGGCTTTTAGCAATTATTTCGGAAGATATTTTTTTTGTATTATTTTCTATTAAACCCCCGGTTATATCTCCCGATGAGATATCCTCCTTTATGGCTTCGTCTATCTTTTTTATGATATATTTTTTATTTAATTTCATTTATCCTGTCCCTTATTGCTGCGGCCAGCTCAAAATCAAGCCGGTCTGCGGCTTCCTTCATCTCTTCTTCAAGTTTATTTATTATATTATAATTTGATTTTTCGTCTATATAATCCCACCCGGCCTCTTTGATATAGCTTACCGACTCCTTCTTTTTCTCCTCTTTGAACTCTTCTTCGTCACTTATGGCCTTCACTATGGAGATAGGGGTAATATTGTGCTTTTTATTATATTCTATCTGAATCTTGCGCCGCCGGTCCATCTCGCCGATGGCACGTTCCATGGAGCCGGTAATATTATCGGCATACATTATGACTTTGCCTTCTACATTTCGCGCCGCCCTCCCGCTTACCTGGACAAGCGAAGTTTCGCTCCTTAAAAAACCCTCTTTATCCGCGTCAAGAACCGCCACCAAGCTCACTTCAGGAAGGTCAAGCCCCTCCCTTAAAAGGTTTACCCCTATAAGACAATCAAACTCCCCTTTTCTTAAATCACGAAGTATATTTATCCTTTCTAACGTATCTATCTCGGAATGAAGATAGCGTACATTCAGGTCTTTTTTGGTAAAATACTCGGCAAGGTCTTCAGCCATCTTTTTAGTTAATGTCGTTACCAGGACCCGTTCTCCTGCCTCTGCCCTCGTTATGACCTCCCGGTGCAGATCATCTACCTGGCCGGCAACCGGCCTTACTTCCACTTCCGGGTCCGGGAGACCGGTAGGACGTATTATCTGTTCTATAACTGCATCGCCGGCTTTATTTATTTCGTAGTCAGCCGGAGTAGCGGATACTGTAACTGTATAGTTAGTTATTTCTTCAAACTCATTTATTTTCAACGGCCGATTATCAAGAGCCGAAGGCAACCGGAATCCATGTTCTATAAGAGTTCTTTTACGAGCCCGGTCTCCGGCATACATTCCTTTTACCTGGGGTATGGTCATATGCGATTCATCTATAATTGTAAGAAATTTATTTGGAAAATAATCTATAAGACAGAACGGAGGCTGTCCCGGACGACGGCCGGAAAGATGGCGCGAATAATTTTCTATTCCCTTACAGTAGCCGGTCTCTTTTAACATTTCTATATCGTATTCTGTCCTCATCTCAAGCCTTTGGGCTTCAAGATATTTTTCAGCAGACTTTAATTCTTTCAATCTCCCGGAAAGTTCGTCCCTGATGGCCGGGATGGCCCTCTTTACAGTCTCTCTTTGGACAATAAAATGCGTAGCCGGATATATTATGTATTTTTTGAAATTTTTTATCTTCTTTCCTGTAAGTGGATTTATCGTGCCGATAGAGGCAATCTTACCCCCCATCAGGGTTACTCTTACTGCCTCCTCTCGGTTATAAGCGGGAAATATATCTATGGTCCCTCCCCGAACCCGAAACTTTTTATTTTGAAATTCTATATCGTTTCTTTCGTATTGGAGCAGAACGAGGTCTGATATCAGCTGCCGCCGGGGATAAGACTGCCCCCTTTTTAAAGTTATAAGCGATTCCTGCCACTGGGTGGGGCTGCCTATCCCGTAGATACAGGAGACCGAAGCAACTATTATTACATCGCCTCTGCTTAAAAGCGACGTTGCCGCTTTAAGACGCAGCCGGTCAATACGGTCATTTATTGAAGAATCCTTATCTATATAGGTATCGTTCTGCGGAATGTAAGCCTCCGGCTGATAATAATCATAATATGAAACAAAATATTCTACGGCATTATCCGGAAAGAAAGCCTTAAACTCACTGTAAAGCTGGGCTGAGAGGGTCTTATTATGGGTAATAACCAAAACCGGCATATCCGCTTCTTCAATGACCCGGGCCATGCTGTAAGTCTTTCCGGAACCTGTTACCCCGAGTAAGACCTGAAATTTTTTATCCCGTGCGATATTTTTCGACAGTTTGCGGATAGCTTTACCCTGGGAGCCCTTGTCTATAAAATCTGTTTTTAATTTAAATCCCAATTTTCAAGAGTTTTTAAAAGTTTTTTGTCGGTAGCATCGAGGGTCAGGGGTGTAAGTGAAGCATATTCTTTTGAAACTGCTTCAAAATCCGTCTTCGGAGTCGTATGGCCGTCCAATTTTTCACCCATAATCCAGTAATAGTCTCGTCCGAGAGGATCTTGCCGGCGGCGAACCTTTCTTTCGTATATTCTTATACCGAGGTTGGTCACTTTTATCCCCTTTACTTTCCCGTCGGTTAAATCGGGCACATTTAAATTTAAGAGCTTGCGGTCGGGCATATTTTCCTCTAATAACTTTTTGGCAACTTTTACGGCTATATCCGCTGCCTGCGAAAAATTCCGTTTATCTCCGGAAAGAAGCGATACAGATAGAGAAGAAATTTTCAAAAGCGCACCTTCCCGGGCTCCGGCTACAGTACCCGAATAGTTTACATCATCTCCAAGGTTAGCCCCGTCATTTATTCCGGAGACAATTAGGTCAACATCATCTTCCATTACTGTCAGTATTCCAATCCGCGAACAATCCGCCGGAGTTCCGGACACCGAGTATTTATCTTTGCTTATCTTATTTATTCTGACCGGTTTATGAAGAGTCAGCGAATTCCCCGTTGCATTCATAGGGCGCGCGGGTGCGACGGTAATCACCTTTCCCAGCCCGGATAGCGCATCCCGGAGAATCTCTATGCCCGGTGCCTTTATACTGTCGTCATTTGTAATTAAAATTTTTTTCAATTTTACCCTTTAATTATCTTAACCCATACGCTACGGGTTCTCGGCCCGTCAAACTCACAGAGAAAAACCGACTGCCAAGTTCCCAGATTTAGATCCCCCCCGGAAACTATGACATCAACGGAAGACCCTATAAGCGATGATTTTATATGGGCTGCCGAATTACCCTCGCCGTGGCGGTATTTAGAATGGTCCCAGGGTATTTTTTCGTCTAAAATCATAGCAATATCTTTTATAACCGCCGGGTCGGCGTTCTCATTAATAGTTACCGCCGCGGTTGTATGAGGGACAAAAACCTTGCATACACCTTCGGCAATCCCCGACTTATCCAGTGCCGCCTTTATCTTAATAGTAATATCTATTATATCCGTCCTGCCTGAAGTAGATACTTTTATTTTATGAAAACTCATCTTTGTTGTCCTCCTTATAATACGTCTGAAAAATTAGGTTCTTTCGTATTTATGTTGCAAAAATATTTTAGTGCCTTAGTCCTTCTGTCAAAAGGCAATCCAGTTTAAAAGAAAAAGCTCAAACTTTTTGACCCTGACGATAAATCAGGTGAGTTTTTGAGATTTAGGACTGACTTTTATCTGCCAAAGACAAAAGAACTATTGTAATAAATAAATACTTTTTACAACTTAAAACAACTTTCAAACGATAACTGCACTATATTTACAAAGAACCAAAAATCATCCGTTTAATTCTATATGCTTAACATTATTCGTAGCGCCGGCCATAAAGATTGAACTCTGCTCTTTAAACAATTTCGGGGAATCGCTTACATAAAAACTGTATGCCGCCGAAGTTTTTTTGCGGGCTGCACTCCCAATCTTCTCTATCTTTTCGGCTACCTGAAAAGCAATCTCCACTGCGGAATTTATAACCCTTACTTTATCTCCGACCACTTCGGAAATAACATCTGTCAACAGCGGATAATGGGTACAGCCCAGTATAAGTAAATCTATATTCCCCTTAAAATCCTTAAGATACCGGCTGGCGACCGCCCTGGTTATATCATTGTCTGTCCATCCTTCTTCAACCAGAGGGACAAAAAGCGGACAGGCACGAGAAAGGAGATTAATGCTTCTGCCGGCAGCGGCATTTAATTTTTCCTCGTAGGAGCCGCTCTTTATGGTGCCGTAGGTGCCTATTATACCTATGGACTCCGGGGCGGATTTTAAAGATGCTCTCACTCCGGCATCCACTACCCCCAGCACAGGTATATCTAAACTTTTTTTTAACTCATCAATTGCATATACGGAAGCAGTATTACAGGCCACCAGCATAAGCTTTACCTGCTTTTTAACAAAAAAATCCCTGACCCCCAGCGAAAATTTAACTACCGATTCGGGAGATTTATTCCCGTAAGGAAGATGGGCGGTATCGCCGAAATAAATTAAATTTTCCCTGGGTAAATTTTTTTTAACCTCGTTAAATACGGTAAGCCCCCCCATTCCGGAATCAAAAATCCCTATAGGCCTGTCGGAAAAATTCATCTTTTCTTTATCCAGTCCCGGTAACCCTTAAGAGAAGTACTTATGGCCCTGGCTATCTTATCCTGAAAATTTTTATCATTTAAAAGTCTTTCTTCTCTCTTATTGGATATAAAAGCCGTCTCCACAAGCACAGCCGGCATCCGGGCGCCTTTCATAACGTAAAAACCGGCCTGTTTAACCCCCCTCTCCACAAGCCCGGTAGCCCCGATTACTTCTTTATTAATAAAAGAGCACAACTCGCTGGATTCGTTGAGAAATTGATTCATGGTAAGAGACCACAATATGGAGTTTACGTTGCTTAAATTCTTTGTCCCCTGCTCCATAGCCACAACCGAATTTTCCATATTGGCTACAGACTGCGCTTCTTCGTCTGAAGCCGAATCCGAAAGAAAATATATTTCAAACCCTTCGGATTCGGGGTTGAATGAAGCGTTTGCGTGTATTGAAATAAAGATATCGGCCTCTTTGTCGTTGGCCATTTTAATCCTGCCGGCAAGAGGGACAAAATAATCGTCTGTCCTGGTAAGCAAAACCCGGGCCTTTAAATTTTTCTTTATATATGTCGCGGTCTTTTTGGCAATGGCAAGCACCACATCTTTCTCCTTCGTTCCCCGGGGACCGATAGCTCCCGGGTCTTTGCCCCCGTGGCCCGGATCTACAACTACGAGGTTAATATTATCTATATCGACCTTGTCCCGTTTGGCCGGGCCGGCCGGATGCGGCGGCAGCTTATCCATCTTCCGGCTTGCTTCTCTGCTTTTTTCCGACGCACTTTTATTTTTGATGTCCATAACTATACGGGGAGGACTGGGATAATTTTTAATATCGGAGTTGCCGGCGTCTTTTCCTGTCTTTAATGTAAATTCCACCCCCCGGCCGGAGACGTTAACCTCAACTTTATTTATTACCCCGTCATTTACTTTAATTTCTTCGGTGGGAACGCTTAATTTAGCCTTTTTTATCATAACTTCAATCAAATCACCGGAAACTTTTGTGGTATATTCTAATTTCCGGGTTAACTCAATTACAAAACGGGTATAATCATTGTAAGTATAATAACGGCTGTCTGCTATATTTCCTTCATAAGATATCCATAAGGTCCGGTCCTTGAAACTCCATTGTATCTGGGCGCCGGCAATGCTTTTAAAAGCCCTCGTTATTACGGCTTCAAGAGGAAGGTAAACCTTTCCTTTAATAATTTTCGGTGTCTTCATCATTTTCCGTTTTATGCCTTCCATAACTACTATATCGCTGCCGATTTTAAATTTAATGTCCGCAGAGACATAATCATCCGCCCGCCTTTCCTCTTTAGGCACCGGCCAGCGTAAGAATACCTCTTTAGTAGAAGTTTTGTAATCTATATCAGCATTAAAAATTTCAGCTATATCGATCCCTTTTAAGTATCCCATTTTTTTAATGAGGATAAGCTCTATAGTTTTAATGTGGGTGCCGTCTTTTACTATATTAATATCAATGGAAGTAACTGCCCGGGCAGGAGAAAAAGTTAATACTCCGATAGATATTGAAAATAGAAATGTTTTATACAATAACCACACGATTTTATTCTTCCGGTTTCCCTTTTATGCGTTCTGCTCTTCTTTTAGCCTCTTCAGCCTTACGGTCAAATCCCAGCCGGCCATAAACTTCAGAGAGGGAGATAAGATTATCATAGGTAGGTTCTTCTCTTACCTGCAGCTGATGGAATATGATATTATTATCAATAAAACTCCTTAACGGCCGGGTGATTTCAGCGGTAAGTTCATAGGCTTCCTGGATTTTTCCGCGTTTCCATAAAAACTCCATTTTCTTTAGCAGAAGGTAATCCCGTCTCTTGCCGTCCGGCATAGATTCCAAGGCATTATCAATATATTTTAATGCTTTTTCAGCTGGAAAATACTGAATTGCAATATCGGTTACCCGGTCTTGAGATTTTTTTGCCCATTGAGTGGCGGGGAAATCTTCTATAACCCGGCTGTAATATTTTAACGCCTTTTCGTGGTTTCCTTTAAGCATAAAAGTTATCTCCCCTAATTTGTAAATATGGGGGGACGAAGAGGGCCTCTTCGGAAAGAGCTCTATGAATTTTTCAAGATACTCTACCTGGAGCCCCCGACGGTGGTATCTGTCGTAAATTTCCACGGTTTTTTCAAGAGCTCCGAAGGTATAGCTGCTTTTATAATATTTATCAACGATACTCTTATATCTCTCCAGGGCACGGGCGTATTTGCCTCTCTCATATAGCCGGTTAGCCTCTTTAAAGAGAGGCCCGGCCAGACGCTGGTGCTTTTTAGTTCTGTAAGGTTCAATTAATAATATAATCATTACCGCCAGTGCCAGCGCTATTATTAAACTTATTAAAATCAACGGAAGTTTCTTCATCTCATTCTCTTTAGATACATCCTTACCTCACCCGAACTTTTGCCTGAAGGATAATTCTTACGGTACTTTTCAAACTCTTCTAAAGCCTTTTTCTTGTCCCCAATGGCGTTCTTGTAGACCATTCCTATCATAAACTGGGCGTTAGCTGCATTTTCGTGGCCGGGAAACTCTTCAATTAGCTTCCTATATTCGGCAATGGCCTGGCTGTAGGTGGTCATGGCTACATAATTAGAAGCCAGGAGAAACCTGCCGTAAGGCGCCCTTTCGGAGACGGGGTCAAGTTTAAGAGCTTTCAGTAAAGCCATATTTGCCTCAAGGTAATTTTTATCCCGGGAAAGCTTTTCGCCACGGATATAGTTTTTTTCGGCAACCACCCTGCGATACGAAGAATAGACAAAAAATCCCGCAGCAGCCAGAATTATTAATATGAACAGAATAAATTTTTTCTTTTTAATAAGGGCCATCTAAATATAAAAAAGTTTATTCAGCACCCAGATGTTCTATTTCAACCTTAATAGAAGTATCCATGTTAAGCGTAAAAGATGTAGTGTAGCCCGCCTCCCATTCATTTTTAATCCAGTCGTCGGGGTCGTCGGACTTCATCCCCCTTATTGCCCGCTGCACTCCCGCCTCACCGAGTGCAATCTCTTTAGAGTGAAGTTCTTTCTGCGTGGAATGGCGGGACTCTGCGGCTAACCAGTAAATAAAAGCCACCCCTATTCCGCCGACGAGCATTACTATTATAAGCGTTAAAAGAAGTGCGCTTCCCTTATTATTTAA
>JAGXOG010000069.1 GCA_023660015.1 Elusimicrobia bacterium LH_S2 | reverse complement strand
GTTATTATGAGAAGGGACCATACTTTATTTGCGTTGTGGTACAAAACTTACGTGGAAAATTTTCGGCCGGAAGTTAAAGTTATATCAAAAGGACTTCTGTCCGCAGAATGGTACCGAGATAAACTCAGAAAAGATTTTCCCGCCATGGACTGGAAGGAAGAGTATCTAAACGACAAGGAATATATTAAGTGGATCATTAAAAATTACGGCAAACAGCAGTCCGTTTATATCACGCCCGCAGCAGCAGCCGAGCTGGATAAAGAATTTTTCAGCAGATATGAAATCATTCCCTACGGACTTGTGGAAAAAGTAGTTGAAAAAGATATGGAAACAGAGATGGGAAATATTTTATCCGAGACCATAGAAAAGTATAAATACAGAGGCAGTTACAATACATCCGAGCATTATGATTATTTTGCCCGGGATTTTATCACCCTCTACGCAGAGGCGTATGAAAGAATAGGTACGCATTTTTTACGTGATAACAATAGTGAAGATGCCCAAAAAATGTATCGCAGGGCAATAGATTTTAGCCCTGAATTTCCCGGGCCGTATGCTAATTTGGCATATCTTTACTGGCAGGAGAAAAATTTCAATAAGGCTGTCGAATTTTACAGGCGTTCAATAGAATTGCTAAAGGATAAGATGGCGCAGTTTACCAGAAAAGAAGCATTTAAGAGAAAGCTGGCCAGGAAGTATAATAATCTGGGGGCAGTATATGAAAAAAAATACAGGATGGAAAGAGAGAACCGGTATTTTAATAACGCCCTGGAAAGTTATAATAATGCCATTAGATATGACCGCAATTTCAGCCGGCCGTATTTTAATTTGGGCGTTCTCTACTGGAACAGGGACTGGGGGAAGGCCGCCGAAAATTTCCGGCTTGCCGCTAAATTCGACCCCTCAAACCGTGATGCGTTAAAATATTATAATTTAGCTCTCCAAAATGCTCAAAATTTGCGAAAAAGCCCGTAATTATGTTATTATAATGATATGATTTTAAGTTTTTTAGCACAATTAAAATTTTTAGGCGGTGTTTATCTTGGGTGGGGGGTCGGAGCAAACGATACTGCCAATATATTCGGCCCGGCGGTGGGAACTAATGCAATAAAATACAGAACTGCCATGATTCTGGGTGCTGTTTTTGTCTTGTTGGGGGCGCTGATAGAAGGGCCCGGACTTATGAGCAGTGTTGGAAATCTGGCAGGTGACCTATCCGCCGGAAGTTACGACCCGGTAAATCTGGCTTTTACTGCCTCAATGGCAGCAGCTATTACTATTACGATATTAACTTATTTATCTGTGCCTTCTTCAACTTCCCAGGCAGCAGTGGGAAGTATAATGGGAATAGGTATAGCGCTTACCGGTTTAGGGGGCGCCGAATGGGGCGGCTTTTTAAAGATGGCTATAGTGTGGGTGGTAAATCCTGTGTTTACCGCAATAGTTGCTTTTATTATGTTTAAAATTCTTGCCAAGCCCGTTAATTATTTTATAAAGTCGGATATATGGTATAACCGAATTTTTTCATCTATGCTGGTAGTGAGCGGGTCTTACGGCGCTTATACTCTGGGCGCATCGCATGCGGCGGTAACTACCGCCCCTTTTTTAAAAAGCAGGTTTTTTGGCGATCCGCAGTCGGCTTCCGCTGCTTTTTGGGCCGCAGCAACGGGAGGCCTTGGAATGTCGTTGGGAGTAATTACCTACTCTAAAAAAGTTATAGAAACAGTAGGTAAAAAGATTACCGTTCTTGACCCTTTTTCTGCTTTTATAAGCGTTATGTCAGCCGCCTTCACCGTACATATATGCAAACTTATAGGAGTACCGGTTTCTACTTCTCAGGCAATTGTGGGGGCTATAGCTGGTGTAGGATTAGTTAAAGGAGTCCAGACAGTAAATTTTAATTCCCTGAAACTTATATTCTTAGGCTGGATAATGACTCCTGTCGCCGGCGCTGTATTTAGTTATGGCTTAATAAAAATATTTCTTTAATGATAGAGGACTTTAAAGG
>JAGXOG010000068.1 GCA_023660015.1 Elusimicrobia bacterium LH_S2 | reverse complement strand
TATTTGAATTATCAATTGAAGAAGGCATAAGTGAAGATGTTAGGACCTCCTCTGAGATTGAGCGTATTTTAAAAGAAAATAAAGATAAATATAACGTTTGCGAAGGGGGTGAGAAAGAAGTATTTGATAAGCATACCCTGGAAAGTCCTTATTCTGATTCAAGGATAATGTGGGGAGACCGGGATACGGTCGTAAATAAGATGTGGGTGGGGATAGATGTTGATACCGCCGAACTTATGATGATTAAAAATATCTCCGAAAGTTCAGGCGATAAGCCGGTTGTCATAGCTCACCATCCTTTCGGTCGCGCCTATTCGAATTTTTACGAAGTGATGGATATGCAGGCAGATATTTTTTCAGGAGAAGGGGTGACATCAAGCATAGCCCAGAACCTTACCCGAAGCCGCAAAGCTGAAGTAGCCAGAAAAGTTTCGGGGGCTAATCATTTTAAGGCGCAGGATGCGGCCCGACTTTTAAAAATACCGGCTATGAATATACATACACCTGCTGATAATCACGTTAAGTCTTATCTGGACAGAAAGATTAAGAAAGAATCTCCGGGTAAGCTTAAAGATTTAATCGATATGCTTATGGAAATACCGGAATATAAAGACTCCGCCAAAAAAGGCCAGCCTCCCGCAATTTTAAACGGAGATAGAAAGAATAAATGCGGTAAAACTTTTGTAGATATGACCGGGGGTACCGAAGGAAATTATAAAGTGTTAGAGGATTTGGTAAAATCCGGGGTGTCCACAGTGGTCGGTATGCATATGAGTGAAGAACATTACAAGAAAGCAAAAGAAGAAAACCTTAATGTAGTTATTGCCGGACATATCTCTTCAGATACTATCGGGCTTAATCTGCTTCTTGATAAGATAATATCTAAGTTCGGCAAAACTGACATAGAGAGTTTTTCAGGTTTTGTTCGGGTAGAAAGAGATGGTTGATACCCGGGATATAGACCGGATAAGAGATTCTTCAGATATAGTAAGGCTGGTGGAAGAATATTTCCCCATGAAAAAAACTGGGGCCAACTATAAGGCTCTTTGCCCTTTTCATCAGGAGAAAACTCCTTCTTTCGTAGTTTCCCCGCAGAAACAGATATACCATTGTTTCGGATGCGGAAAATCCGGTAATATCTTTAATTTTTTAATGGAAATGGAAGGTATAGATTTCCCCGAAGCGGCAAAACGTCTGGCAGAAAGGACGGGAGTTAAGTTGGATAGACCGCAAAGCAAAGAATATACCAGGCGTAAAGAATTAAATAAGAAAATTATAGATTTAAATCACCGCGCCGCTAAATTTTATAATCGTTATTTAGGTTCCGATGCCGCCCGCGAAGCTTATGAATATATCACAGGCCGCGGGCTTGACCGGGATACGATAGAGAAGTTTCTTATTGGTTATGCACCGTCGGATAATCAGATTGTACAAAAAGCTTTATCTAACGGTGTAAACAAGGACATTCTTATTCAGTCAGGCCTTGCCGGCCAAAGCAGGAGTGGGAAGCTATACGATAAATTTAAAGACAGGATTATTTTCCCGATATTGGATGAACGAGGCCAGGTTAAAGGTTTCGGGGGGCGGGTTATAGATGATTCGGCTATGCCCAAATACTTAAATACTGCGCAGACAAAGATATTTGAAAAGAAAAAGATTTTATACGGTTTAAAAGAAAGCAAGCAGGCAATAAGAAAAAAGAAAAAGGTGCTTCTGCTGGAGGGATACATGGATGTTATAGCGGCGCATCAATATGATATATCTTATGCGGTAGCACCCCTGGGGACTGCGCTCACCGCCCAGCATATATATAAAATAAAGCATTGGGTTGATGAAGTGATTTTTTGTTTCGATTCAGACGAGGCCGGGGCAAAAGCCACTGTAAGAGCAGTAGAATTAGTAGTGGAATCCGATCTTATGGGAAGAGTCTGCCAATTACCGGAGGGAACAGACCCTGAGGATATAATAAGAAAAGACCGAGAACATTTTTTGGAATTATTAAAGAAGTCAAAAGAAGTAATAAAATGGAGAATAGAATACAGCATAGATAAATTTCGGGATATACCCGACCGCGCGCAAAAAAATTAAAGATTATCCGGGAT
>JAGXOG010000067.1 GCA_023660015.1 Elusimicrobia bacterium LH_S2 | reverse complement strand
GAGAGGGCCTCATATAAATTTAAATAACGGCCACTTAAAACCTCTTTGGGAAATTCAGTAGCTGCCTCCAAAGATATTTCGTAACAACTCCCGCATATATGGGGACCGACAAAAAATTCCATATTTTCACTTCTATAACCCAAGGCGACTGCATCAGAAATAAAAACTTCCATAATCCCGGCGATCAGCCCCCTGCGTCCGACATGTACGGCCCCTATAAGTTTATTTTCGGACAAGATAAAAACAGGCATACAGTCCGCTACTCTCATCCCGACAGCAACTATACCCGAAACCGGGGAGAAAAGTATGCCGTCGGCTCCTTTCAAAAGTCTCTCTTTATCATTTATACTTTCGGCGGCAACAGCAATCACTTTTGTCCCGTGAACCTGCTCAGCAAGAATAATCTTTGCGTCCGGAGGAGATACTTTATTTAGAAAACTGAAAGCTGTCGAATCGTCTTTATAATCCTTGGCCTTATTTAAAGTAAATCCAACCTTTATATTATCGGGCGGAATTTTAAAATATTCTATGCCTCGGCGCCGCTTGAAGATTTTATTCCCCTTATTCGCAGCATGAGGTCTTCAGGATTGGCGGCTGCTTTTTTAGTCTCCTTAAGATCTATATGCCCGGCTTTATAGAGTTTCTCCAGAGACTGATTAAAGGACTGCATTCCGTAATAACCGCCTTTTTCCATCTGCTCATTTATAGCAGTATAATTATTCTCCTCAATAAGCTTTCTTATAAGGCTGGTGGCAATCATAATTTCTACCGCCGGGACCATTCCCCCACCTTCCTTTTTAGGTAACAGCCGTTGGGATATAACCGCAGATATGGAATCGGCAAGCTGCAGCCTTATCTGGTTTTGGTGATGAGGCGGAAACATATCCACTATTCTGGTAATTGTCTGAACAGCGTTAATAGTATGTAGAGTTGACAGAACAAGATGCCCCAACTGGGCTGCGGTCAGGGCTGCTTTCACAGTCTCTGTATCCCTCATCTCGCCTATCAATATAACATCGGGGTCCTGCCGTACTATATGTTTAAGCGCCCCGGGATAACTATAAGTATCTACCCCTATTTCGCGCTGGGAAACTATACTTTTTAAATCTTTATGAAGATACTCTATTGGGTCCTCAATGGTAATAATATGCGTCGAAAAATTTTTATTTATATAATCTACCATTGAAGCAAGCGTTGTTGTTTTCCCCGAACCTGTAGTCCCGGTAACCAGCACTAGGCCTCTTTGTTGGGAATATATTTTTTTAATGCTTTCCGGCAACATTAAATCATCTATGCTCGGGGGGCGGGTAGGAACGAGTCTCATAACTATATCTACGGTATTTCTCTGCTGAAAGATATTTACCCTGAACCGGGCTAAACCGCCGACGCTTAAAGAGATATCAACTTCGTTATTCTTATTGTATTCTTCTAATTCTTCCGGGGAACAGATATTTTCGACTAACTTTTGGCCGTCCTCGGGAGATAACCGATCAAAATTACTGGCCATTCTTAGCTTTGTATTTACCCTTAATATCGGTTTGCTGCCGGCCCTTATATGCAGGTCGGAGGCCCCCACCTTTACCATAACCTTTAAGAGTTCTTTGAGTTCCTCTCGTGTCCTCATCTTTCTTTCCTTTTTCTGATGAAACTGGGCAGAGTCCGGGTATCTTTTTTCTCCTCCGGGATATTCTCCCGAACATGTCCCGGTATAGGTTCTTCTCTTTTTTGCTGTCTTCTGCACCCGGTAGCAATCACGGTGATTTTTACCTTATCTTCAAGTCTGTCGTTAAAAGTATTCCCGAAATAGACGTCGGCTTCCGATGAGACGGAATTATATATACGTTCCATGGCCTTATTTATCTCAACCATTGTTATCTTCTTATTCCCGGTAATATTAACCAGCAGGCCTTCTGCGCCCTCTATAGAAATATTTTCTAAAAGCGGAGAATTAATCGCAGCTTCGGCAGCTTTTATATCCCGGTTTTCGCCCGTGGCATCGCCTATACCCATTATTGCGTCTCCAGCATTTATCATAACGCTTCTTACATCCGCAAAATCAACGTTTATAGCTCCGCGTGTAGTTATAATATCCGATATACTCTGCCCAGTTTCATCAGAAAAAGGAAAGAAAGATG
>JAGXOG010000066.1 GCA_023660015.1 Elusimicrobia bacterium LH_S2 | reverse complement strand
GTGCCGGTAAACTTGAAAATAATGTATCAAAGAATATTGACCGGCGAAGGGTTTATATAGACCTAAAAGAGGATATCGTTTACAGCACCAATACCCAGTATGCGGGAAATACAGTAGGACTTAAAAAGCTGGCCATGCGCCTGGCTATTAAAAAAGCTACCGAAGAAGGGTGGTTGACCGAACATATGTTTGTTATGGGAGCCCACGGGCCGCAAGGCAGAGTGACATATTTTACAGGGGCTTTTCCCAGCGCATGCGGCAAGACGTCCACAGCTATGATGGAAGGGGAGACGATAGTTGGCGACGATATAGCCTACCTCAGGGAAATTGACGGGAAACTTAAAGCAGTTAACGTTGAAAACGGGATATTCGGTATAATAAGGGATGTTAATGAAAAAGAGCAGGATATAATTTGGGAAACACTGACTACTCCCGGCGAAGTTATTTTTTCAAATGTTTTGATAAAAGACAGAACGCCTTACTGGCTGGGCGACGGCCGCGAAACTCCCCGGGAAGGAAAGAACTATTCGGGGAAGTGGAATAATGGTAAGACCGATGATAACGGAAACGAAATTACACCGTCTCATAAAAATGCCCGGTTTACGGTAGGTATAGAGGATTTAAAAAACCGCGATGAAAAATGTAATGACCCGGCTGGTGTCAAGGTCGGGGGAGTAATATACGGCGGCCGTGATTCGGATACAACTGTCCCGGTAGAAGAAGCGTTCAGTTGGAAACACGGGATACTGACTAAAGGCGCTACAATAGAATCAGAGACTACCGCCGCTACGTTGGGAAAAGAAGGGGTAAGAAAATTTAATCTTATGAGCAATCTTGATTTTCTTTCCGTACCCATAGGAAAATATATTCAGAATAACTGTGATATTACAAAAAAACTTCAAAAAGAATCTAAAGTTTTTTCTGTTAATTATTTCTTAAAAGGCAAAGACGGCGAATACTTAAACGGTATACAGGATAAACGGGTATGGCTCAAATGGATGGAACTAAGAGTCCACGGCGATGTCAAGGCCGTAAAGACGCCTACAGGTTATATCCCGTTATACAGGGACTTGAAAAGACTGTTTACGGAAGTTCTTAATAAAGATTATTCAGAGCAGAATTATAAACAGCAGTTTACCGTCAGAGTTCCGGAGTATTTAAGCAAGATAGAGAGGATAGTCAAGATATATAAAAATCAAGCTCCGGATGCGCCTGCTGATTTATTTAAAGAGTTGGAGGCCCAAAAAAACCGGCTTAAAGAAGCATCTTCTCAGCACGGAAACTATATAACTCCCGACCGGCTAAAAATACTGTTATATTTGCGGGGTTCATATAATCTCTTTGATTCTCTCTGCTATGGGAAGAGCCGCCGTGAGGCCCGGGGATTCAATACCTATAAGGTTGATTAAACCCTTTAACCCTCTGCCGCTTTCCTCTTTTACAACAAAATCCCGGAAATTTTCGCCGGGTCCCTGAAGTTTAGGCCTTATCCCGGCAGTATCAGCTGAAACTTTCATTTCGTTTAAACCTTTTAAATATTTGCCGACCGATTTTATAAAATCTTCTTTTTTATCCTGAATAATATCATAGCCGGCCTCCGGCATCACGTATTTCGCATCGGGCCCCAGGCGCAATTGCCCGGAAAGGTCCGGGGTAATATGTATACCCAGGCTGGTAAAATTTTTGCCCACAGCAGGATAGACCAGATGTTCAACCGGTGAATCTTCAAAATTACGGAATCTAAAATAACTTCCTTTACACGGTTTTATCCTATAGGGAACCTCATCAATATCGATACCCGCAAGATGAGCAAGTTTATCCGAATTAAGTCCGGCGGCATTAATAACAATGCCGGCTTCTATCTCCAACTTTTCACCCGAGGGTTCTTTTATTTCTGTAATAAACCCCGACGGCTTTTTTGGGGTTAGCCCGGTAAGCTCGGCATTATAAACTATCTCAGCGCCATTAGAGAAAGATTCTTTTATAAAATACTCCATAAGCCGGTGAGAATCAATTATACCCGCTGTGGGGACAAAAAGAGCTTCCCAGCATGCTATCCTGGGTTCATACTCGGAAACCATTGCTGTGCTCATCAGTTTTAATCCTTCAACACCGTTTTTTTTGCCGTTTACAAACAATCTGTGAATATCTTCTATTTCTTCATCGGACTTTCCCACAATAAATTTTCCGGTCTGTCTAAAAC
>JAGXOG010000065.1 GCA_023660015.1 Elusimicrobia bacterium LH_S2 | reverse complement strand
ATCATTTATACCAGACTCTTACCAGGAATTTAAAAGAGGTGCAGGATGCAAAACTTTTTGACTGGCTGAAATATCTTTACAATATATGGAAATATATTGATTACGAAGCGGTTAATGTAAGCGCTAAAGTAGGCATAGGAGAGCTTTTGCTCACAGGATGCACTACGACAAGTGATCAACTTTATCTTTATCCTGAACATCAGAAAAATGATTTAATAGACAGTGAGATTAAAGCAGCCCGTGAGATGGGGATAAGATTTCATCCTGCCAGGGGAAGTATGTCACTTGGAGAATCTGACGGGGGATTGCCGCCGGACAGCGTAATACAAAGTGACGAAAACATATTAAGAGAATCCGCAAGGGTGATTGATAAGTACCACGACAGTTCTGATTTTTCTATGTGTCAGATAGTATTGGCGCCCTGTTCTCCTTTTTCGGTGACAGAAGAGCTGATGATTGAAACTGCTGAACTGGCAAGAGAAAAAAATATTTATATGCATACTCATCTTGCAGAAACAAAAGATGAAGAAGAATTCTGTCTTCAGCAGACAGGGCTCCGGCCTCTATCTTACATGGAAAAGGTGGGCTGGCTTGGTAAGGATGTTTGGTTCGCCCATTGCATTCACCTCGACGACGGGGATATAAGTAGGTTGGCGGAAACTCAAAGCGGGGTTGCTCATTGTCCTTCGTCAAATTTAAGGTTGGGTTCCGGTATCGCCCCGATTCGCAAGATGCTGGATAAGGGGGTAAATGTTTCACTTGCTGTTGACGGCTCGGCTTCAAACGATTCCTCCGATATGCTGGGAGAGGCCCGGATATCCATGCTGGCAGCAAGAATGAAGTCCGGAGTCGATTCAATGAGTGCTTATGATGTTTTGAAAATGGCTACGGTGGGCGGCGCTAAAGTGTTGGGACGCAAAAAACTTGGCGTTCTTAAAGAAGGTAACGCTGCCGATATAGCGGTCTTCAATATAGACAGAATTGATTTTGCGGGCTCCGAATTGAGGAAAATTTCTTACGCCCTTCGGACTCATCACCATTTAGGTGCTGCAAAGCGTCAAGAGAAACAGTCTAAATGACTGTTTCTTAGCGAAGCACACTTGTTCGAAACCGTCTCGGAGGAATAACCTAAATGGTTGTTCCTCAGGTTGAGCACACTTGCTTCGAAACCGTCTCGGAGGAATAACCTAAATGGTTGTTCCTCAGGTTGAGCACACTTATTCGCTCCTTCATCTCTTTTCTATATGGTGCTGGAGGGGGGATTTTTCTTCGCTCGTCCCTCGCTTCGAACTAGGGAAAATTTCTGACGCCCTTCGGGCTCATCACCATTTAGGTGCGCAATTTTCCCGTCAAATTCCTTTTCTATTATGGTGCCGGAGAAGGGATTTTTCTTTGCTCGTCCCTCGCTCCGAACCGGGGATTTCCCCTGACGGTCGCTACCCTTTTCTCCATTTAGGAGCGGGAAAATCCCGTCAAATCCCTTTTCTATTATGGTGCCGGAGAAGGGATTTGAACCCTCACGAAGCTATGCTTCAGCGGATTTTAAGTCCACTATGTCTGCCAGTTCCATCACTCCGGCAATTGTCCGTAAAATAAAAATTTTATAATATATATACCTAAAAATCAAATATCAAAGGCTAACTGTCTATTATCTATCCTGGGCTAAACTTCCATTTTCTATGGTCAAAGCAGCGTTAGCCGCTAATATATCTACTATTTCAACGTCCCGTTCATTAAATTCTTCTTCAATATCTGTTCTTTTAAGATTAATTGTACCCAGCACTTCATCCCTTATTATTATCGGCACGCTCATACCTGAAATGATATCTTCATATTTTTGCATTTTTTTAAACCACTTAGTTTTACGGATACCGTTATTTACAAGAATCGGCTCTTTTTTCTGTATCGCCCGTCCGGACACTCTCTGCCCGGGTTTGAAACTTTTACCTATAACTTCATTGCTGAAAGTTCCGGCAGCGACTCTCACTATATACTCATTCTTTTTTTTGTCGATTAGCATAATTGAACCCCCGTCTGCCCGGACAGTGTTTACAGCTATTTCTAAAATATAGGAGAGTATCTTTTCCGGAGGATTTTCGGATATCATTGCCTTTGACGCCTTATGCAAAGCAACTATACCTTTAAGATGACCAACCCCGACTTTTAAAGTTTTTGTATGCAGAGCGTCTTTTACACTGATTTTCAATTCCTCTTTTGTAAAGGGTTTTATAACAT
>JAGXOG010000064.1 GCA_023660015.1 Elusimicrobia bacterium LH_S2 | reverse complement strand
ATAAAGAATTAAAATTAGATTCGCTGAAGCCAGCCGCTGGGGCCAGAAAGAGTAAGAAGAGAAAAGGACGGGGGGCTTCTTCAGGTAAAGGCAGGAGCTGCGGCCGCGGCCGGGGAGGGAGCGGTCACCGGTCCGGTAATTCACGCCTTACTGGTTTTGAAGGCGGTCAGATGCCCCTGGTAAGAAGACTGCCTAAGAGAGGTTTCAGCAATAAAAAATTCCAAAAACCAAAAGAAATTGTAAATATATCCAACTTACAGAATAATTTTAAAAGTAACGATCTGATAAATCCTGAAAAGCTCATTGAAAAAAATTTAATTAAATCCGATAAATCAAAAATTAAAATACTCGGTAATGGTGAGATTAAAAAGAAGGTTAAGGTCTCCGGATGTTTATTTTCCGCGAGCGCAAAAACTAAAATAAAAAAAGCAGGCGGGGAAATAACTTAATGCCCAATAAATTTTCTGATATTTTTAAAGTCAGTGATTTAAAAAAAAAGATACTCTTTACCGTAGGAATACTTGCAGTTTATAGGGTCGGCGCTATGATTCCCGTGCCGGGTGTAGATATAGAAGCTCTCAAGTTATTCTTTAAATCCCAGGCCGGAACTCTCTTAGGATTTATAGATATGTTTTCCGGGGGCGCTTTAAAGAGACTGTCGGTATTCGCCCTGGGGGTAATGCCTTTTATTAATGCTTCCATTATTATGAGTCTCTTAAGGACATCGGTGCCCTATCTTGAAAAATTACAGAAAGAGGGCGAAGCCGGCCGTAAAAAGATTAACCAGATAACCCGTTATATGGCAGTTGCAATTGCCGCCGTACAAGGGTTCGGGCTTACTCTGTGGATGCAGTCTATGGATGCGGGAGGAATAAGTGTAGTTAAAAATCCGGGTTTGAAATTTCAGCTCTCTACAGTATTGACATTAGTGACCGGAACAATATTTATTATGTGGCTCGGAGAACAGATTTCAGAGAGCGGAATAGGGAACGGGATATCTTTAATAATTTTTACCGGTATAGTTGCGCGTCTGCCGGCAGGTATTAATAATGTATTTAAAATGATACGGATAGGTAAGATATCGCTTTTCGGAGCGCTTTTCCTTGCTGCTATAGTGATTTTAATTACCGCCGCTGTAGTTTTTGTGGAACAGGGCCAGCGAAAAATCCCCGTCCAGTATGCAAAGAGAGTTGTGGGAAGAAAAATGTACGGTGGACAAAATACCGTATTGCCGCTTAAGGTAGATCAATCCGGGATAATTGCTGTAATATTTTCTATGGCCGTCCTGCTTTTACCGATGCAGTTAGCACAGTTTTTTCCCGATTCGGCGGTTATCTCCAGAATTTCGGGCTATCTTACTCCGGGCAATCCGGTGAGAACGGTAATATATGCGTCGCTGATAATATTTTTCTGTTATTTTTATACCGCAATTACATTTAATCCTCGGGATATTGCTCAGAACATGAAAAAGATGGGTGGGTTTATTCCCGGCATACGGCCGGGCAAACCTACGGCCGACTATATAGACAGGGTCCTTACCAGAATTACTCTGGTAGGCGCTCTTTTTGTGGTAGTCATCGCAATAATGCCTACTTATTTCGGAAAAATTTTTAACGCCCCGTTTTATTTCGGCGGTACAGCTCTTTTAATTGTAGTCGGGGTGGCCCTGGATACAATGGGACAGATAGAATCCCAACTTATTATGAGGCATTACGAAGGTTTTATGAAAAAGGGTCGGCTCAAGGGCCGCAGTTTTAATATCGGATAAGATGAAGATTATTATGCTTGGAATTGTGGGGGCGGGAAAGGGAACACAGGCTAAGAAATTGTCGGGCCATATTGGAGTCCCCCATATTTCTACCGGTGATATTTTCCGGGAAGCGGTAAAAAATCGGACTGAGTTAGGTCTTAAAGCGCAAAAAATTATGGATGGAGGTGGTCTGGTGCCTGACGATATAGTCATAGAAATAGTAAAAGAACGCCTCGCCGAAAGTGATATCGCAGGCGGGTATATATTTGACGGATTTCCCCGAACTATAAATCAGGCGGAAAAATTCGACAGGATCGATGATATAGACGGGGTTTATTATATCTCTATACCGGAAGAAGAATCGGTCCAAAGACTTAAAGGGCGTCGGCTTTGTTCTCTCTGCAGGAGGCAGTATAACGTATATTTAAATAAAGATATTAATGGCAAGTGTCCGGAATGCGGCGGTAAACTTATAGCTCGGCCGGACGATAAAGAAGAAACGGTAATAGTCAGAATAAAAAATTATATAAAAGAGAC
>JAGXOG010000063.1 GCA_023660015.1 Elusimicrobia bacterium LH_S2 | reverse complement strand
TATGGAGAGTGTGACTCTGGCAAAAGCGGCAGAATTTTTTAATCTCCAACTTATCCTGTTTATGGATTTTATTGCGCCGGTAAGTATAATTTCTTCTCTTACAGTTCTGGCACTCTAAATGCTGAACTATCCTATCGTTTTGGGCCATTTATTTAATCACTTCCGATACTACGCCGGCACCTACCGTATGTCCGCCTTCTCTTATGGCAAACTTGAGCCCTTCTTCCATGGCAATAGGTTCGATAAGCTCTCCTTCAAGTTCCACATTGTCTCCGGGCATCACCATCTCCCTGCCTTCGGCAAGTTTAACTACTCCCGTTACATCTGTCGTCCTGAAAAAGAACTGCGGACGGTAACCACTGAAAAACGGCGTATGCCTTCCGCCTTCTTCTTTACTTAATATATATAACTGACCTTTGAATTTCGTGTGCGGGGTTATGCTGCCGGGTTTGGCTATTACCTGCCCTCTTTGGACCTCGTCTTTTTCTACTCCCCTTAAAAGCATACCTATATTATCTCCGGCCTGCGCCTCATCCATATCCTTGCGGAACATCTCTATTCCCGTGGCTACAGTCTCCCGGCTCTCTTTAAGACCCACTATCTCTACTTTGTCGCCCCTGTTAACTTTTCCTCTTTCAATTCTACCAGTCGCTACCGTTCCTCTTCCGGTTATAGTGAAAACATCTTCTACACTCATAAGAAAAGGCTTGTCTATATCCCTTTCCGGCTCTGGTATATGATTATCCAGCGCTTCTATCAGCTCGCCGATTGGTTTTGAAGCTTCACTCTCCGGTCCTTCTTCGAGCGCTTTTAAAGCAGAACCTTTTACCACCGGAATATCATCACCGGGAAATTCATATTTACTCAGCAACTCCCTTATCTCCAGCTCTACAAGCTCTATAAGTTCATCATCATCTACCTGGTCAGTCTTATTCATAAAAACCATTATCGCAGGCACCCCTACCTGACGGGCAAGGAGTATATGTTCTCTCGTCTGCGGCATCGGCCCGTCTGCGGCCGATACTACCAGTATCGCTCCGTCCATCTGGGCTGCTCCGGTTATCATATTCTTTACATAATCGGCGTGACCCGGACAGTCAACATGCGCGTAATGGCGCATCTTACTTTCATATTCTACATGCGCGGTAGCTATCGTCACCCCCCTTTCTTTCTCTTCAGGGGCATTATCTATCTCATCTACGCCTTTTAATTCCGCAAGCCCTTTGCTCTCCAGGTACTGTAACATCGCCGCGGTAAGCATAGTCTTACCATGGTCAACGTGGCCTATCGTCCCCACGTTGATATGCGGTTTACTTCTTTCAAATTTTTCTTTTGCCATTATTTCCTCCTTGCATTACTATTAAACTTCAGTTTATTAATTTTATATAATATTAATTATTTTTCAAGCTTATGCCCGACCAGAATAAATATACAACCCAACTTTTACATCTTAATTTTTAAAGTGAAATTCCCCAGACAGAATCGGGGGCTTCTGCTGTTTCCTTCGGCATCCTTCAGACAGCTTACCTCTCACCAGTCAGAGTCTGGTGTTTTAACGACAGAATAAAACTTTCCACATTGGCAAAGCATTACATCTATTAGATATTAAGTTAGACCTTAACGGACTTACTTAATTAACTTATCTATGGAGCTGGGAACGGGATTTGAACCCGTGACCTCATGCTTACCATGCATGTGCTCTACCTACTGAGCTATCCCAGCTATAAGACCCCTGTGGAGCGGGTGATGGGAATCGAACCCACGTAGCTGGCTTGGAAGGCCAGAGCTTTACCACTAAGCAACACCCGCCCGAAATATGGTGGACAGGGGAGGATTTGAACCCCCGTAGATCAATCGATCGACAGATTTACAGTCTGTTGCCTTTAACCACTCGGCCACCTGTCCTTTAAAATCCTGGAGCCGATGACCCGACTTGAACGGGTAACCTGCTCATTACAAGTGAGCTGCTCTACCAATTGAGCTACATCGGCATTTTATCCTCAAATATTAATTAAAAGAAAGTAATTTGTCAAACATAATAAATAAAATACGGGTTGCTAAAAAAACATCTTATTTATATAAATCTAATTCCTCTCACGTAATTTATAATTCCTATTATGTTTTAAACTCTGATTATTGACTTACATTTGGTATTTTCCGTTTAAGCTCTTTTATATTGCTTTTTAGCATATCTTGCATATCCGGGTCAGGCATTCCTATTGCCACAGCCTTTTTCCAATATCGGAAAGCCAGCTCCATTCTGAATATCTGCAGATAACAGCGCAAAACGGGATTATCG
>JAGXOG010000062.1 GCA_023660015.1 Elusimicrobia bacterium LH_S2 | reverse complement strand
ACAGTAGGTATTAACGGTTTCGGAAGAATAGGAAGACAGGTGTTTAAAAGAATGCAGGAAGTCGGCGGTTTTGAAGTTAAGGCCATAAACGATATTACAGACGCTGACGCACTGGCATATCTTTTAAAGTACGACTCCGTGCACGGCCGCTATCCGGGTGAGGTTAAAGCTGAAGGTGATTCAATAGTTGTTGACGGTCAAAAGATAAAGATATTAAGCGAAAAAGATCCTTCGCAACTTCCTTGGGGTAAGATGGGAGTAGATTATGTGCTTGAATCAACCGGAGTATTCAGGAAGAAAGAACAGATTCAAAAACATATAGATGCAGGGGCAAAGAAAGTTCTGCTTTCCGTGCCGGCAAAAGACGAGATAGACGCCACCCTTGTGCTGGGAGTAAATGACGAAGCTCTTAAACCTGAAGACAAAATAATTTCAAATGCATCATGCACGACTAACTGTTTTGCACCCGTGGTTAAAGTCCTTAACGAAAAATTCGGAATTAAAAGAGGTCTGATGACTACTATACATGCCTATACAAGCGGTCAGGCTATCCTTGATATGCCTAACAGCAAATATACCAGGGGACGCGCAGCGGCGGTAAATACACTGCCTACTACAACAGGCGCTGCGGTAGCTGTGGGCAAAGTTATTCCTGAAATGGATGGAAAGCTCGACGGTATGGCTATAAGAGTTCCGGTCGCGGATGGTTCTCTCATTGATTTTGTAAGTGAAGTTGAAAAAGACGTATCCATTGAAGAAGTAAACGCTGCCATAAAAGAGGCCGCTGAAGGAAAACTTAAGGGAGTTCTTGAATATACCCAAGACCATATAGTATCCAGCGATATAATAGATAATCCGGCTTCGTCCATATTCAACGCCCAGTCGACAAATGTTATGAACGGAAATATGGTTAAGATTCTTTCCTGGTATGATAATGAATGGGGTTATTCATGTAGATGCGTTGACCTCTTTAAAAAGATGGATCAAGTTTCGTAAGATATGGTAAAATATTTAGACAGGTTATCCCCCTCCGGTAAAAAAATTCTCATCAGGTGCGATTTTAACGTGCCGATAAAGAATGGCTGTATAGAAGACGACACCAGGATAAGAGAGGCTCTTCCCACCATAAAAGAGCTGCTTGCAGGAGGCGCTGCGGTGGTATTGATGAGTCATCTGGGCCGCCCGGCGGGCAAACCGGTAAAAGAACTTTCTCTTTCTATAGTAGCCGATAGGCTCGGCGAATTAATAGGTGCTGATGTTAAATTTTGCCCGGAAACTACCGGCGATAAAGCCGTAAAAATGGTGGCTGAACTTAAAGTAGGTCAGGTCCTTGTTTTGGAAAATCTCAGGTTTGACCCCGGGGAAAAATCAAATTCAGATGAACTTGCCGGGAAATTTGCCGAATATGCAGATGTTTTTGTCCAGGAGGCTTTTGGCACTGTCCATCGAGAACACGCCTCAATAGTGGGGGTACCCTCACTGCTTCCTTCGTATGCCGGCCGACTTTTACAGAAGGAGATTAATTATCTTTCTAAAGCTCTCAATCCTGAATATCCGTTCGTGGTATGCCTGGGAGGGGCGAAGCTGGAAACCAAAATTCCGGTAATAGAGAATATGATGGATAAAGCCGATATTATTCTTATAGGAGGAGGTATGGCCTATACGCTGCTTAAAGCAAAAGGGAATGAAATAGGCGATTCATTATTTGACGAAAGCAATCTTGAAACTGCGGAAAATATCCTTAAAAAATCAAAAAAAAGCAAGACTTCAATTGAGCTTCCGGCAGACCATGTAATTGCGGACAGCTTTGAAACTCCAAAAAAGGTTGAGAATACAAAAGATGAAGATATATCGCCGGGTATGATGGGGGTAGATATTGGCGAAAAGACAAGGAAACATTATGCAGATAAAATTTTATCTGCTTCCACGATAATCTTTAACGGCCCGATGGGAATCTTTGAAAAAGAAAAATTTTCCGGGGGAACTGAGGCAGTAATAAAGGCAATTATTGAGGCCACAGCCAGAAGTGCGTCTTCCATAGTAGGGGGCGGAGACACTGTCTCGGCAATAAAAAAACTGGGGTTCGGCAAAGATAAACTCTCCCATGTTTCCACCGGCGGCGGTGCCAGCCTTAAATTTTTTGAGGGCAAAGAGTTGCCCGGAATAAAAATATTAGATGCCTGACAGGGATAGTTGACAAAAAATTCTTAAGAAATTATTATAGTAGAAAAGACAAATTCCCCTGGCGGTTATTTCAAGCTAGAGCGGGCGTAGTTCAGTGGAAGAACATCACGTTGCCAACGTGAGGGTCGAGGGTTCAAATCCCTTCGCCCGCTCCATTTTTTAATGCCGGGATTCGAAGCCTTATGAACGCTCCGTTTTTACCCAATATACCTACTGCGAAAAACCAC
>JAGXOG010000061.1 GCA_023660015.1 Elusimicrobia bacterium LH_S2 | reverse complement strand
CTTACTATACTGTCCGGGATAATATTATTAAGTTGGACAGCGGAGTTACAATAGAAGTTTTAAAACTGCCGGAAAAAGAGATAAAGACCCAACCGGATAAAGAAAATGTCATAAAAGTATCTTATGGAGAAATAAGTTTCCTGTTTGCGGGAAATATCACAAAACCTTTAGAAAAGAAATTTTCTAAGACGCATGGAAAAAAACTTGAAAGCACTATCCTTAAAATTCCCAGCCATGGTTCTATCAGAAGCAGCAGCCCGGAATTTATAGATGTCGTAAATCCTGAATTTGGATTGCTTTATACAAAACCGGAATCCCGAGCGGATAAAAATTTAAAAGAAGTTTTGGGGAAATATACCGATAGAGATGTAAAATTGTTTAAGAATTATTTATACAATACCCTCTTATTTAAAAATGGAAACCTCAAAGAAACCTGCAACGCGACAATCACAATAATTACAGACGGTAAAAATTATAAAATTAATTCAGAAAAAGATTTGGAAAAAATTAAAAATAATATACCTGCCCCTCCGGAATATAATTACAAGGAAATACCCCGGGAAGAATTAAATTCAGACGCAGATAAAGATAACCTTCCAAAGCCCGAAGTAATACCACTCTTAAACGAAGAATACTATGATGTAGCCCGGGATATTATAGACCGGGCGGAAGAATCAATTTATATGGTTATGTTTTTTGTCAATATGGGAGAAAGCAAAAGAAACCCCGTAAATGTTTTAGTCCGTAAACTTATAGATGCCCGCATGCGGGGAGTAAGGGTAAAAATTCTTCTGGAAAGGACGCGGGCGGAAAACAATTTTATACTGTGGGAAAATATGAAAGTATATAGGTGGCTTAGCAATACAGAAATTAATATTAAGTTAAGCAACCCAAAACTAAAAACTCATGATAAATTTCTTGTAGTTGACAGAAAATTTACGATAATAGGGAACCATAACTGGTCGAAAACCGCGGTAGACGGTTCGCAAAATGAAGGTTCAGTTTTAATTAAGTCAAAGAATGTTGCGAGAAAGTTTTTGAGGTATTTTTATGAAAATAATTGGTAAAGTATTTTTAGTTATATCTGCAGTTATTATATTAACCACAAGAGTATTTTCATATTCAGCAGATTCGGTAAAGCCGCTGTTTGACAAAGAATACGATACTGAGATTACTTCGTTTATTCAAAATGCAAAAGAATCAATTTATATTGTAATGTATTGCATTCAGCCCGGTGATAGTAAATATCATCCGGTTCATAAAGTTTTGCAGAAACTTATTGAAGCTCATAAACGAGGCGTCGAAGTGGAAGTCATTCTTGAAATAAATGATAAAGACAGTTATATAAATAAGCAAAGTATGAAAGCCCGGGAAATGCTTGAAAAAGAAGGGATAAAAGTTCATTTTGATTCCGCTGGAACAGTTACACATGTGAAATTAGTAATAATTGATGATTATATTACTGTTATCGGCTCACATAACTGGACATATACAGCGTTTGCGTTGAACAATGAGGCCTCGGTACTCATTAAAAGTTCCGAAGTTGCTGCGGAGTTTTACAGATATTTCAGAACCGTCAGATGAAAAAAATTGACGGGATTATGTAATTATGATAAAATCTACAAGATGAAAAAGAAAAGAATAAAAATGAAAAACAATGTGCGTCGTGGCTGGCGGAAATTCGTAGTTGCTACGATAGCTGTATTCGGTATGCTTACTTTTATTGCAGAGAGTGGCTCCGAACAAGTGTGCTCAGCCTGAGAAACGACACACAAGTGTCCTTTCTCCGGGCGGCTTCGCAGAATATCTTTCGGAACCAAAACTTATAAGGACAGATGATGTAATTCCTCCGGAGGTCATCGAAGTTAATGTTGATCTTAACGTTAAAGTTGATCATAATGGCGCAACTCCGCCAGAAGGGTTCGCACCTCTTTCAGTAAATTTTACTTGCAAGGCAAACGCTGTAATTCTTGTGGCTTACGAAATATGGGCACAGCCTCCGCAAGGGTCCGTTGAGAATAAAAAGCCTGTTTATAACCCTGTCCCAGCGAATATTACACAACAGCCAGCAGATTTGACTATACATGAAAAGGGTGATTATGACTTTACCGCTATAGCTGAATATGAAGGAGTAACCGGAGAGGATACTGTTACAGTTACCGTTAAGAAACCAAACTGTAATGATCTATTTTCAAAGAGAGCGAAATTGAAAAGAGAATTGAGTAAATTAAAACGCTTATTATCAGATATTAAGCCAAAAAAAGAGAAAGTTGTCCAAATAATAAATAATTTAGAGGAAGTTCGTAAGTATTATAAAGTTGAATTGGCTAAGGAATCGCTTAATTATCCATTAGATCAGGAAGAAGGGAAGAACTGGTACGATAGAAAAAAGTATCTAAAGGATAAAATAGACGAAACACTGAAT
>JAGXOG010000060.1 GCA_023660015.1 Elusimicrobia bacterium LH_S2 | reverse complement strand
ATACAAAATTATAAGAGGCGATACCTGCGGTTTCTGCTCCGGAGTTAAAAGAGCAGTAAATATTGCCAAAAAGGCCGCTCAAAGCGGTAAGGTTTATTCCATAGGAGAATTAATTCATAATCCCGTGGTGGTAAACCAGTTAAAGAAGATAAATATCATACCCGTCAAAGATATAAAAGAAGTTAAAACCGATAGTCCCGTACTTATAAGAAGCCACGGGATTACTGTCGGTCAGGAAGAAGAAATTAAAAAGAGAGGGCTTAAAGTTATTGACGCCACTTGTCCGAAAGTCAAGCAGGCTCACAGGATATGCAGGGACCTTTCGAAAGAGTTTAAAGTGGTCTATATAGTAGGGGCTCCGGACCATCCGGAGGTTAAAGGTACTCTTTCCCGGGCAAATGGAAACGGTAAAGTTATTTCCGGCATTAAAGAGGCCCGGGCCTTAAAATATAAAAAAGAGGTCGGTATTCTGTCCCAGACAACTTTTCGCAAAGATATATTCTTTAAAATTATAGGGGAACTGGTTAAAAAGGCAGATGTAATTAAGATATACAATACAATCTGTGAGGAGACGCTTATCAGGCAGCAGGAGCTTAAAAAAATTGCAAATAAAATCGACTTGCTTTTGGTAGTCGGAGGTAAGAACAGTTCTAATACAAAAAAATTATTTGAGCGGGCAAAGGAGATAACAAAAACATATCACGTTGAAGACAGTTCCGGGATTGACACTGCCTATTTGAACAATGTTAAAAAAATAGGTATAATAACTGGAGCGTCTACACCGATAGAAACGGTCATAAAGATTGAAGAAAAAATAAAAAAATATAAAGAAAAAAACAAAAATTAATAAAAGAGGAGATGTAGAGTAATTATGGTAAAAGAAAGTTTAAGTATGGAGGAGGTTGTTTCGCAAGTTGAAGATCTGCAGCAGGATAGGATTATCACCGGTACGATAATGGAGATTGAGGAAGATAATGACAGGGTTCTTGTTGACATCGGTTCAAAATCAGAAGGAATGGTCAAACTCTCCGAGTTTGAAGACAAAGAAATTAAAGTGGGGGATAAATTAGAAGTATATATAATTAAAAAACCCCGGCACTTTGAGCATCCCATAATACTTTCTAATAAAAGGGCAAAAGAGGAACACAAACTCAGGGATATGGAAAAGGCATACGAGGATGATCTGGTTATCGACGCTGACATTAAAAAGCGTGTAAAAGGCGGGCTCATAGTTAGCTTAGACGGCGTTTCGGCTTTTATGCCTGCATCGCTTGCCGGATATCCCATGGTTAAAAATCTTGATTCTATAATTGGAGATAGAGTGCCCTGCAGGATAATAGAATATGACCGGGGCAAAAGAAATATAGTTGTCTCTTGGAGAAAAGCAATTGAAGAAGACGTCCGCAGGAAGCGGGAAGAACTTTTCGGCCAGCTTTATCCCGGCAAACTTATAAAAGGCACCGTTTCGGGTATAAAGAGTTTCGGAGCTTTTATAGATATCGGAGGAATAGACGGTCTTTTGCATATCAGCGAGATATCCTGGGGACATGTAGATAAAGTCGAAAATGTTCTGGAAGTAGGCGAAGAATTAGAAGTAAAAGTAAAAAGCTTTGAACCAAAATCCAATCGGGTGGCATTGAGTCTGAAAGAGACTAAACCGCACCCGTGGGAAAATATCGAAGAAGAATTTTCCGCCGGCGAAGAAGTGGAAGGAAAGGTAACCGGCATTACTTCCTACGGAGCATTTATTAATGTAAAAGAAGGAGTGGACGGGTTGGCCAGACTGGAAGAACTTTCCTGGACGGATAATTTAAACCACGGCGGCGATCTTTTCGCCAAAGGCGATAAAGTTAAAGTTAAAATTATGAATATAGAGCCGGAAGCCCAGAGAATGGCTTTAAGTGTAAAACAGTCCGAGCCTAACCCATGGGAAGAAGTAAAAAAGAATTATTCCAAGGGTTCTGTAGTTGAGGGCAAAGTAAGCCATATTACTAATTTCGGAGCTTTTATTATGTTAGATGAAGGAGTGGAGGGACTGCTTCATATTTCTGATATGACTTGGGATAAGGTTATTCAGTATCCGTCAGAAATAGTTTCCGTGGGCGACGAAATAAAACTTAAAGTCCTCGGTATGGACGTTGACAAACAGAAAATTTCCCTCGGTCTCAAGCACCTGGAAGATAATCCTTATAATGACTATCCCGAAGGTTCCGTATTTGAAGGAAAGGTTATAAAAGTTCAGCACTCGGGAGCTCAATTGGAGATGGAAAACGGGCTTGAAGCTTATCTCCATATTTCAAAATTCTCTAAAGACCGGATAGAAGATCTCAGAGAGGAACTCGAAGAGGGAGAAAAAATAGAGGCTAAGGTAATAAAAAATAACCCGCGGAAAAAAGAGCTTGAGGTCAGCGTAAAAGACCTTATCGTCAGCCGGGAAAAAGAAGAAATGGAAAAATATATTGACGATGGTAAAAAATCCTCCGGAACCATCGGAGATATAGTA
>JAGXOG010000005.1 GCA_023660015.1 Elusimicrobia bacterium LH_S2 | reverse complement strand
TAAAATCCAGAGGTAACAAAGGATGCCCTTATTTTGCTGCCTTCGGTCAAAGACTCTTAGATAGAGGCAAACATCCTCGCTGTGTCAACTTCGCTGTTGGCTCCAAATTCGTAAGAGTATCTCTTGCCATGATGAAGTCCGAATCTTTCTTCAATCCACCTACTGTAAGAGATTATCTTAACCTTAATGAAAAAGAGTCCATTGTTTCCTGCTATAAAACTATTATCAAAAAACTGTCTAATTTTTCTTCGAATCTTTTAGTTTCCGAAGATAATTATTTAAATAAAATTAAAAAAGATATTGAGAATAAATTTAATGTAAAATTAAATCCTAATTTCAAATAACTAAATCTATGATTAATTATTTAACACTACAATTGAATCTGTTTGCCGAGAAGGAGGGTAATCCGACATTTTTCCTTAAGCTCTGTCCTTTTATCAGGACAACTTCGGTAAGGAGTTTCGATACCCTCCCTTCTCAGCTAATTTCGGATAGTTTGTTCGACCTCTCCCTCTTTTCAGGGAAGTCCGTATCGCCAGGGTTATTATATACTGAGATTCACCGGGGAGCACTTTTGATGCCCAACTACCCTTCTCGCAAATGTTTTTAATTGTATGCGTTATTTAATTGTCAAAGTTCTAATGTTTATATCTGTTTTTAAAATCCGTTTCAGCGGAAACAGGAGATTTATGTCTTTTTTGAATTATTTAACTTCACTTGACTTTTATATTGTTATCTCCTTACTCATAACCACCCGTGTTTTTTATACCAGTCGAATGTATCCAAAAAACCGTCATATAAACTATAGCCGGCCTTACTATTAACATTAACCCCCCAATCCGCTAACATTTCTCTTACCTTGTCACTATTTAAAATTACGGGCTTGCCCGTAACCTTAGATGCTGTTGTACCTATAGCCCCCCCTAATTTCATTAAAAAAACAGGCAAAACTATAATGTGCACTCTTTTCTTTATAACTTTTTTCAGAATATTTGCAACTTCTTGCCAGCTATAGACATTACCGTCACTTAGAAATTTTTCTTCTGCGGGCATAGTGGAAGCAATCCCCTCAACACAATCTTTTACGTGTATAAAACTCAATTTTCCAGATTGGACGGGCTTTAAAAATATTCCACTGCGGGCCATCTTAAATAGAGCTAAAAAATCTTTATCTCGTGGGCCGTAAACTGGAACCGGACGCACTATAACATAATTTTTAATTTCTCTTACTGCATTTTCAGCCATCTTTTTGCTCTTGCCGTAATCAGATACCGGTCCTTTCCCCACAGGACCGGCGGCGGCCTGCGAAGAAACATATACAAATTTTTTAATATCCGGATTATACTTATTAACCGCATTCACGAGATTGCGGGTGCCAGAACTGTTTACATCGTAAAATCGCTCTTTATTTGCCACTCTGAGGACACCTCCGAGATGATATATTTCATCTTTGCCTTCAACAGCGCTGGGAAGTGTGTCAGGAATCATAAAATTACAATAAGTGTATTCTATATTCAATCCCTTCAAATATGTAGTATCCGAAGTCTTTCTTATCATACAAAAGACCCTATGGCCTTCATCAATCAATCTTTCGGCAAGATGACTCCCGATAAAACCGTTAGACCCGGTTATTAAAATATCTTTCATATTAACCCAGTAGATTAAGCAGGAAAGCCCCCGCTACAGGCAACAAAAAATTATCATCAATTTTAAGAGGCAAAAGCTCAATTATTCCGCATAAAACAGCTGCGGTGGATATACCCAGGTAATTAAAATTAAATAAACCCAAAATATTTAATATGCTTATAGATATAAAAGTAACTACAATAAAAGCTGCTGTTCCCTCCAATGTCTTACCGACAAAAGATGTTTTTCCATATCTTTCCCCGAATGCAACAGCGGCCAGATCCCCCAGACATAAGTATATTATGCCTCCGGCAGCTATATCCGGTTTAAAAAGCAGAAGAGTCAGCAGGACTCCGGCTGAAAAATACGTGCTACCCGAAAAAGAGTAAAACTCCCTGGATTTTAACATAAATTTTATTTTTCTAAATACCCATAAATTAAATTTTGAGTTTAAAAGGCGGGTGAGGTCAAATATAAATATAACTATAAAAAAACACCCTGCAGCATATACGGCGAGCTTTTTTGAAAATATATAGATTAAAACGGGGAATATCAAACCCCAAATATGATATAGTTTTCTAATCATAAAAAAATATTATAACAAAAAGTTATTGCCTTGACAATAATTTTAATTTCACTTATACTTTTTTTATGCCGAAGTGGCGGAACTGGCAGACGCGCACGGTTCAGGACCGTGTAGGTTCTCCTGTGTGGGTTCGAATCCCACCTTCGGCACCATATAATCTTGGATTCGAAGGAAAGCGAACAAGTGTGCTTCGCTAAAAAACAGTCATTTAGACTGTTTTTCTTGACGCTTCAAACGAGTGTGCTTCGCTAAAAAACAGTCATTTAGACTGTTTTTCTTGACGCTTCAAACGAGTGTGCTTCGCTAAAAAACAGTCATTTAGACTGTTTTTCTTGACGCTTCGCAACTCCTAAATGGAGATGAGCGAATGCAGCAACGTCAGCGTAGATACAAATCATGAGCAAATTTTCTTTGCGGGGGAATCCCGATTCTACCTATATTTAATTTCTGTCAGTTCTAACCCGCGCGGAGGGGCGCAATAATCAGATAATTCCCCATCGCCTTTAAGCAGCTTCTCTAATTTATCCAGCGTTTCCTTTCCGCTTGCCACAGCATCTATAAAACCTACCAGGTAACATATCATATAGGTTAAAAAATATTCTGCTTTAATTGATATAATTATAAGATTGTCATCCCGCATAAGACAACCTGCTTCCTGTATAACTATCTTAGTCTCTTTTTTACCTTCATGCCCGGAAGAAAAATTTTTAAAATCATGCCTGCCTTCGAGTTTTTTAAGACCTTCCCTAATTAAACTTCTATCTAATTTATAATTTACGTGCCAGACAAAACTTTTAAGCATATAATCGTTTAATATTCTATTAAGTATCCTGTATTTATAAATTTTATACTTGATATCGTAACGGGGATTAAAGTTCGGAGAGCATTCTTTTAAATCTTTTATAATTATATCATCGTCGGTTTTGGAATTAAGCGCGTAAGCAAGCCGGCCGCTTTAAATATTCCTGTTTATATCAAAACTTATAACCTGACCGCGAGCATGAACCCCCCGGTCCGTGCGGCTTGAATATTTTATACATATATCCTGTGTTTCAATAACTTTAAGCGCTTTTTCAATCTCTCCCTGAACAGTCTTAACGCCCGGCTGAGTTTGCCACCCGAAATACTTTGTTCTGTCATATTCTACCCGGGCTCTAAAATTTATATATAAAGTCTTCCTATAATATATAGATATACAGAAATTAATAAAAACATAAATAAATTTGCCAAGACACTGCTGCTGATAGTATTTTGTAAATTATTCATAGTTTCGGAATTTATACCACGGTTTTGCATAGTCTCCTCTATTTTTTCAGTTCTGTTAAAGACCCTGATAAAAAAAACTGTCACAAACACCTCCAACCGCTTTTTAACTTTTAAGCGGGAGCCTTTTAATTTCTGTGCCTTTATAACTGCCTCGGCCTCCTCTAATATTAAGGGGAAAAACCGTATGGCCAAAGTAAATGTTAAGGCTATATCGGCAGGATTTAAACCAAAGATTTTAAGCGGAGTGAGATACCAAGCAACAGCACGCCCCAGAGAGATAACTTTTGTGGTTGCGGTAATTACAGACGCCCACCCAAAAAGCAATACTAATCTAAGCGAAACTACGACTGCAGTATTAATATCATGGGGAGGCAATGCGCTATGAAGCAAAAATGTAAATACGGTAAGCCATATAATAGGAGTTATACCATTTATAAGTAGTTTGATTTTTAACCTGGCAATTAATGTTATCGCTAAAAGCAGCCCGGCAGGCAAGATAAACCCGGCAGCAGAATTTATTTTCAATAAAGACGCCGAAATTATTACTAAAGAAAATATTTTCAACCGGGGATCTATCTTTGAAAAGAAAGATTCTTTGCCGGAATATCTTCCGAGCAAAAACCGGTGAGCAATATTCATAAATTGCAGTTACTATATATTCTCTTTATCTATAAGGAGTTCGGCAATCTGAATTGCATTCAATGCCGCACCTTTCCTGAGATTGTCGGCCACAACCCACATATTCAATCCGCATTCTATCGATTCATCCCGGCGGATGCGCCCCACATATACATCATCCTTGCCCCAGGCGATATTTGCCAATGGATATTTCTGTCTCTTAGGTTTATCAATAACCGTTACTCCGGGAAAATCGGAAAGAAGTTTTCGGGCTCGCTGCGGTTTAATGGTCTTTATAGTTTCTATATTTACAGCTTCACAATGGCCGCCGATAACCGGAACCCGGACAGCGGTCATGGTAACTCTTATAGAGTCGTCCTCAAGTATCTTTCTGGTCTCGTTTAATAACTTCATCTCTTCGGAGGTATATCCATTTTCGCCGAAAGCATCCGACTGAGGAATCTGTGGTATGCACTCAAAAGCCATCTGGTAGGGAAAAATATCACATCTAACTTCTTTTCCTTCCAGAAAATCACGCGTCTGCTGCATAAGTTCTTCGACAGCTTTAAGTCCTGCGCCAGAAACCGACTGGTAAGTCGAGACAACTATCCGTCTTATACCCGCTTCGTCAGATATGGGTTTTAAGGCCATAATCATCTGAATAGTAGAACAGTTGGGATTAGCAATTATACCCTTATGTCCTAACGCTGCTTCGGGATTTACTTCCGGAACCACCAGGGGAACTTCCTTATTCATCCTAAATGCGCTGGAATTATCTACCACTACCGCTTCGGAAGAAGCCGCACGGGGAGCAAACTTTTTAGAGCGCCGTCGGCCGGCTGAAAAAAGAGCTATATCAATACCTGAAAAATCCGCTTTTTCTAAATCTTCGACCCGGATATCTTCATCCTTCCACTTTAAGACCTTCCCTTCCGACCGTGAAGATGCCATATACCTTATTTTACCTACGGGAAAATTTCTGCTTTGAAGGATTTTCCTCATTTCTTTCCCTACCGCTCCTGTAGCTCCTATTACAGCTACGTTATACTTTTTATTTTTCATATTAGTTAGATACCCTTTGCTATTAAATCTCCGACTTCAGAAGTCGCAAGCCCCATCTTGCCTACCTCCATGGATTTCATTTTCTTTAGTGTGCTTTTGACAGAGCTTTCAATAGCGGAAGCGGCTTCTATTTGCCCCAGCTGGTTTAACATCATTTGGGCGGTAAGAATTGCCGCCACCGGATTTATGACACCTTTTCTGGCAAATGCAGGCGCCGTGCCGTGTACAGGTTCAAACATACTAACGCCCTCCGGGTTTAAATTGCCGCTGGGCGCCACTCCCATCCCCCCCTGGATAACAGCAGCCAGATCGGTTATTATGTCTCCGAACATATTGCCGGTAACTATTCCGTCGAAAATTTTCGGATTTTCCACCATGTATATAGATATGGCATCGACATGACTGTAATCCGTTATTATATTATCGTACTCCCGGGCAACTTCGTTAAAGACCCTTTCCCACAGATCGTACGCATAAGTTAAAACATTGGTCTTCCCGCATAAAGTTAATTTTCCTATATAGCCATCTTCTTTCTCTTTCTCTGTAAGCCCCTTCCACGGTTTCTCTTTATGAAGATTTTCTATATACTCAAAAGCAAATCTCACGCATCTTTCAACCTGCCTGCGGGAATAAACCATAGATTGCACGGCTACTTCATTTTCTGTGCCCTTATCCTTAAATTCCCCCACTCCGGTATATAATCCGCCTGTATTTTCACGGATAACCGTAAAATCCACTTCTTCCGGGCCGACATTTTTTATGGGAGTTTTAACATTATCATATAGCTTTACCGGGCGAAGATTTATATACTGGTCCAGGTCAAAGCGCAATTTCAACAATATCCCTTTTTCAAGAATTCCGGGTTTTACATCCGGATGACCTATCCCCCCCAGATAAATTGCATCATATTTTTTTAATCCTTCCACATCCCGGTCGCCTAAAACTTTGCCTGTTTCAATATAACGCTGCCCCCCGTAATTATATTTATTGTATTCTAAAGTAAAACCATACTTTCGGGAAGCCGCATCCAGAACCTTAAGGCCTTCCCGTATAACTTCAGGCCCGGTACCGTCTCCGGGTATTACTGCAATTTTGTAATTTTTACTCACCGCTGTTTCCTTCCTTTGCTTTTTCCATAAGTCCGCCGGCGGCAATTATCTTTGACAGGAACTCGGGAAATTCACAAAAGGACGCTACATCGCCGGTAGTAATATTTTCAATATGCCCTTTTTCAGGATCTATAGATATTTCATCTCCGGTATTAGTATTAAAGTCACTACACTCAATTATGGGAAGCCCTATATTTATTGCGTTTCTGAAAAAAATCCTGGCAAAACTCTCTGCGACAACTGCGCTGATACCGCATCCTTTTATGGACAGTGGTGCATGCTCCCGGGAGGAGCCGCAACCGAAATTTTTACCTGCAACTATTATATCCCCGGGCTTGACCTTTGACGCAAATTCATCGTCCACCCCGGCCATACAATGCGAAGCCAGTATCTTTGGGTCTGAAGTATCTAAAAACCTGGCAGGGATTATCTGATCGGTATCTACGCTGTCTGAAAATTTAAAAGCCCTGCCTTTTATATTTAATTTTTGTTTACTGCTCATTTGACTGACTCTTTGGTTTAACATAAAGTATATGATTTTTATTTACAAACATAACATCTTTTACATCAAGTTCTTTTGAAGTTGCGCAATCAGAAACTTTTGCATCCGTTACCGCCAGAAATTTTTTTTTATTACTGTTTAAGGCATCGCTTATTCTTCCCCGCGTATATTCACTCCGGGTATAAATATTCCCCTCAATCTTTATATCTTTTATATATATTATTACTCCCGCTGTATGTCTGTTTTTCATAACTTCTCCCTTTCTTTTACTGGGGAACGCTTATATACCCTCTTACCGCGGTCTCGGCGGCAACTTCAGGATTTGCCAGGTAAACCTCGGAATCCTTATGCCCCATTCTTCCCACAAAATTCCTGTTGGTAGTAGATAATGCTTTCTCCCCGGAGGCCAGTACCCCCATATGGCCTCCCAGACAGGGTCCGCAGGTAGGCGGCGATATTATTGCTCCCCCATCTATAAATACGCTCAAGAGCCCTTCGTCTGCCATCTTTTTATATATAGCGGCAGTTGACGGGATAACGATAAACCTGAGTTCTTCTTTTGCCTTTCTGCCTTTAATTATTTTAGATGCTTTTACAAAATCTTCCCACCGACCATTGGTGCATGATCCTAAGACCACCTGGTCAACTTCAACTTTTTGTATAGAACTTACCGGATATGAATTAGCCGGTGAAGAAGGAAAAGCCACCTGGGGCTCAATTAACGAACAATCTATTTCCATAACCTCGTCAAAATCATTGTCTTCTTTTATAGAATATTTGTCCGGCAGCGGCAAGTAAGGGCGCTGTGCTCTTTTTTCAACATATTTAATGGTCTTATCGTCCGGCTCCATAATGCCGTACTTTGCCCCGCACTCAATTACCATATTGGAAATTGTAAATCGGGATTCCATAGAAAGTTCTTCGAGAGTCTCCCCGCAGAACTCCATCCCCTTATACAAAGCCCCGTCGATTCCTATTAAGGAAATAAGATAAAGAATTATATCTTTGCCGCTGACATGAGGTTGCAACTTCCCCTTTAAAATAACCTTGATTGCTTCCGGCACTTTAAACCAGACCTTATCCGTTACCCAAGCGTAGGCAATATCCGTTGACCCTACCCCGGAAGCAACCGCTCCCAGCGCTCCGTAAGTTACGGTATGGGAATCCGCCCCTATGGTAATGTCTCCGGGGACTACCAGCCCTTTTTCCGGAAGAAGAGCGTGCTCGATTCCACAACCGGCGCCAAAAAATTTCAGTTCCCATTCCTGTGCAAAATTACGCACTTTTTTAACCTGCTCGGCAGAGTCAATATCTTTATTGGGGGTAAAATGATCAGCTACTATTACAGCTTTTTCAGGGCTTTTTATCTTTCCTATTTGCGACTGATTAAAAGCATCTATGGCTGGCGGTGTAGTGATGTCATTGGAAAGTATTAAATCCACATCTATCTCAATAAACTTCCCCGGTTTTAACTTTTTTTTATCTTTGACACTTTTTAAATATATCTTTCTTCCCAAACTCATTTCATTTATACCTGCTCTCTTTGTTGTTTCAGTATCATCAACCTGTTTACTGCCTCCACATAAGCCATCGCCGAAGCTTCTATTATATCAGTGGAAGCGCCGCGGCCGTGTATTTCTGCCGAAGAATCATCTTCCTTTATACCTACGGTTACCTCACCCATAGAATCACCGCCTTTGGATATCGCCTTTATGCGGTAATCGGCAAGTATAAAAACTCTTCCTATCAATTTACCTATAGCCTGGTAAGAGGCATCTACCGGCCCGTCTCCTATAGATGCTTCTTCCTTCATTTCGGATTTCCCTTTCTTATTTATCTTCAATCTCACCGTAGCGCTGGGGACGGTATTTGTGCCCGAGACCGTATGTATATAATCTATCTCATAAATCTTTTTTAGTTTCCCCAACTGTTCATTAACTAAAGTAAGCAGTTCATCATCATAGACTTCTTTCTTTTTATCAGCCAATTCCTTAAAACTCACAAAGAGATTATCTATCTTAACTTTCCGTGTATCTATCCCCAAATCTTTTAATCTCTGTATTATCGCATGCTTACCGGAATGTTTACCCAGTACGAGGGCTTCCTCTTTTTTGCCGATTGACTCCGGTGTCATTATCTCATAAGTAAGTTTATCCTGCAAAACTCCGTGTTGATGTATCCCCGCTTCATGGCGGAAAGCATTCTCCCCGACAATTGCCTTATTCTTCTGTATATATATCCCCGACAACCTTGAGACCAGCGAGGAAGCCGGATATATCTTGGTAGTATCTATATTGACTCTGCGTTTAAATATATCCTTGCGGATAGTCAGGCTCATAACTATCTCTTCCATAGAAGCATTCCCTGCTCTTTCACCTATTCCGTTTACGGTACATTCAACCTGCAAGGCGCCGGCCTGTATGGCTATTAGAGAATTTACAGAAGCCATTCCCAGATCATTGTGACAGTGAACACTGACAATAATATCTCTGGGTAAGACATCAACAACTTCCCGGATGATATTTTTAAACTCCGAAGGCATCGTATATCCCACAGTATCAGGAATATTTATTGTCTTTGCGCCGGCACCGGCTGCAGCCACTACTACTTCTTTTAAAAAATCAATCTCAGTACGGGTCGCATCCTCAGCCGAGAATTCGACAGTATTACATAAGGACGAAGCAAACTTTACCGCCTTAACAGTTTCTTTTAAGACCTCTTCTTTGGACTTCTTAAGCTTTGCTTCCCTGTGAATAGGGCTTGTAGCCATAAATATATGTATGACGGGCTTGCGGGCTCCTTTAACCGCCTCCCAGCACCTCTCAATATCTTTTTTTCGGGCACGGGCAAGACCGCAAACAGCCGAATGTTTCACCTCTCCGGCTACCGCCCGGACAGCTTCAAAATCGCCTATAGAGGCTATAGGAAACCCGGCTTCGATTATATCAACTTTCATCCGGTCCAGCTGCCTGGCAATTTGTATCTTTTCGGCTATATTCATGCTCGCCCCGGGAGACTGCTCACCATCCCGGAGGGTAGTATCAAATATAATTATCTCTTCCATACTTAATTGGATAGCATTATTTCAGCCAGTCCATCATTCCCCGTAATTTTCTGCCGACTTTTTCTATGAGGTGACCATTAAGTTCCTTCTGTTTTTTCTTAAATACAGGCCGACCGTTTTTATTCTCTTGAATCCATTCTTCGGCAAACTGTCCCGAAGTTATCTCACTTAAGATCTTTTTCATCTCTTTTTTGGTCTCTTCGGTAACTATTCTATCGCCCCGTGAATACTCGCCGTATTCGGCAGTATCTGAAATTGAATAGTTCATATAAGCTATTCCCTTATCCTGGATAAGATCAACTATAAGTTTTAATTCGTGAAGACATTCAAAATAAGCAATCTCCGGCTGATACCCGGCCTCTACAAGTGTTTCAAAACCTTTCTTAATTAACTCTATTACCCCTCCGCAAAGAACTACCTGTTCACCGAAAAGGTCGGTTTCTGTCTCTTCTGAAAAAGTTGTCTCAATAACTCCGGCTCTGGTTCCTCCTATGCCCTTAGCGTAGGCCAACCCCATAGATAGAGCTTTTCCGGAATGGTCTTCTTCAACAGCTATAAGCATCGGCACACCTTTGCCGTCAACAAATACGTCTCTTACCAGGTGTCCCGGACCCTTGGGCGCCACCATAACCACATCACAGTTTGAGGGAGGTAGAATCTGGTCAAACCTTATGTTAAATCCGTGAGAAAATCCCAGTACTAACTCGTCTTTCTTCTTTATTTCTGATTCTATCTCTTCATAAACTCTTTTCTGAATCGTATCGGGCACCAGCATCTGAATCCAGGCAACTTTTTCGTCCCGGGCAGCTTCTATTGCACTGACCGGTTTAAAACCGTCTTTTTCGGCCTCCTTCCAGTTTGGTGAACCTTCCACATCCGCTACAATAACATCTACCCCCGAATCCCTTAGATTTAAAGCATGGGCATGGCCCTGAGAGCCATAACCGATAATTGCTATTTTTTTCCCTTCCAGCAGAGTTAAATCCGCGTCATCCTTGTAATAAATCTTTGCACTCATTTACTTGCCTCCTCTTTCAATGGCAATCACACCTGTCCTTACAATTTCCTTAATCTTATACGGTCTCATTAAATCCATAAAAGCACTAACTTTATCTTCATCTCCGGTAACCTCGATAGTAATACTTTCTTTAGCTACGTCAACTATCTTTGCCCTGAAAATTGTTGCTATCTCTATAATTTCGGGCCGGACCTTTTTATTTGCCGACACTTTAATCAATATAAGATCCCTTTTAATTATATCGGAATTTAAAAAATCTTTTACTTTTATAACATCCGGAAGTTTATTAAGTTGTTTGGTAACCTGCTCTAAAACAGATTCGTCGCCGTGAACTACAATAGTAATCCTGGAAATTTCCGGATCTTCGGTTTCCCCCACCGCCAGAGAATTTATATTATACCCCCGGGCACTGAAAAGCCCCGATATACGGGCAAGAACCCCAAATTTATTTTCTACCTGAACAGAAATAGTATGCTTCATCGCATCCTCCGTATTTTTCTTTAATATTTACTCTGCTTACGCCATATCCACGAGAATCTCATCTATTGCGGCGCCGGCCGGAACCATAGGATAGACGTTCTCTTCTTCTTCAATAATAAAATCCATGACTACGGGCCCTGTTTTATATTTTAAAGCTTCTTTTATTGCAGGCATAACTTCCTCTTTTTTGCATACAGTTATTCCTTTAGCCCCGTAAGCTTCGGCCACTTTGGCAAAATCCGGCACGCGTTCTTTATGGGATTTACCGAGGCATACCTGCGAATATCTCCTGTCGTAAAAGAGTTCCTGCCACTGCCGAACCATCCCCAGATAATTATTATTAAGAACCACATTGACAACATTGATATCATTTATTACACAGGTGGCTAGTTCCTGTATATTCATCTGGAAACTACCGTCGCCGGCAATATTTATTATGGTCTTCTTAGGTTTACCCATTTTAGCACCCATTGCCGCTGGAAAACCATATCCCATCGTGCCCAGCCCCCCGGAAGTAAGAAAAGTACCCGGTTCATTGTATTTATAGAACTGTTCTGCCCACATCTGATGCTGGCCTACCTCAGTGGTAATTATAGCTTTTCCCGAAGTCGCTTCGTATAACTGTTCAATTATATACTGGGGCCTTAACTTTTTATCTTTCTTATAACTTATCGGATGCTCTTTCTTCCATTTTGATATCTGTTTATGCCACCCTGAGCGTTTCTTTGTTTCAATATCTTTGGTCAGCTTTTTAAGTATAATTTTACAGTCGCCTACTATAGGTAGATCGGCATTTACAATCTTGGAAATAGAAGTAGGATCTATATCTATATGAATAATCTTGGCTCCCCTGGCAAAATCTTTAACTCTGCCGGTAACCCTATCGTCAAATCTTGCCCCGATTGCCACTATTAAATCCGAATTCTGTATAGCATGATTGGCGAAGTAGGTTCCGTGCATACCCAACATACTCAATGAAAGTTCGGAGTCCGCAGGATATGACCCTGTCCCCATTAATGTAGTGGTAACCGGGAGCTTTCCCTTAGCCGCAAAAGCTCTTAACTCTTTTGATGCTTTGGATATTATAACTCCGCCGCCGGCGTATACAACGGGTTTTTTAGAAGCATTGATAAGTTTTACCGCTGCCTTTATCTGCTTTGTATGGCCGCTTGTCTTTGGTTTATATCCCCTGATATTTACTTTTTCCGGATAAGTAAACTTACACGAACCCTTTTGAATATCCACCGGAATATCTATAAGTACCGGTCCCGGGCGGCCCGAACGGGCAAGATAGAAAGCTTCCTTAATTGTAGATGCCAGGTCTTTAACATCGGTTACAAGATAGTTATGTTTGGTAACCGGACGTGTTATCCCGGTAGTGTCGGCTTCCTGAAAAGCGTCATTGCCTACAAGATGCGTTGCTACCTGCCCGGTAATCGCTATCATAGGTATTGAATCCATATAAGCCGTGGCCAGACCGGTAACTAAATTAGTAGCTCCCGGGCCCGATGTGGCCACACAGACTCCTACCTCGCCTGTAGCCCGGCTATATCCGTCGGTCATATGCGCGGCGGCCTGTTCATGACGAGTAAGTATAAACTCTATATCGTCATCTTTATATATTTCGTCAAAAAGCGGTATTACCGAACCTCCACATATACCAAACAATTTATTTATCTTTTCTTTTTTTAATGACTCCAGTATAATTTTAGCACCGTTCATATTTATTATCTCCTTATTGTAATATAGCCCCTTTATCGGCTGATTTAACAAGCTTTGAATACCGGGCCAGCCATCCGCTGACTTTCTTTTTTGGTTTTTTAACTTTTAACATTCTCAATTTTATTTCCTGTTTCATCAATTTTACATCGAGCCGTTTTTTATTAATATCTATGTCAATAATATCCCCATCCTGTATAGCCGCTATTACTCCGCCGGCGGCAGCTTCAGGCGATATATGACCGATACAGGGTCCCCGGGTTCCCCCGGAAAATCTTCCGTCGGTAATCAGTGCCACATCCTTTTCCAACCCCATGCCGGCTAAAAGAGATGTAGGATTAAGCATCTCAGGCATTCCCGGCCCTCCGGCCGGCCCCTCATATCTTATGACCACCACATCCCCTTTTTTAACTTCGCGGGCCCTGATTGCTTTAAGAGCTGCTTTTTCGCTGTCATAAACTTTTGCCGGACCGGATATTACCATATTATCTTCATCTACCGCCGCGGCCTTAACCACAGCACCATCCGGACATAGATTACCTTTGAGAACAGTAAGCCCTCCCGAAGAGCGCCAGGGATTAGACTTTGCCCTTATTACATTAATATTTTCTACCTCTGCTTTGGAGGCAATAGTTTTTATGAGACGGCCGGAAACCGTCCGGTTATCTTTTAAATAATCCGTGAGACGACCTAAAACAGCGGGAATGCCGCCTGCATATTCTAAATCTTCCATGAAATACTCCCCACCCGGCCTCAAACTTAGAATCTGAGGAACTTTTGCGCTTATTTCATCAAAAAGCTCCATCTTTAAATCTATCCCGGCCTCATGGGCTATAGCCAAAAGATGCAAAACCGTATTTGTCGAGCCGCCGGCAGCCATATCCACCACAATTGCATTATGAAAAGCCTCTTTGGTAAGGATATCACGGGGTTTAACATCTTTTTCTACTAATTCAACTACTCGTTTTGCGCTTCTGTAAGCAAGCCTTTCGGTCTTAGCAGAGACTGCAAGCGAAGACCCGGAACCGGGAAGACTCATTCCCATGGTTTCGGTGAGACAATTCATGGTATTAGCGGTATACAGGCCCTGACACGAACCGCAGCCGGGACAGGCATTTAAAGCAAGTTTTTCCAGCTCGTCTTTTGATATATTCCCCGCTTCGTAGTTGCCTACCGCTTCAAATGTATCCCGAACCAAAGATAACCTCTTGTCGTTTTTATTACCGGCCATCATGGGCCCGGCAGTAACTACTATTGCCGGTATGTTTAACCTGGCGGCGGCCATGAGCATACCCGGGGTTATTTTATCGCAACTGGTTAGAAGAACAAGCCCGTCAAAACTATGAGCTATAGCCATACTCTCCACCGAATCAGCAATGAGCTCCCTGGAAGGAAGCGAATATCTCATTCCTTTATGCCCCATGGCTATCCCGTCGCAAATTGCCGGTATACCGAATTTAAAAGATATACCCCCACCGGCGTGGACCCCTTTTTCTATGGCGCCCCCCAACCGCTGCATATTTATATGCCCAGGTACAATTTCAGAAAAACTGTTTGCCACCCCGATAAACGGCTTTTTATATATTTCCTTATCATCTACACCGCAAGCGTATAGCAACGCTCTGGACGGCGCCCTGTCAGGCCCTCTCTTAACTTTGTCGCTTCGCATATTAAATATACCTCTCTAATTTAATCAAATATTATTGAACTTCCTTCATCTTTTAGACCACCGGTATCTTTTCGGTCAGGTTCTTCTTTTTCTTTAACTGCCCCCGGAGCGGGTTTTTTTATTTCTTTTATATAAGTGGGTTTGTTTAAAACCGCTTTGCCCTCGCTGACCTCTTTTTCTTTTTTATTCCAGTTGAGCCCTATAACACTTATTAAAATCGTGATAATTATTGTTAACAACAAAATTAACCTTGTCTGTTTTTTGCTGAACATATTACTATCCTTTAAGCAATTTATACTCTATGCTATCCACCAACGCTTCCCAGGAAGCCTCTATTAAGTTTTCCGAGACCCCTATGGTACCCCAAGCATTTTTCTTGTCGCTGGACTCAATTAAAACCCGGACTTTTCCCGCAGTCCCCTGCCTGGCATCTATAACTCTAACCTTAAAATCTGTAAGGTTTACTTCTTTAAGTTCAGGATAAAATTTTTCTAAGGCCTTTCTCATTGCGTTATCCAGAGCATTAACCGGGCCACTACCTACTGAGGCAGTATGTTCTTTTACCCCGTTAACTTTTACTTTTATCGTTGCCTCACTCCTGAGCTCGCCCTCCGAATCACTTTCAATTATAACTCTGAACCCTTCTAATTCAAAAAATTTCTTTTTAACTCCCGACTGTCTGAGCATAATTAACTCAAACGAAGCTTCTGCCCCTTCATAGTAATATCCGTCGTCTTCTTTCTTTTTTATTTTTTTCAATAGGATATCCACTTCTTTGGAATCTTCTGTAAAATCAATTCCGAACTCTTTTGATTTAAACTTAATATTACTGGCTCCGGCCAGTTCGGAAATGAGTATTTTCCTCTTGTTGCCCACAGAATCAGGTTCAATATGCTCATACGTAGATGAATCTTTCCTCACCGCACTGACATGTATTCCGCCTTTATGGGCAAATGCCGAATGACCGACAAAAGGATTATGCGAAGCAGGTATCTTATTGGCAATTTCGTCGACATACCTCGACAGTTCCGTAAGTTTTTCAAGTCCGCTGCCGGCTACACATTCATAATCCAGTTTAAGCTGTAAATTCGGTATAACCGAACATAAATTTGCATTTCCGCAGCGCTCGCCGTATCCGTTTACTGTTCCGTGGACCATAAGAGCTCCTTCACGGACAGCGGCGATAGAATTAGCCACAGCTACTTCCGAATCGTTATGGGCATGTATACCCAGTTTAACACTGACTTCGTCTTTTGCTTTCTTTACAACAGCGGCCACCTCATCAGGCAATCTTCCTCCGTTAGTTTCGCAGAGGCATATATAGTCGGCCCCCCCGGACTCAGCGGCTTTTATAGTCTTCAGGGCATATTCAGGATTATTAAAATAACCGTCAAAATAATGTTCCGCGTCATATATAACCTCCATTCCTTTTTCTTTAAGATAACGCACTGACTCTTCTATCATCTTAAGGTTTTCCTCCAAAGTAGTATTAAGTGCGGTTTTTACATGGAAATCCCATGACTTGCCAAAGAGGCAACTCACAGCCGCCCCGGAAGCAACTACTTTATTTAGTATTATGTCATCTTCTGCTTTCATGTTTTTTCTTCGGGTGGAAGTAAAAGCCGTCATTTTAGAATTTTTTAGATTAAGGTCTTTTACTCTTTCAAAAAATTTCTCGTCTTTTGGATTAGAACCCGGCCAGCCGCCTTCTATATAATCCATACCAAACCAGTCAAGTTTAGCGGCAATTTTCAACTTATCATCCACTGAAAGTGAAATCCCCTCCGCCTGAGTACCGTCTCTTAAAGTTGTATCAAATATAAATATTTTTTTGCCCATTTAAATGCCTCCGTTATTCGCAAAACTCCTTATGCAATATTTTAACCGCTGCTTTTCCTTTTTTTGAATTAATAACACAGGATATTTTTATCTCCGAAGTAGAAATCATTTCTATGTTAATATTATTATCCGACAGAAGTTTAAACATTCCGGCGGCAACCCCTGCGTGGCTTCTCATCCCTACGCCTATTATTGATATCTTAGCGACGTCCTTATCGGTTATAATATCCCGAGCTTTAAGTTCATCCTTTATGCGGCCGCATATTTCTACCGCTCTTTTAAGCATTTCCCGGTTAACCGTAAAAGATATATCGTTTATGCCTGTCTCATGCGCCGAGGACTGTATTATCATATCCACATTTATATTTTCTTCGGCCAGCTCACCAAAAATTTTGGCAGCTATACCCGGCCGGTCGGGAACTCCTACTATAGACATTCTGATCTGATTTTTATCAAGGGTAACCCCTCTTACCTCTACCTGCTCTAAATCTTTTATTTCTTTCATAATTATTGTACCGCTATTTTTTTGTTCATCGATATAACTTGATTTTATATCTATCCTTACATTGTTTTTCTTGGCAATCTCCACAGAGCGGGACTGCAAAACCTTTGCTCCGGCCGAAGCAAGTTCAAGCATCTCATCATAACTTATTTTTTCTATCTTTACAGCTCCGGGAACTATCGACGGGTTTGTACTGTAAACCCCGCCCACATTCGTATATATCTCACAGACATGGGCATCTAAGACCGCCGCCAGAGCTACAGCGCTTAAATCGCTGCCGCCTCTTCCGAGGGTAGTGATATTTTCCTCCGGTGATATTCCCTGAAAACCGGCGACTATAACTATATTGTCTTGTGTCAATTCTTTTTTGATTTTTTTTGTATTTATGCTCTTAATTCTTGCCCGGCTATGAACCGAATCCGTTATTATCCCCACCTGATGTCCGGTAAACGATATTGCTTTATATCCCTGCTCGTGAATGGCCATGGCCACTAAAGCTATTCCCTGCTGCTCTCCGGTAGCCAGCAACATATCCATCTCCCGGATTTCCGGGTCGGGAGAGATGCCGGCTGCCATAGAAATAAGATTATCGGTTGTATCTCCCGGGGCAGAGACGACGACAACCACGGATTTTCCGGATTTTTTCTTTTCTATTATCTGGGAAGCTACTCTTTTTATCTTTTCCGCGTCGTCAACGGAAGTTCCCCCGTATTTTTGAACTACAATATTGCTTCTTTTACTCATAAAATTCCGCTCCGGAATTTACCATTGATTTTATCATATATGTCGATGCTATACCTTCTTTTTTCCATATTGCAGCCATAGCCTTAGCTACTTCTTTTGAATCTTTTTTTTCTGTAAACGAAACTACCGCCGGTCCCGATCCGGTTATTACAGTGCCCAGAGCTTTGGCCTCGTATGTTTTTTTAACCAGTTTGTCAAAACCGGGTATAAATTTTTTCCTGTACGGCTGGTGCAGCCTGTCCTGAACAGAATTTTTAATTAACTTTTTACGTCCGCTTATAAGTGCAGAAAGCAGCAGGCAAGAACGGCTGTTTGAATAAACCGCATCCGCAAAACTAATATTCTTCGGCAATGCCGCACGGGCTTTATTGGTGTCAACCTGAATATCCGGAATACCGAGTACTATCTTTAAATTAGTTCTAATTCTGTGCCTGTTAAAATATAACTCTTTCTCATCAGTAAAATTGGAAACGGTCAATCCCCCGACTGTGGCCGGGACGGCATTATCAGGATGCCCTTCAAGCAGCGCAGCCCGGCGGGCGACATAAGAAATATCCGGCTCTTTACCTGAAACTTTGGCGGCAGCCATAACTCCCCCTACCCGAGCGGCTGCTGAGGAGCCTAATCCCATTTTTAGAGGTATATTACTTTTAGCTCTTATATCTACGGCCGGATACTTCCCTCCCACCTTTTCTGATTCATCGTTAAAAGCTTCAGATAAGGCATTATTTTCACCGGCTACTTGCGATGCGGTTCCCTCCATTGAAAATTTACCTTCGCCGGATTTAACCTCAATAGTTAAAAAAAGATCTATAGCAAAACCCAAAACATCGAATCCGGTCCCTATATTAGATACCGTAGCCGGAACTTTTACTTTAAAAGGTTTCACTATTTTATCCCGGTACACTTTACTACTTTATCTACGCTGTCAGATACTACCGGGGGACGGGATACTGTTTCTACCGCCCGGTCGGGGTCCTTCAGGCCGTGCCCGGTTAAAATACATACTACGTTTTTGCTGTATGCAGGATTAAAATCTCCGTTATCCAGATATTTCTTTAAGCCGGCAAGCGATGCGGCCGACGCCGGTTCTACAAATACCCCTTCGGTTTCGGCGAGATCCTGCCAGGCTTCTAAAATTTCTTCATCGGTTACACGGTCTATGACTCCGTCGGATTCATCTCGCGCCGTTTCGGCCTGCTCCCACGAGGCAGGATTACCTATCTTTATAGCTGTTGCTATGGTCTTAGGTTCCTTAATAAACTTTTTCTCAACTATCGGAGCCGAACCGGCCGCTTGGAAGCCCATCATTACCGGAAGATTTAAAGCTTTTGTCTCGTTGAGCTCTTTATAGCCCTTCCAGTAAGCCGTTATATTTCCGGCATTGCCCACAGGCATAAACTGATAATCCGGAGTATCCCCCAGGGCTTCTGTTATTTCATAAGCAGCAGTCTTTTGGCCTTCTATCCTGTTGGGATTTATGGAATTTACCAGTTCTACGTCATAGTTTTCGCATATTTCCCGCACAATTTCCAGGCAGCGGTCAAAATTCCCCTCAACAGCAACTACCTTTGCCCCGTGAATTAAAGCCTGGGAAAGTTTACCCAGCGCAATAGCTCCTTCAGGTATAATTACTATAGATTTAAGCCCGGCGCGTACTGCATAGGCTGAAGCGGAAGCGGAAGTATTTCCCGTAGAAGCGCAGATAACCGCTTTGACTCCACTTTCGGCGGCTTTAGAAACCGCCACTGTCATCCCCCTGTCCTTAAATGAACCAGTGGGATTTAAACCTTCGTATTTTAAATATATATTAAAATTAACTCCCAACATTTTTTTTATATTATCGGCCTTTATAAGAGGCGTAGATCCCTCAGATAAAGTTATTATCGGGGTCTTATCCGTTACCGGCAAAATATGAGTATATCTTTCTATAACTCCAATTTGCTTATTTATTTCTTTCATTACTTTATCTCTTCCTCATTTTTACTTTCAATGCGCAGATAAATACTTTTAGCTTTTATAATATTCATGGAATCAATTTCTTTTAATGCCCTCTTTAAATCCCCTTCTTTTGCAAAATGGGTTACCATGAGAATTGGAACCTCCGGGCCGCGTCCATGGTCTCTCTGAAAACAAGAGGTTATGGAAACCCTATTATCACTAAGAATTCCTGATATTTTTGAAAGAACACCCGGGCGGTCTACTGTTGTAAACCTTATATAATACTGAAACTTAAGATTATCAATTTCTTCAACCGACATCTCCCCGGAAATATCGGTATTAACATAAGGAATTCTCCCGGCAATGTTGTAGTTTATTTTCTGAGCAAGGTATATAATATCACTCATGACTGCCGAGGCGGCGGGGAATTTACCCGCTCCCTTACCGTAAAACATCACCGGTCCGGCATAATTTCCCTCTACGAGCATACCGCTATTTTCATAGTTAACCTCTGAGAGCATACCGTCTCTTTCAAGAAGCGCCGGATAAACCCTTATTTCAACTTTATCTTTATGTTTTTTAACTACTGCCAGTAATTTTAAATCAAGATTAAACATCTCAGAGGCATATTGGATATCAACCTGTTCTATATTCTTGATACCTTCTACATATACATCCCGAAAATTTATAGGATGGTCAAAAATTATATTAGCCAAGACACAAATTTTGTAAGCGGCGTCGTACCCCTCTATATCTTCCGAGGAATCCGGTTCTGCGAACCCGACTTTTACCGCAGCTTCTTTGGCTTCTTGAAACGTTAAATAATCCCGGCTCATTTTAGTAAGTATATAATTAGTTGTACCATTTAATATTCCTTTAATGCTCTTAATGTCGTTTGCAACCAATCCTTCATTTATACCCTGTACTACAGGCACTCCCGAGGCGACGCTGGCTTCAAAATATATAAGAGAATTATTTTCTTTTGTTGCATTAAAAATCTCTTTCCACTTAAGCGCAAGCAAAGCTTTATTGGCCGTAACTATATGTTTTGATTTTTTAAAACATCTTATTATTATCTCATAGGCGATATCTTTATTGCCTGTTAAAATTACCACCAGGGAAATTTCCGAGTCATTTATTATATCCTCATAATCCGTGGTAAAAATATTATCATCTATGCCCAGCTCTTTTTTTAACTCTTCTCTTTTGTCACATACTTTCTTTATTCTTACTTCCCCTCCGACAAGCTTTGAAATAGACTCTCTATTTGCCTTTAAAATCTCATAGGTGCCTCCCCCCACCGTGCCCAGGCCGACAATTCCTATATTTATAATATTCATTTTGGAGGACCCTCCTTTAAAAATTCTTTAAGTCTCAGCAAAACATCATGAAATCTCTGATAATGAGTGACCACGGCAATCCTTACAAACCCTTCTCCGTAAGCGCCAAAACCTATGCCGGGAGCCACCGCAATACCTGTCTTTTCTATAAGAAGTTCGGCAAATTCAAGCGAATTCATGTCTCTGAAATTTTCAGGCAACCGCATCCACAGATACATAGTCGCTTTAGGCAATTTTGCGCTCCAACCTATCTTATTTAATCCGTCTACCAACTTTTTCTGGCGGCGACGGTATTCTTTCACTGTCTCCCTGACGCATTTCTGAGGTCCTTTGAGGGCTTTAATTCCCGAAAGCTGTATGGCCGTAAAAACCCCGTAATCAAGATATGATTTCATCTTTTCCAGCGGTTTAATTAAATCTTTCCCCCCCACACAGTAACCGACACGCCATCCGGCCATATTGTACGTTTTTGAAAATGAGTGCAATTCCATCCCCACATCTTTTGCCCCTTCTACTTCCATGAATGACGGCGCTTTATATCCGTCATACGTAATCTCTGAATAAGCAAAATCCTGGCAGACAACAATATTGTGTTTACTTGCAAATTCAACGACTTCTTCAAAAAATTTTGTATCTTCTAAAACCGCGGTTGTAGGATTATTGGGATAATTTATAAACATTAATTTTGCCTTGGAAGCTACTTCAGCAGGAATCTTTTTTAAATCCGGTATATAATTATTATCTTCGGAAATAGGAATATCATATGGCTGACCGCCGGCCAGGATTATACCGTTTCTGTGTACCGGATAACATGGATTGGTTACCAGGGCCGTGTCCCCGGGATCAAGATAAGCCATACAGAGATGCGCCACCCCTTCCTTAGACCCCACAAGGGCAAGAACTTCGTTTTCCGGATTAAGATCAACATTGAATTTTTTCTTATACCAGTCGGCTACCGCAAGGCGGAATTTAGGCATACCTTTTGCCTGGGGATACCGGTGGGTTTTAGGATGGTTTTTTACCGTATCGCAGAGTCTTTCCACAACATGGGCCGAGGTTTCAATATCGGGATTGCCCATACCCAGGTCTATTACATCTAATTTCTTGCTCCGCGCTTCTTTTTTCAATACATCTATTGCTCCGAAAAGATACGGCGGCAGTTCTGTTAATTTTTTTGATGGTTCAACTTTAACTTTCTTATCCATTTTTATATCCTAATTCATCAAATATATTTTTTAAAACTTCTCACTTCTTAATTTTACTGACTAATTTCATTATTCTTAAAAATAACTGTAATTTAGAAATATACCATAATTTATCTTTAAATTCAAACAAAGATTGTCTTATTTTTCCCGGTTTCTTTGGCTTCAAGAAGTTTTTTGTCGGCTTTTTGAAGCAAATCGCTGTAATTTTGCGCATCTTTGGGGAATGCCGCTCCTCCTATAGAAAGTGAAACACTAAAACTTTCTCCTTCCCAGTAAAAGATATATTTATTTACGGCTATCCTTATTCTCTCGGCTGCCTTATATGCGGCGGCTTTATCCATGGCCGGGAATATTATCACAAACTCCTCCCCACCGTATCTGACCAGTGTATCTTTTGCTCTTTTGTGTTCCCTAAGGATATCGGCCACCTCGGCCAATACGCTGTCCCCGGCAGGATGACCGTAAGTATCGTTAATACCTTTAAAATTATCAATATCCATAATAATTAGGGATAGATCTTCCTCTAACCTCTTTGCTATTTTCATCTCTTTCTTTATGGCCGGTATAAAATATCTCCTGTTGAACACATGAGTAAGTTCGTCCCTTATGGCTCTCTGCTCAGCTTCTTTAATACCCACTCTCAGACGACTGGTTTCCTTCTCAATTTGCTCTTTTACATTGCCGGTCAATTGCCGCTGGGCCTGTTTTCCCATATCCTCAATAGAACTGGTAGCCTTTTTTACGACTTTTTCTTCGGAAATTTTATCTATCTTCTGTCCGACTTTTTTACCTTCGTCATAGAGACGGCTTATTTGAAGCGAACTCTGGGCGGAGAGTTCTTTTAATGAATTTTCAACGTATTCAGTAATCTTCTTGATTTCTATATTTATAATTTTCTTAATCCTTTCTTCTTCTTCGCCTAATATTTTATGCCGCTCGCGCCGCAGATGATCTATCTCCGATTTTAATTCGGCAAGCTGTTTATTTATACTCTGTAAATCTATCTCCGGATTAAATTTATTGCTACTCAGGATTAAATTCCCCCAGTGCCATTAATACTTCAATTACGACTTCTTTTTTAAGGTCCTTCCTGCTGCCCTGCCAGTACCGTGAGCGTCTTACATCCATGAACTCTTTCAAAAATTCATCTGCGCTATTAAGTCCTATTCTGTTTGAGGGGGTATCATAATGTATAGGTATAACAACAGACGGCGAAAGGCTCCGGACTATATCTGCCGCATCTTTTCCTTCTACCGTATAACGGCTTCCCACCGGAACCGCGACTATATCGCACGGCTTTAGACGGCGGGCGGTCTCCTCACTTAAGGTATGGCCTATGTCTCCCATATGTATAAAATCCATATTGTCTATGTGTATTTTAAAAACTATGTTTTTGCCCCGCTTTTTGCCTCTTACTTTATCATGATAAACCCCGACGCCTTTTATATCTACTCCTTTGATGTCGAAATCTCCCTGCTCTCTTACGGTTTCCGGCGTTCCCCCGATGAATTCAACGGCGTTATGATCGAAATGATTATGGGAGACCGTTACAATATCCGGTTTAAAATCCGGGATTCTATACCCCAGGGTATCGTCATAAGGGTCGCACTGGATATTAATCCCTTGCACTGACTCAATAAGAATGTTTGCCTGGCCGTACCACCTTATCTTCATACTACATCCTGTCAGGGGCGCTGACCCCTACAAGCTCCAGGCCGTTCTTAATTACTGATTTTACAGCCATTATCAATGCAAGGCGGGCTCTTTCTTTGCGGCTTCCCACTATCTTTACTGTATCGTAATATTTATGAAACGCCGTAGCCGTATCACGAAGGTATTCAGTTAAAAGATGGGGGGCGTTTAACTGGACGCATTTACTTAAAATATAAGGAAAATGCGCCACCATTTTAATCAGGCGGTCTTCTTCTTTTCCCAGTTGTCGGGCCGCAGACGGATCAACCTCCCCGGGCTTAACTCCTGCTTTTTTAAATACGGAAGAAATCCTGGCATGTGAATACTGAACGTAATATACCGGGTTTCTTTTGTTTTCTTCTTTAGCAAGTTCAACGTCAAAATCAAGCGGAGTATCGGAATTTCTCATAAGCAGAAAAAACCTTGCTGCATCCGTCCCCACCTCGTCTATTACCTCCTTGAGAGTTACAAATTCACCTTCCCGTGTAGACATCGAAATCAACTCGCCGGCCCGCTTAAGGTTAACCAGCTGGTAGAGTACATCATTTAACCTTTTATTCTCTTTAAATCCCGCGGCTTCCCAGAAAGCCTCCAACCGGTCTAGGTAACCGTGATGGTCAGCGCCCCATATATTTATTACCTCTTTATGTCTTTGGGCTTTATCTTTGTGGTAAGCGCAGTCGGAAGCAAAATAAGTAAACTCACCGTTTTTTTTAACCAATACCCGGTCCCTGTCGTCACCGTAGGTGGTGGTTTTAAGCCAGAGGGCTCCATCTTTTTTGTAGGTAAGGCCCTTTTTCTTGAGAAAATCTATCGTCTCCTCTACCTTACCGGCTCTTATCAAGTCTGTCTCATAAAATTTACTGTCATATTCCACCCTAAATTCTTTAAGGACTTTAAAATGGGTATCCAGTATAATCTCCGAAGCTTTATGAGCGCATTCTTCGGCATTTAAAGCCGGGTCGAAACCGGCAGCTATATCTTTAATGTAATCCCCTTTATATCCCTGCTCGGGTGCTGCCTTTCCGTTTATAATATTAAAGATACTCTCCCCCAACAAATCCATCTGGCGGCCTCTATCGTTTACATAATACTCCCGACGTACTTTATAGCCGAGCCATTCGTACATTCTAGCCAGGGCGTCCCCTATAGCGGCGCCCCGACCGTGGCCTATATGAAGCGGGCCGGTCGGGTTTGAGCTGACCATCTCAAATAGTATATCCCCCCCAGCGATTCCTTTTGCGTAATCCCCGGGAGCTTTTACTATCTCTCCAATTTCCCGGTTTTTTGTTTCATCGGTCAGGAAGATATTTATAAATCCGGGACCCACTACCGCGGCCGATTCAATAGAGTCCATTTTCTCTATTTCGGCAACTAACTCTTGCGGCTTTAATCCATATACCATAGCGGCATTGGTCGATAAATCCCCGGGTATATTATCCGGAGGAGTATCCAGTCTCACGTCTTTATTGCCGGCAAGTTCCATCAACCGGTCTCTTACCTTTATTTCATACATTTTTTACTTCTATCTTTTTGGCTTTCCCCCATAATCTTTCCAACCCATAAAATTTCCTCACATCTTCCAGAAAAATATTTACTATAACCTCGCCGAAATCAATCAATATCCATCCTGATTCACCGTCGCCCTCTATATGATAGGGATTGCTTTTTATACCCCCTTTTATTTCTCTGGCTACAGAATCTAACTGCGCTTGTGAATTAAAAGAAACTATTAAAATATAGTTTGTAAACGTTGTAAGCTCTCTGACATTATAAGCTATAATATCGTAACCTTTCTTATCTCTAAGAACAGTTATAATATTTTCAGTTAACTGCCGGTCTCTTACTCTGTCCATAAAGGTTTAAAATCCTTCCCTATAACAACATTTATATCAACCATTCTACTTGAATCCAGTTCAGTTTTAATATTCCTGCATCCGATGATTTTTGCCACTTCCCGGGCGGGCTTAAGCTCACCTTTACGGGAAATAATCTGGGTGTAGCGTTTATAAACCCCGTAATTACCAAACCGAACTACATCCACATTTCGTTTTCTTAGATAATCCGTCATCTGTCTCGCATACCCCTTCTTGCCCGAAGCGTTCCAGACCTCGGCTACGACAGGCCGGGTTAGGCTTGACTCCCGGTCAATATTTGCCTCCGGCATATTAATATACCTCGAGTTATTTACCACATCCAGCAGATCAGACATACCCTCCCTGTCAACATTCCAATAACTTTTACCCCATCTTATTTCCGATTCGCCGGGGAGCTGCTGCATCCTTATATTTTTCATTTCAATGCTCCGGGCGACATCTATAAAAGTCATAATATCCGGGACGATAAGATTTGTGGACAGAGTCCTGAATATTGCTTTAATAATTTTCGGCATTCTTACTATTATAGACGGAGAATTTATTTTTTCAATAATCTTTTCAATAAACTTATGCTGGCGGGCAAGCCGCCCTATATCCCCCGTTATCTTATTTCTGTACTTGACATATTTAAGCGCTTCTTCACCGTCAAAATGATTAATCCCTGATGATATATGTATATGAAGCTGCTGGGCGTTATCATCGTAGTCAAGAGGCCGCATGACTTCTATTTTAAGACCGCCTAAGCTATCTACAATTTCGGTAAAAGATTTGTAGTCTATCTGAATATAATAATCTATATCGAGCCTCTTATCCATAAATCTTTCCAGTTTGGCACTGAATTTCTCAAAAACTTTGTCGGCGTCTTTTATATCTTGCTTGTAGCGGGCGTATATCTCATTGGCTTTCTCTATTTTTTTCCAGGTTACAGAATGAGGCACCGGTATCTTTGTGTCCCGGGGTATGGATACCACATCAATAAAACCGGTACCTGGCTCAAAACTTACTACTTTAATAACTTCAGCGTGATTTACATAGTCGGTGGCGCTTATTCCCAGAATCATGATATTTACTCGTTTCTTTAAGAGCATATCTCTTTTAACAGTGCTAAAGGCCGTGACTATAATAAAGAGAGCCCCTACTGCCGCCGCCAATATAATAATCTTTGGAAACCGGGATTCTTTTTTCATGGTTTCAGATGTAAAGTCCTCTTTCTTTTATATACTCATCTAAATTATCCGGCAAATATTTCTCTACAGATTTACCCTCTTTTAACCTTTCCCTTAACCAGCTCGATGAAATATCTACTAGCGGATTATCAAGTATAACTGCGCCGGACTTTACTTCATCCGGTATACTGCCGTTAATATTATCCCTTTTTCCGATAATCAAGGAAACCTTTTTTAATATATATTCCCAGTTTTTCCATTTTTTAAAATTTATTGCTTCATCAATTCCTATAAGAAGGTATATTTTCTCTTGCGGGTATCTGCGACTAAATATCTTAATTGTCTCTGATGTATAACCGGAATGTTCTTTATCCAGTTCAACGGAAGAAACCTCGTATTCTCCGATATCTCTAAAGAGATGTTCTAACATTTTTTTTCTTTGCCGGGCTGGTATACCATCAACTTTTCTGTGAGGCGGTGCGGCAGAAGGTATCCATATAATTTTTTTGGGATTAATCTTCCTGTAGGCTTCCCGGGCAATAACTATATGGCCCAGGTGGACAGGATCAAAAAGCCCCCCGTAAATAATATAGCTCACCTGCGAATCTGGCCGGAACCTCTTAACTTATACTTATATGAAGTAAGTTCCTTTAATCCCATCGGGCCCCTGGCATGCAGTTTCTGATTTGAAATACCTATCTCTGCGCCCAGCCCCATCTGATTGCCGTCGGTAAACCTCGTAGAAGCATTCACATAGACAGAGGCAGAATCCACCTCATTGAGAAATTTTTCGGCATCAGCTTTATCTTCGGTTATTATAGCGTCTGAATGTTTTGAACCGTAACGCTCTATGTGGTTGATGGCCTCCTCGGTTGATTCCACTATCTTTATTGACAATATAAGGGCAAGGTACTCCGTACTCCAATCTTTTTTAGTTGCATCAGTCATATCATATAATCGGCGGACCTTTTTGTCCCCTCTCATCTCTACTCCTGCTTCCGCCATTTTCTCACATAACTCCGGCAATATCTTTTCTGCCGCTTCCCGGTGAACGAGCAAAGTTTCCATAGCATTGCAGACCCCGGGCCTTTGGACCTTGGCGTTAAGGCTTATCTGTATGGCTTTTTTCTTGTCAGCTGTAGTGCTGATATAGGTATGGCACAACCCTTCTCCATGCCCAATAACCGGGACGGCACTGCCCCGCGAAACTGAATTAATCATCTCCTGGCTTCCACGGGGAATAATTACATCAACCATCCCGGCAAGAGTGGTAAGATACCCTATAATTTCCCGGTCGGTATTATCAATAATTTGCACTGCGTTAACCGGAATATCGGACTCGGCGAGCGCATCTCTTACAAGATGCCCTATGGCCAGATTTGAATTTAAAGCCTCCGAACCACCTCGCAGTATAACAACATTTGATGACATAAGGCAAAGTGAGGCCGCATCTGCGGTAACATTGGGGCGGGATTCATATATTATACCGATTACTCCCAGAGGGACCCTCACTTTTTCGATTTTAATTCCGTTAGGACGGTCCCTGGTTTCTATTATTTGCCCCACAGGGTCATCAAGTGAAGCTACTTCCCTTATACCGTCTGTCATTGATTTTATTCTGGCCTCGTCAAGAATAAGCCGATCTATCATAGCGTCTGGCAAGCTGTCTTCGCGGGCGGCCTCCATATCTATTTCGTTCTTAAATTTTATATCATCGGATTTTTTATCTAATCTATCCGCAATTTTTATTAAGGTTTCCCGCTTATGTGCGCTCTCAATGCCTGACATAAGGCGGGAGGCATTGACCGCATTTTTAGCAATATCAAAAACCTGTTTTTGTAACTCTTTTTTATGCTCTGTCATTATATACTCCTCATAGTTCTTACATATTTTAAATGACCACCAGGTTGTCCCGATGAATAACTTCCTCGTAATCCATATAACCAAGTTTTTCTTTTATTCTATAACTTCTCAACCCTGCAATCTTACCTACTTCCCTTGAAGAATAATTTGAAAGCCCCCGGGCAATTTCAGTGCCCGACTGATTAACACAGCTTATTAAATCTCCATGGGAAAAAGAACCCTCGGCTTTTTGCACCCCTACGGGAAGAAGGCTTCTGTTTTTTTCTGTCAAGGCATCTACTGCCCCCCTGTCTAAAAAAACTTTCCCTCTGGGCTCGGAACCGTATGCAATCCATCTTTTCTTCTGAGATATAATTTTATCACCAGCGATAAATTCTGTTCCCGGATTTTTCCCTTCGGCTATACTTTTTAAATTTCCTTCTTTTGTCCCGTCAGCAATATACATATTTGCCCCGCATAACTTAATTAATTTTTTGGCGGTCTGTAGCTTTGTCTTCATCCCCCCCATGCTCAGTTCAGAACCCTTGCCTGAGGCATAATCATATATCTTTTGGTCAACTTTTTTCACCTCTTTAACCAGGCAGTCCTTATCATCATATAGCCCTTTCACATCGGTAAGTATGACCAATTTGTCGGCATCCACCTTGGCAGTTACTATCCCTGCTATCTTGTCATTATCCTTAAATTTTAATTCTTCTACCGCTACCGTGTCGTTTTCATTTATTACCGGCACTACCCCCATATCCAGCAGGGTAAAGATGGTATTTCGGATATTAAGATAACTCCGGCGGGAACTTAAATCAGATGAAGTAATCAGGATCTGACCTATAATCCGGTTCTGTTTTTTAAAAAACTCTTTAAATACTTTCATAAGTTCCGTCTGACCTATACTGGCTACAGCCTGTTTCTGGCGCAGGTAGAGCTTATCCGGACTTATCTGTAGCACGCCGCAGCCGGCTCCGATGGCACCTGAAGAGACGATAATGATCTCGTGACCGGCATCCATAAGCTGACCGAGCTCCCCGATAATTCTTCCCATACTCTTCAAATTTAGGAGACCGCTTTTTTCAGTGAGAAGTTTTGTTCCTAATTTTACAACTATCCTCAAATAATTAAATTACCTTAATAATAACATTGTCCATATCAACTATTAATCTTTGCATCATAAAAACCTCAAATAAAACAAAAGAATGAAACGGTATAAACCGCTTCATCCTTTATAAAATCCGTAAACATCTCGGGCAATCCTATGATTGCTGTAGAACGCCTTATACGGTCTGCTGTTCTATTACGTTAATTATTTTCTTTCTTCTTCCTTTTCGGGTAAATTCAACCGTTCCGGTTTTCTTGGCAAATAAAGTAAAATCCTTCCCGCAGCCGACATTAAATCCGGGATGGAACTTGGTCCCTCTCTGCCTGACAATGATGCTTCCTGCATTAACAAATTCACCGCCGAAAGTTTTAACTCCCAACCGGCGACCCGCACTATCCTTAGAATTCTGTGTTGAACCTTTTCCTTTTTTATGTGCCATAACTATTTTATCTCCTCAATTAATATCTTTGTGTATTTTTGACGGTGACCGCCCTTTCTTTTATATCCTTTTCTTCTTTTTTTCTTAAAGTTTATCACCTTAGGCCCTTTTACCATTCCCTTGACTTTGCCTTTAACTTTTGAATCCTTAACATAGGGAGTGCCTATTTTAACATCGCCGCCGTCCTTTACTAAAAGAACATTTTTCCATAGATAGTCCTTCCCTTTTTCAAGGTCAAGTTCATCTATTCTTACGGTCTTGCCCTCTTCTACTATTTCTTGGCTTCTACCGGTTTCTATAACTGCATATTTCATAGTTTTAATCCTTTTAATCCTGACTCTTTTTCAAATTCGCGTTTAATATCCATACCGGTCAGTAAAATAAAATATTCTCCTGTGCCGTGAACAACCGCTTTCTGCAGATGTCCGCCGGAAACTTTGCCGGCATCGTCGGCAAGAGAGACATGAAGGTGTATTTCAACTTCAACGCCTGATTTTATAAAATTGCCGGTGCAAGAGACCACCTCATGAGGCATATTTATTAAATTCTCTTTATAGTGGCCGCGCCCCATAAAATAACCAAGTTTAACATCTTCCATCATACCCGCAGCGCTTATCATAACTCCCGCAGGGCTCGATGCAGCTTTGAATGCCTCTTTTAATGACTCAATTACATCTTCCCCCGAGTATAACCGCACGGCGAGAATATTATTTTCTTTTCTTATATCCATATTACAGTATTTATATAAAATTTAATGGAAATTGTCAAAATCCGTAAAGTTACTTCCAAGAACCAATATTGGTGTTTCTGCTTTACTTAATTCCAGTTTTTGGCTTTAAATATTTATCCTATTTTTCTTTACCCGGGCCTTCGGATGCACTTTTCCTCCTATCCCACTTTACCAACCCTTCATACACATCCGGTGTAGGCACTCCTTCTATCTTGCAAATATCTTTTCTTTTTTGCGGACTATCCCCGTGTGTACGGGGGAAACTAAAACATGAGAGAGGTTCAACCTCTTTCATGCGAACTATTCCCGTGTGTACGGGGGAAACATAAAATAATTTCTGTAATTTACAAATAGAACCTTAAAAAAAAAGAGTGGGCCATTGCTACCGTTAATGTAAAAGGTCAAATTTACAAAGATTAAATTTGCGGAAGAAAGTAGGAGAAAATATTTACGGATGTTAGATGTAAAACAGGAAAAAGAATAACTAAAAAGATCGTCGGGTTTCCGATATCTGCGTAAAGTGGCTGTAAGTTAAAAGATTGTAACGGCTAAATGAGTCGATTTAATATTATTCGGAATTGGTATACAGATAGCGCTTAATTTTTCGGGTAGTTGTTTTTTGAAATTCTTCGGACTGAATTTTTATGTTTTTTATCTTCTTGTAAGCGGGCAAGTCCTTAGTATATTTCTTTACCTCTTTTTTTATGGTTTTTTTTATATTGTCGCTTGTCTCTTCAATTTTATTTCTTTTAAAGTAAATATCTAACATATTGTAATCGGGGTATATAAACGCTCCCACTTTTTCAGCAGGATTTTCCGGGGATATCCTCCGACCGTAAACCATTATTTCCAATATATAGCTGCTTTGCTGTATGAGCTCTTCAATCTCTTCGGGGTATATATTTTTCCCGGCCGAAGAGACTATAATATTTTTATTTCTTCCCTTAATATATAAACAGCCCTTTTGGTCAACATATCCCATATCGCCGGTCTTAAACCACTGCCCATCCATTACTTTTTCAGTAGCTGCAGTGTTATCGTAATAACCCTTCATGACATTTTCCCCCTTAACCTCTATTTTTCCTATACCTTCTTTATTTTTATCTTTGAGGCGTATATCAACCCCCTCAAGCGGACGACCGACGGATTCAAGCCCTGCCCCCGTGCGATAATTAACCGTAAGCACCGGCGATGTTTCGGTCAGCCCGTACCCCTGAATGAATTCAATTCCCAGCATCCGGAAAAATTCTCCGGTTCTCGGCATTAGGGGCGCGCCGCCGGATACCATTAGCCTTAGTTTCTTCATTCCGGCTTTATTTTTTAGACTTTTAAAAAGCAGAGCCGGGGAGCCTATATTTATTGCCGACGCCACTTTGGAAATACCCCGGGAAGTATTTATAAAGGCCCTCTTAAAAATTGAGGCATTCCCGATATTTCTTTCTATAGCTCTTTTGAGAGACTCAAATAATGCCGGCACCCCTATCATGATGGTAACTTTTTTTTCTTTCATTACCTTCACAATATTGGTAGCTTTAAGTGAGTTTAGAAAAACTACTTTGGAGCCGGAGTTAAACGGCGCCAGCATAGATGTAGTAGAGGGGAACATATGAAAGAGAGGGAGTATCCCTATAAATACATCATCCTCTTTAAATTCAATAATCCGGGGGATTGCATCTACCTGGTGAAGTATATTCCCGTGGCTTAAAACTACACCCTTGGGGGAGCCGGTGGTTCCCGAAGTATAAATAATGAGCGCCGGGTCATCCCTTTTAATTTCAAGTTCCTTTGTAACGGCAGCAGGCGGCGCCGCAGAATTATCTTTGATTATATTCTCTATGCTGCTTACCCCCTTTTGTTCATATACTTTTCCGTTAGAAAGGATAACTTCTTTTATATTTAAATTCGGGGCAATTTCGAGGTCCATCTGCTGAAATATATCAGAATCTGTAAATAAAATATCAGCGCCGGCATGACGCAGAAAATGTATATTATCCCGGGGAGCAAGGAGAGGGTCCAGGGGAACAACGGGAATACCTAAAACCTGGCCGGTATAATAAGCAATCGGCCAGTAAATTGAATTTTTAGCAAGAATTCCCAGCCTGGAATCGCGGTTAAACCCCCTTTTTTTCAGATACCCGGCAAAAGCAAGAACTTCCCGGCGGACCCGGCGATAACTGTAAGATATATAATTTTCTTTTTTAAATTCCTCGTACGCGGTGCGCTTCGAATAAAATTTGCTTCTATTTAAAAAGAATTGGGCTAAGTTATCCATTTTTAAAGCAACTCCGCCGCCAGCCCCGCAAGCTCGCTTCTTTGCTCTTATCGAGAGTTACATGAGCAAATAGTTTCTGCCCTTTAAATTTTTCAGCACGGTAAGTAACCCCGTTTGAGAAAGGATCAAGATAAGGATTGTCTATCAGATTGGGGGCCCCTGTAACGATGACTTTTGTCTCTTTACCTGCCCTGGAAATTATGGTCTTTACTTCCAGTGGAGTTAAATTCTGCGCCTCGTCTATGATTATAAACTGGCTGAGGATGCTCTTCCCCTTTAAATAGGTAAGAGCTTCCATTTCAAGTTTGCGTATAACCCGATAGGCATTGTGTCCTCTCTCATCCGAGAATTTCTTAAGCCCACCCAGCTCCTCAATAACGGTCAGGGGCAAGACGACGTTATTATCGTTAAAATCATATATGCTGTCTGATTCATCTATAAGCACGTTAGTATCAAATACAAATGTCTTTTTCATGTTCAGCGCCCTATCTCTTCTTTACAGAGCTCGTAAAAATTACACCACCTACAAAACCTTGTATGTCGGGTAAGGGGAAAGTTTTCTTTACTCTTAGGGATGTTTTCTGTTTCGTCTTTTAGGTATTCCTTCATATTTTTTATGCTCTCTACAATCTCCGAACGGACTTCTTTGACCGTCTCCGGAGTTATTTCTACGTCCCGGCTGCGTCCGGTCAGGAGATATTCTACTCTCCCCTTGACATCCTTAATCTTAAGATTAAATTTTTCCATAATATATATGGCATAGATTGTTATCTGGGCCAGATGGCTGTCATATTCTTTTCCTGTCTTCCAATCAACAACAATCCAGCTGCCTCCCTTATCTTTATAGACAAGGTCCGGTATGGCGTAAACCGGAGTATCTCCCACCATGAAGGTATCCATTCTCTCCGCAATTTTTATTTCGCATTTATCCTTAACTATTTCGCTTATGCTCTGTGAGGTTAAAAGATTAGGTACGGCTTTTCTCATTCTTTCTTTTATCTGCTTTATAAGGTTATTTGACAAACCGCCGCCATAATAAAACTCCTGAAGCATAAAATTCTGTTTAGGGGACCTGTACCATGCTTCGGGATTCTTTGATTCCGTATATGCCTGATTGAGGAGATATCTTACTTTGTCTATTAGTTTTGATTCCTCGGGTAATTTAGAGGTGCTGTCAATTATCTTGCAGGTAAACTCCGCTATCTCATGAACTGCGCTTCCCAGAATAAGATATATCCCATCTAAATTTTTAAACCGGTAGGCCTGCTTGGCTTCCTCCGGAGCGTCCGATTCCCATCCATTGTGGGCCCCGTAGTAATTATAATAATATTTTCTCTTGCACTCTCTGAAAGTACCCTTTCTCGATGAAGACCAACTCCATGGAGGATATTTGGTTCTTTGATATGCCACAATAAATCTCCTTATATATTATACTCTTCAACCTATATACCTTATTTAAAAAATTATAACATTTATTATACTAAAATTCAATTTTAACTTTGTCTCAAAAATAATGGATAAACGGTTCTTTCGTATTTAAGTTGCAAAAATATTTTAGTAACTTAGTCCTTCTATCATAAGTCAGTCCGATTTGAAAAAAAAGCTCAAACTCTTTGAAGCCGCCGATGAGTCGGCTGAGTTTTTGAGTTTTAAGCATGGCTTTTGTGTGCCCTATAGGCAAAAGGAGAACCTTCAGACGAAGAATCTGCTCTTTACATAATTATTTATCATATCCAACAACTCCGGGACAATTCCTAATTTTGAATCAAAAAATTTGAACAACGGCAACTATTTATTTATACTCATATCAGATAACTATATCTTATGATAAAAGGAGGAAGAGTAACTCTATGAAATGCCCAAACTGTGATGCAGAATTAGAAAACCGGCTTTTAAAAGGCAAAATATATCACAACTGCCCTTCATGCGAAGGATTCTGGTTTGACAGGGACGAGCTGGCCCGGTTTAAAAAGGACAAGGACTGGTTTAAAATTGACTACAGGCATAAAGGCGCATCAGGAAAAATTAATACCAGCGATAAAAAATGCCCCCGCGACTTCAGCTCGCTGAAGACAGTTAACTACGAACCGGGACCCGGAGAAACCAAAGAAAATATAAAAGTTGAAATCTGCCCTGTCTGCGAAGGGCTTTGGCTTGACGCCGGCGAGGTCTATCGGATACATAAACACGAAGAAGGTTTTATCGAAAAGCTCCGGGAAACCGTTGAAAACGAACTTACCGCCCTGGATGTTTTTATTTCCAAAATCGGCCCGTATCTGCCGAAATAAATTTTATTTTTTTCAGCGGCGTCCGGAGGGTTAACGGCTATATCCCCGTTTTTATCCATTCGAAACAGGGTAACGCCCGCCTCTTATAATTCTTTATTCTATCTCTGTCTCGCCCCTCCTCACTCAGACGGCCCTACTGAAATTACCGCTATTTCCGGACTTATTTTACTGATGAAATCTTTTCCACCTGATTTGCCGTGATGGGGGCTTCAAGTTATGGCCCGGTTAAATCCGAGGGCCTGAACCGGAATTGAGTCCCCGTATCCCGTAATTTTCTTTCCGGCAGCCGTATAAACCCGGCAACAAAAGTATAAGTAATATGTTGTGAATAAATTTACGCATCCGGTTATAGGGAAGAAAGTATATAATTTAATCTATGACAGCGTCACCCATGCCGTCGGGGTCTTCTTCCTCTTCTTCTTCTTTTATCCTTTTTTTCTTTTCGTCAATTTTTTTCTTGATATTTGCGACTACTTTAAAATATATAAACATGGGAAGAATCCAGAAGAGGAGAAGAAAAAGCCACCAGGGCATAGCCGCACCGGGACCGCCGGTTATAAGCCGGGTGGTAAACCGGTCAATGTTAAATATTATAAATATGAACGCTGTATAGATTACGCTAAAATTAGTCCTCGGGTCGCTGGCTTTAAAAAGCTCAAATCCTTCCGTTCGGGGTCTAAGAAGCGGCCAGAGAAGCGAGCCTCCTATATGGCCTGTCATATCCTCAGTTATATGGGTGGCCATGCCTACAAAAGAGACTACCCCGTAAAGCCACCAGTACTCTAAATTAAGAAGATAGGTGATACCAATTACCGGAAGAGACATAAGGGCTGCCAGAACATACGAATGACTCCAGGTTCTGTGCCAGGGAAGCCAGTTAAAATATATCCTCCCGTCAGCTTCTTTTTTTAAGCCGAACATTGTGCTGGAAAGTATATCTATAGTTGATGGTTTAACGGTGCCCCCTTTTCTGTCCGGCCCTTTAAGTTTCTGCCTTAAAAATCTTATAAGTTTATTGAGCCAATCTATCTCCTCCGAACGGGATTTAAGTTTTTGTGAGAATTTGGCTCTGCCCACCCTCTTTCCTTTCGGAGCGGTACCCATAAAAGGAATCTGGGAGGTGCTTACAATCTCATTTAGTTGAATACTAACCTTGCTTTCTTCAAATACAATACAGTATTGACGCCATTTATTTGTCCCCAGCTGGGTGGGAAAATACTGTATCCTTACTTCTTCTCCCGTCCGGTCAGCTTTTTCGACCGCCTCTTTAAACTTCCGGGCCATCTGGACGGGATCAGGGTTTTCCGGGTCGGGGTCCACGACAAAATCAGACATTTCAAAAAACTGACCGAACTTAAAATCAAGTGTGTCGGGCATAATGCCGTACATACCGGCAAGGACAAGTATAAAAGAACTAGCCGCACCCTCTATATCCATCCTCGAGGATATAGACATACGCACAGCCTGGGGAATAAAAGTCGCCGCTGCTACCCCTGAAATAAAATGCGTTAGACCTTTCATCAGGCAAGCCTCAGCAAGTGTATTATAGAATCACCGTAACCGGCCATATTTAAAGTTATGGGCACAAGCAGGACCGCCATGGCGTGGCTTCGGCGGCAGCCGTAAAAAACCGGAATCATACCTATACAAGCGGTTATCAACGAAACCCCGATGCCCATTAACCCGCCGCCTATTATATAAATAATGGTAAAGACCATAACCAGAGCCAGAAAATATATAAATTTCAAATTCAGTTTGGTCAGTATTTTAGTCATCAGCGAAGCTACATAAGTAAGAAGTATAAACGAAAGGCTGGCGCTTAAAACTATGGTGCTGGCCATAACAAAAAAATCTCCGGGTTCGGCAATAAATACCGGCTTTAAGATAAAAGTAAGCCCTCCCCGGCCCGTACCGTAGGGGGTAAGTTCGGTTAAGACAAATAAAAGCAGAAACGCCCCCACGTAATAAAGTATCTTAATCGTTCCTCCGGCTATCATAAAGAGCCGTTCCTGGCGATAATACATCTCAGGTGTATGTAGATCAATTATAGTCCCTTCTTCTTTCGGCGGCCTGAATTCGGTGCGCTCAAGATTCCTGTGATTGGTAGTATGGCCTGCAAGCATAGCTCCAATACCGGCGGTAACCGCGGGAAGATATGCGGCGAGCATCCCGCCTATAAATCCGGGAAGTAGGCCGTAAGAAAAATCTCCCCAGTCAGCGTTTATGTATTTTGAATTATACTGTTTAGGCGGATTATAATTAGATAATAAGCTTTGAATAATTGAAGGTATGGCGAAAAAACCTATAAATACCGGCATTATATTCTGGAAACTGTTTGCCGCAGGCAGTATCGGTTTGGAAAGAAATATAATGCCGAAAGTTCCGGCCAGGGTAAATGTAAGCAGGCCGGCAAAGACGTTCCGCCAGGCATCTTTAAACTTTTTCCATATCGTATCACCTCGCCCGGCACCTTTGGGCCATTCACTCATTATATAATGAACAATTATAAGACCCAGAAGCCAGTGAAGATGAGGTCCCGTAACCCGGGCAAGATAAGGCCATATAAACCAGAAAAAAGGATATAAAACAAGAAGCATAAAAGCCCCGGCCAGTGTGCCCATTCCGGTCATAAGAGCAGCATCTTTACCCCGACCCCGGGTTACCATGTCCGTAGAAGGAAGCATTGAAGCCCCGGCCGATTCGTCGGCGGTATTTAAAAATGTCCTAGGAATAGTATTTAAAAAAGCAAAAGATACTACAAGAGACATAAAAAAAGGAGCCAGCGAGTAATAAGGTATGAGCGATTTTGTCCCCATCCACAAGACAACCGCGATTCCGGCAACATTATATATATGCAGGGCCGGTATAACACAGAGAATGGAACCGGCAATAGTTCCTAAAACCACATAAACTATTATGGTAAGCGCGTTGCTGCCCATATCTACTTAACTACTGTTCTGTTTACGTCAATTATTCTCAGCTCCGGGCCGTAATCTGAAGAGACAAGTTTCATAGGAGCCGTTATCAGACCGCCGTCGTTAAGTTTGTCAAAATTTCTTATCTGTTCCTGCTGGTCATAAGTTATCATTATCTCTATATTAGTTCCGCTCAGGGAAAGATAAACGCCTCCAGCGCCAAGGCCGGACTCCTCAACCTCTGCAGTTACCTTAAAAGATTCCCCGATATTGCCGGAAGTTAATTTTGAGGCCTTTATCTTTTTCAGTTCCATAGACATATCTGCCGGCATCTTGCCTCCGGCCGAACTTAAGACCTTAATGCTTTCCGGGTCAGAAGGATTGTTAATAGCCACCTGAGGATCGCCGCGATAAGTAGAAACCTCAGCCAGCATACTAAAACGGCTGCCTTCTTTTGTCAGCGCATAGCGGGTTTCTTTAGGAAGGCTTTCAAAGTCGGACGAAAAAAGAACCATCTCAATTTCGCCGGTATCATCTGCCAGCAAAAACCGGTTAAGTAGATATCCACTCTTAGTGGTAAATTGTTCATATTCTTTTATAGTTGCGTCAATGCGGAAAAGGTCACCTTCGTCACTGACAGAGATATCCCCGATATTTCTATCTTTAATTTCATATCTTTCAACAAGTTTAAACCGGGAAGGAAGAGAAAGAAACATTGAGCTGCCCCATGACTGGGATACATTAAGTGCCCCCACTACTCTTACCGTGTCTTTTACAGATGGGATATTTTCACCGAGGGCTTCTTTGAATTTATTAAGTTTATTTATTGCATTAATAGTAACCCCGTCGCCGGTGCCGTCGGAAACAGAAAGTTTAAGGCTATTTTTCTCTTCATTTATATTTATGCTGGTAACTCTGCCTTCTATTTCCACCAGGGCATTATTCATAGTCGCCGAGATATCGCCTATATTAATTTTCTCTGGCTCTTTAAGGAGTGCCGCATACCATAAAAGAACTATGCCCAGTATTGAACCGAATATGGCTATCTTTCTGGCTACTTTTATAGCCAGCCGTTTTTCGACTCTCGCTCCGCACCTGGGGCAGATCGAAGCAAGTCCAACAAAATAACCGCATATCGGGCAATTCCCCCCATCTTCAGCTTTATTGTCTTTTAGATTTTGGCTCATCTTTTTACCTCGCTAATTATAGTAATTATACACAAAAAATAAATTAAATTCAAATATTCGAAAAACTATAATAAAAATTGGGTTAAAAAATTTACAAAACTAAAATTAAAGTTAGGTTATTATGATATATTCTGTTAACTATCATATAGCTTCACTAAAAAATAGAACCGTCCCCTTTTTTTCTTTTTTTAGTAGCGGTGAACTATGAAATTCCCCGTATCTATTTTATTCCTGAAGAGGCGTTTTAAAATTATCTTAATTTTTTCCCGGGTAAAAGGTATAAGCACTAAAAATCCCGCGGTGTCTGTTATAAACCCCGGGGTAAGGAGAGATATTCCTCCGGCAAGAATCATAAATCCGTCTATGAGTTTATCACCCGGCATAATCCCCATACTTAAATCGTCCTGTATCTCTCCTATAACCAGAATTCCCTGCTGTCGGGCCAGCGCTGCGCCGGCAATGCCGGTTAAAATAACTACAAGCACCGTATAAAAAATTCCTATAGCCTTTCCGACATAAAGCAGCAGGCTGAGTTCAACAAGAGGTATAGCCGTAAAAAAAAGTATCAGCCAGCCGAGCATATTATTTTTCCTTCTTCATAGCCTTTACTTTCAGCTCAATCATTTTTTTGTGAGGGATATGGAGCATTTTAACTATTGAATGCATTAAACTGTCCTCATATTTATCGAGTTTATCATCACGATAAATAAGCTTCCATAATTTTAAAAGAAGCTCTTCTTTGTAGGCATTTGAGTATTCCCGGTTAATTTTATTAATATATCTCCACTTATTTGTATCTTCTTTTATAAAATTTTCAGCTTCTTCAATGATATCCTTTACCTCTTTTGCAGTAAGGCTGAAATCCTTTTGCAAGAGTTGCTTTATATATCCCCTTTCTTCATCGCTGAAATCCGTGTCTGCATAAGCCATATTTACCATAACCACCACTGCGGCAGTTTTTAATTCAACATCTTTTTTTGATTTATCTTTACCGGTAAGACTCTCTTTATTGTTTATCTTTTTAAATATATTAAACATTTTTTATATCTCCTCTATTTCCTTCTGCCAACTTTCTATAATTTTAAAACCGGTCTCCCAGAACTTTTCCGACTCCATATCAATCCCTACGGAATTTAAAACTTTACGGGGAGAGACAGAACCTCCGTCCCGAAGTATCTTAATTATTTTGGGTAAATATTTTCCCGGGTCGGTCTTATACTTAGAATAAAGAGAAAAGGCCAGAAGCTCCCCAAAGTTATACGCATAACAATAAAAAGGTGAATTTACTATATGAGGTATATATGCCCATTCGTATTTAAAAATATTGGGCACACTAACAGCGTGCCCGAACTCGTCCTTCAGATTTTTATAATAAATATCTGAAAGTGTGGAAGATGTAATACCTTCCCTTATCTTTTTATGGGCTTCCAATTCAAATTTCACAAAATAATTCTGCCTTAAAACCGTAGCGTAAAGATCCCCCATCTTCTCACCTAACAGTATCCTTTTTTCTTTTTTACTCCCCGCCTTACGGTATAATTTTTCAAAGACCAAGGTCTCGGCAAGGGTCGATGCAGTCTCGGCGAGGGGAAGCGGGGCCTGTTGGGCGCTGAGTGAATGCTTTGATGCGTAAAGCGAATGTATGCCGTGACCCAGCTCATGGGCAAGAGTAAGGATATCTCTGTACCTGCCGCTGTAATTGAGCATTATATAGGGGGTTATCCCCGGTTCAACTGTGGCGCAGAAAGCTCCTCCTGTCTTTACCGGGGATGGCATATAGTCTATGTGGTTTGCGTTTATTATTTCTTCCGCTTTTTTTCTGAAATCACCGCTGAAATCCCCTATGGACTGAAGGACTGTATCTTTTGCTTCTTTCAAGGGGATATCCGGTTCGGCTTTGCCGGCAAGCGGAGCATAGAGATCATACCGGGAGAGTTTCTTCTTCCCCAGCTTTGCGGCCTTATATTTAAAGAACCGGTGAAATACCCCCCGGTTATCCTCGCATACTTTTATAACTGTATCTACCGCCTTATCGGATACCCGGTTATATTTATTCCTGACCGATATGGGAGACTTAAAGTTCCTGAGACGGGCTTCATAACCCCAGTCTTTTACCACTGCCTGGTATATTATAAAAAATTTATCGAGGTTGTCCCTGTATTTTTCAAGCAGAGTTTCATATGCTTCTTTCCTTTCGGCAGTAGAGGATGACTTGAGGTAGGCTGTAAGCCCGGCACGGGTTTTTATGGTCTTCCCTCTTTTTGACCCTTCCGGCTTAAAAAAATATTCAAATTCCGTTTCTATAAGTGCCCTCAGGTCCGTTACCGCATTCTGCCCGGCGGCATCTTTATTGGCAATTATATCTTCTTCTTGTTCAGAAAGAGTATGCCGAGCCAGCTTCCTTTTATATTTAAGCACATAGGTTAAATCCGGTGCCGCTTTAAAAAGCCTTGAAGCATTTTTATCATCGAGTCTCTTTATTCCTTCTGCCGCCTTGCCTTTTATCCAATGCTCTATCTTTCTTAATTTTTTAGCGGCGTATACTTCCATATCCCCGGCTTTTGATTTAAATAAACGAGCCTGCTGGGATTTTTGGTCAACAGCTTCCATAAGAAGTCCGAAATAAGACAGAATATTAACCCTGCGTTTTATATCTTCCGTATAACTTATGATACTTTTGAATTCAGCAGCGGAGATACCGGAACGGAGCTTACCGTTTATTTTTTTTGTCCGGACAAGATCTTTTTTAAGTTCTTTTATAAACACCCCGAAACGTCCGGCGGTCAAGATATGGCTTATATCCCAATTAAGTTTACGACTCATACCTCTTAACTTTCTTCCTTCAGTATTTCAATAATTCTGTCAACTATAGCTCCCTGCCACTGTTTGTCTTTTCCTTCTTTTAAAATACTTAATGCTTTTCCCCGGGGCATTGCCTTGCGGTAAGACCGGTCGGAAGTCATGGCGTCATAGGCATCTGCTACCGCCATGACCCTCGCCTCTACCGGTATCTCTTTTTTTTCAAGCCCTCCGGGATATCCGGTTCCGTCCCAACTTTCATGATGGTGTTTAATAGCAGGTAGTACTCTCCTTAAAGTTCGCAGGTCTTTACATATTCGGTAAGAGATTTCCGGATGCTTTTTCACCTTCTCGTACTCGGCGGCCGTAAGTTTTCCCGGTTTGGTAAGTATTTCCATCGGTATAGCCAGTTTCCCTATATCATGTAGAATACCCGCCCAGTACATATCTTCGGCTTTCTCTTCGGAAAACCCTACCACTTCGGCTATTTTTCTACTGTAATGTCCTACCCGGTCGGAATGACCCCGCGTATAAGGGTCTTTTGCCTCTACCGCGTTAGCCAGAGTTATTACAATATTTTGTGTTTCTTCAAGCTGCCTGTATGATAAGCTTAGATTTAAGAGCGACCTTATCCGGGAAAGGAATTCCCATTTGTGGAGTGGCTTGTTTATAAAATCATCTGCGCCGTTATCATAGGCCATTATCTTTTTCTCCCTGGCTTTAAGCGCCGTAAACATAATTACCGGGATAAATTTATGATGCTTTTTTGCAATCTTTAAGAGTTGGAAGCCGTCCTTGCCGGGGAGCATTATATCAAATATAAAGAGGTCCCATTCTTTTTTTAGGATTTGCTCTTGGCCGGTATCACCGCGGGAACATATCTTCAGTTCATACTCTGTATCATCAATTATATCCCGTACAATTTCCTGCGTGGCGGGATTATCTTCTACTACAAGTATTTTCATATTTATTTATACCTCTTTTATCTTTATTTTAATTAATCTATTTCATAAGGCAAGAAAACCCTAAAAATGCTTCCCTGCCCCCAGATGCTGTCAATATCTATCCTGCCCCCCATCATATCTATAAGTTTTTTTGAAATACTTAAGCCCAAGCCAGTGCCTCCGAAATCCCTGGTAACCGATCCGTCGGCCTGTACAAATTCGTCAAAAATATTCTGCAGTTGTTCTTCTTTTATGCCTATTCCGGTATCCTTTATGGTTATGAGATAATCGTCTTCCAGACTCTCTGCTTTTATTACTACTTCGCCTTTGGATGTAAATTTTATAGCATTAGATACCAAGTTGGTAACTATCTGCTTAAGGCGGGTATAATCATTTTTACAGCTGATATCACTTTCCGATTCAAGTTTAAAAACCAGTCCTTTTGACTCTGCAAGGGGTCTTAATTCCTCACTCAACTCCCTTAATAATTTATCAACTTTGATTTTTTCCTTGTGTAGCGACATCCGGCCCGCCTCTATTTTAGATAAGTCCAGAATGTCATTTATAAGATTAAGCAGATTATTAGTATTCCTTATAATTTTGTCTAAGGTCTCTTTCTGTTTATCGGCAAGTTCTCCGTACGTTCCTTCCTGCATAAGGGAGGTAAAACCTATGATTGCGTTTATGGGTGTTCTCAGCTCATGAGACATACTTGCCAGAAACTCGGATTTTAACTTGTCCGCTTTTTTTAACTGCTGGTTTTTCTCTCCAATCTCGCTGTAGGCATCCTGAAGGTCCCGGGTCGCTATTCTTATTTTGTCTCCCAATGAATCATAGGACTCTTTAAGTTTTTCTGCCATGCAGTTAAATTCGTCAGCAAGCTCTTCAAGTTCGTCCCCGGTATTTAATTCTATCCGGTAAGCAAAGTTGCCTGCCCCCAGTATCCGGGCTCCTTTATTTAAATTTTTAATAGGCACGGTAACTTTTCTGCTGAAATAGAGGGCCAAAATAAATGCTCCGGCGATTGACAGAACTATAAAGAAAATCAGCAACCGGGTAAGGTATCCCAAGCTGCGGTATATAACATTTTCCGGGGTGGAAAGTCCCAGCCAACCGTCTATTAAAGGAAAGGGTTCGTAATATATAACACTATCTGCAAAAGTAATCCTCCCGGTTTTTTCTGTGTCGGGTGGACTAAATCGTTCTTCTTTTTCCTTCCCTACAATCAGATTATTGTTTTCGTCAAAAACAATAAATTCACTTTCCGGCTCCGGTTTGGTCTTAATAAGCAGCCGGGAGAGTTTATCTATATCCACCCCCCCTACAAGCACCGCTCCTTTCATGGGCTGGATTATGATAACTTCACGCTCACCGCGATAATAAAATACGGGGGAATTCCGGAACTTTGGCAATTTAAAATTATACTCCATGTATTCATTAATCTTTTCATCTTTTAAAATTTCGCTATACTTACCTGAAGGATAAACCGACTCCATAACCAGCCTACCACCTTTCCTTACAACTACGCCCACAAAGTCAAAGTTCTTGTATTTAGTGTAAATTCTTTTCAGTATCCGGGAAAGCTGGGCCCGATCGGAAAGCCTGACAGTTTCCCTAAAATTTCTGTCGTCTCCCATGCTTGTAAGCGGTTTCTGGCAGGTAAGAATATAGTGCTGGGCAGCTTTTACCGAACTGCTTACCAGGGATCTCTGGTAGGCGTCTATCTGATTAGATATTGTCTCTTTTACCAACCCGAAAGATATAAGTGTAAATATTATGGCGGGCAGAGAAACAATCAAAAAGAGTATTATAAGCTTATATCTTATCTTTAAATTCAGCCCGGAAAATTTCGTTTCAATAATCTTAAAAAGGTTTCTAACAGCCCTGTAAAACAGCTTTATAATCTGATAAAAAAGCTTAACTATAAAAATAGCCACCCTGAAAATATTCTTTATTATATTTCCTATCATTAACTGATATATTTTTTAACTTCTCTGACTATATCCTTAGGGAGACAGGGTTTAGGAATATAGGAACTGCATCCGATTTCAAGCGCTCTCTCGCGATCCCCTTCCATTGCATGGGCAGTAAGCGCGATAACAGGGATATCTTTATACCTGGTATCTTTCCTTATAGTTTTTACTACGTCTTCACCGCTTAATTTGGGAAGCGACAGATCCAGAAGAACCAGGTCCGGTAAAGAACTGACTTTTTCCAATCCTTCCTGCCCGTCTGAGGCCGTTATAGTATCGTACCCTTCCTGCCGGAGAACAGTCCTGGCTATTTCCATATTAAACGGGTTATCTTCAATTATAAGTATTTTCATATATAATCTAAATATATTAATTGAGGCAAGGTAAGTCAATTACAGAAATAAAGATTACCAAGCAAAAACAGAAATTTATGAATCTATGATATCTACGGATATTTTACAGTCCGGATAATGATTTTCTGCGAGATCGGGTTCTTCGACAATTTTAACTTCAGCTTTTTTGCCGGATTTTAACTGCTGTTTAAGAAAAACCGCTACAAACCGAGGCAGATAACCGACCGTTTTGCCGTTCGAACTTAGAAGCTTTACGGCATTTTTATCATACGGGTTGTCTTCTTCGGGCCGGGTTACGAGTTTATCACCTTTATGCAGCCGGGATAAAATTACCTTTCTTGAAGAACCATCCGAATTATTATACTGGATGCCGGCTATATTAAGTATTGTAATGATCCTTCTTGCCCAGCGATTCAAGTTGTATATTCTTTTTTCTCTTTACTCCACACATGAAACATTATTTATTATACTTTTTTAATTTAAATTTATCAACAAAAATTTTATTCACTGCTTTTAAGAAACCTCACTATCTCTTTAATCAGTTTGTCCGCGGAAAAATTTTGCCCCACAAACTTCTCTATGCCCAGTATATCTTCCATACCATCAAGATTGACTTTTCCGGTAAAAGCAATAACCGAAATTTGGGCAATTTCGTTACTTTCTGCTTTAAGCTTATTAATTTGAAGCCCGTCAATATCCAATTGTACGACATCGATAAGAATAACTTCAGGTTTTATTTTCTTAGTTTTCTCTATGGCCTTCTCACCGTTGGGAGCGGTCTCAACTTTGTAACCCATATTGCCAAGGCGTACTTCAAGCAGCCTTAAAATCATCGGGTCGTCATCTACTACCAGTATCGTCTTTTTTTTAGGCAGAGATTTTATTCTGCGATTAGGTTTATCATATTTATCATTTAAAAAGCAACAAAGCTTTCTTAAAGCCAATAATTGAATTTGATATATATACTGCATCGGCGGAAATAAGGTCTTTTTTATATAATCTCTTTTCTTTCACTTCGCCTTTTTCAATCATATCTTTCCGGGTAATACCGTTTAAAAGGCCGCATTCTGCCGGGGGGGTAAGAAACCGGCCGTTTTTCTTTATAAAGACATTGGTCCTTGCCCCTTCTGCCAAACAGCCGTTTTGATTAAAAAATACAACATCGTAAAACCCGGCTTTTTGCGCTTTTTTTAACTCCCTGTTGTATAGGTCCCGGTTTGTAGTCTTATGATATAAAAATTTATTTGCGCTGTGGGTATGTTTGTCGGAGAGTGTAATTTTAAATTCTGCAGGATAGTTGCCAACCGGATATTCAGAAACAGAAATCTCGCCGGACGCTGCGCACAGTAGCCTTATCTTGTATCTGCCGCCTTTAAGTTTGCGCCTTAATTTTTTTAGTTTTTCCCGGGCGCCGTCGCGGTCAAAAGTAAAATCAAAATACCGCGCCGAAGATTCCATCCTGTAAAGGTGTTCTTCAAGTAAATTATAGCAACCGTCATATAGCATAGTTTCTATAATCCGGAAATCATCTCCGGGCTCTGTAAGAAATTTAGCCTTTAACTTAAGCTCCTTGTATTCCAACTCAGGCTCAGAATCCGCTATTATTCCCCCGCCGGCTCCAAAAATTCCTTTTCCGGATTCTATAGCCGCCGTTCTTATGGATACATTAAACTTAGCGTTGCCGCCCGGCTCAAAATATCCCATAGCTCCGCAATAAACTCCGCGGGGAGTACTCTCGAAATCATTAATTATTTCCATAGCCCTTATTTTGGGGGCTCCGGTAACCGAACGGGAAGGAAAAAGGCTCATTATTATATCACGCATACCCGTTGATTTTTTCAGCTTACTTTTTATTGTAGATGTTAATTGAAAAAGGGTCGGGTATTTTTCCAGCTCGTACAATTTTTCCACCTTTACCGACCCTCTTTCCGACACCCTGGATAAGTCGTTTCTCAGTAAATCGACTATCATAAGATTTTCACTTAGATTTTTTTTATCGGATGCCAGATCCCGCCCTATCCTATCATCATCCGGGCCGTCTATCCCTCGGGGCGCGGTGCCTTTCATTGGTTTTACAGTAATTTCATTCCCGATTTTTTCAAAAAAAAGTTCCGGGGAAAAAGAGAGTATATGGCCCCGGGATGTCTTAAGATAAGAGTTATAAAGCCCCTTTTGTTTACCTTTTAAATCAAGATACATACCCAGATGGGAACCGTAAAATTTAAAATTATATCTTGCGGTATAATTTGCCTGGTATATATCCCCCGCCTTAATATAATCTTTAATTTTAAGGACATTATTTATATAGCGTTCTCTGGTAATATCAAGTTTTAAATTTTTTATCCGGTATGCCGTATCACCGGGATTTATAGTATATTCATTTTTTTGCCGGGTTGAACTATCGTGCACATACCTTTTCTTAAAAGCGCAAAAAACAGCAAGCGGCCCGGAAGAAGAAAGACGCTTTTTTAATTTTTCTTCAAAGATATACCCCAGTTCATAACTAAAATACCCGGCCAGATAATGCTCTTTATTTAATCGCTCCATATCTTTAAAAAAATTATTTACTTCCGCGGGTTCATCTAATGTTAATATTTCGACCGGCCCGGCAAAACAATAACCGCGGGGTTCTTGCGGGGTTTGGTCTCCCGGTTCAAATAAAAAAAGCGCCTCAAACTTATTTATATCGTTAACTTGAAACATGCGAAAATCTTTTAAACGTTATATTCAATATTATCTTTTTGATTTTTATTTTTTTA
>JAGXOG010000059.1 GCA_023660015.1 Elusimicrobia bacterium LH_S2 | reverse complement strand
CTCATATTTTATCTCACCGGCCGTGCGAGTTTACTCAAGAAACAACAGACAAAAAAATAAAGTAAAAAAAAGATATTTGTATAACGCCTACAAGACGCCGTATGAAAAGCTGAAAAAACTCCTTGATGCGGAAAAATATCTCACCAAAGAGGTAACGTTTGAAAAACTCTCTGAGATATCTATGCGCCATACTGACAATGAAATGGTAAGGACTGTGCAGGAGAGAAGAATAAAAATGTTTGACAAAATATGGTAGAGGTAGGCATAATTACAGCCGACCAGCTTAGAGACACCCGAAAAAAAGTCAAAGATACCGGGGGCAATCTCGGTGAAGTACTCATTTCTGAGGGCTATATAAACGAAGATGTCTTTATGGCCTTCCTGGGGAAAAAAGCCGACATATCTTATGTTGATTTATCTGAATATGATATAGATTCCAAAGCCCTTAACCTTATCCCAGAAAGTTTTGCCAGAAAGAGAAACCTCATCCCCATAAAAAAGAAGAACAATACGCTGGTGGTAGCTATTCCGGATCCCATGAATATATTTATTACTGACGACCTGCGAGCCATTACGGGAACACATATAGAAGTAGTTCTGGCGGTTAAAGACGAGATAAAACAGGCCATAGACAAGTACTACGGTCCAGGCTTTCTGGAAGAAACAGAACCGGCAGCGGAAAGCTCCGATTCCGGGGCGGACGCAGACGAGATGGATATCGGGGGGGCCCTTTCTTCGGTTATGAAGGAGATAAACGGAGGAGATACCGACTTGGAGGTCGTAGATACCGCCGACCAGGAAGGGCTTCAGGATATAACCCAGGTACAAAGAGCGTCCCAGGGCGCGCCGGTAGTAAAGATGGTAAACATTATCATACTTAACGCCATAAAAAAAGATGCATCGGATATCCACATAGAGCCCTTTGAAAAAACCGCCCGGGTCCGATACCGCATTGACGGCGTCCTTCACCCCCAACCGGCTCCGCCTATAAAGATATATAACGCTGTAGTCGCCCGGCTTAAAATCATGGGTTCTTTAGATGTAGCCGAAAAACGCAGACCCCAGGACGGAAGGATAAAAGTTACGGTAGGAAACAAGGACATTGACCTTCGAGCATCTTTTCTGCCCTCTACTTTCGGAGAAAAAGTTGTATTGAGAATACTTGATTCTTCATCTTTATGCCTTGACCTCACCGAACTTGGTTTTGAAGATAAGGATATGGCAAAGTATAACAAAACACTGGATTCACCTAACGGTATTATACTGGTAACCGGCCCTACAGGCAGCGGAAAGACGACCACTCTCTATTCATCATTGACTACGTTAAACCATCCCGATGTCAACATTAATACCATAGAGGACCCCGTGGAATATATACTTAAAGGAATAATACAGGTACAAGCAAACCCCGAAATCGGGGTGACTTTTGCCAAAGGTTTAAGGAGTTTCTTAAGGCAGGACCCGGACATAATCATGGTAGGTGAAATAAGAGATAAAGAGACAGCCCAGATTTCAATAAACGCAGCCATGACCGGCCACCTTGTGCTTTCCACCCTTCATACCAACGACGCCCCTTCAGCCATAACCCGGCTCGATAATATGGGTATAGAACCCTTCCATATATCATCTACGGTAAAACTCGTTCTCGCCCAGCGTCTGACCAGAAAGATATGCTCCCGGTGTAAGGAAGCCTACGAAGTAGAACCTGACGCCCTAACTTCTTATGGACTTACTGAAGATGATTTTGAAGACGGAGCCATAACTTTATATAAAGGCGCGGGATGTTCAAAATGTTCAGGGACAGGTTATAAAGGCCGGGTGGGTTTATATGAAGTGATGGAAATAAATAACGAGATTAAAGAACTTATAAACCAGCGTAAAGACGCCAATGCCATTAAAACAGCCGCTATTAGAAAAGGGATGAGCACCCTCAGACAAGCTGCTCTTAAAAAAGTACTGGAAGGCAAAACCACCATAGATGAAATGCTCCGGGTCACCGCCCGGGATACCGGCTGATTTAATACTATAGGAATTTCCTTTTTCGATAGTATTGATTAGGGATAATAAGGGAAAGAATCTGCTTTCCCTTATGGGGTGACAGGGAGTAAAATGTCCGGTGGATATTTTGTGACCGCCAGAGGGGCGTAAGCCCCTATGGAAATTACGCACCGAGGGTGCGCTAATTTAACTACCCCTCCTCAATATCAAAATTAGCATAGACACTGCTTACATCTTCGTTCTCTTCAAGCGCTTCCATGAGGTTAATCATCTTTTCAGCAACTTTTCCTGAAAGATTTATATAGGTATTGGGTATCATCGTTATTTCAGAGTCCTCTACCGACATCTTTTCCTTAATCGCTTTATTTATTTTGCTGAAATTCTCGGGGGTCGTTATAACCTGATAATACTCCTCGCCCTCTGTTTCCAAATCCTCGGCCTCAAGTTCTATGACTTTTTCCATAAGTTCATCTTCGGATACTTCTTCTTGGGAAATAGTAATTATACCTTTGCGCTTAAAGATCCAGCTGACACATCCGTTCTCGCCTAAATTGCCGCCGTAATTTTTAAACATTTTTCTTATATCTGAA
>JAGXOG010000058.1 GCA_023660015.1 Elusimicrobia bacterium LH_S2 | reverse complement strand
AAATTACCCTCCGTAACTGCCTATTTGATATTAGGCATTATTATAGGGCCTCAAGTTTCAGGCCTTATATCCGGTCCAATTATTGCATCTTCGGGTTTAATATCAAATATAGTCTTGAGTTTTATAGCTTTCAGCATAGGTCAAAATTTTTCCAGAAAAAGATTCAGACAAATAGGGAAAGTAGCCGTAACAATATCAATTGTAGAGGCTCTTTTTGCCGCGATAGTTGTAGGGGCTGGACTGCTGCTTTTGACTGATTTGCCCCTTTTTGTGGTCCTCTCTTTTGCGGCTATAGCTCCGGCAACTGCTCCGGCAGCTATTGTAACGGTGGTCAGGCAGTTCGGGGCAAAGGGTAAATTTACCGATACGCTGCTTGCCGTAGTTGCACTTGACGATTCTTGGGGGTTGATGATTTTTGCTTTAATTTTAGCCATTGCTAAAAGCATGACCGGTGTGCATGCCAATATCTTTTCTCTGGTGGTTTCGGGAATATTTCACGGGATAATTGAAATCGTCGGGGCAATTGCCTTAGGTTTTCTGCTGGGGATGATTCTTTCAAAACTTGCTGGGTATGTGAAAAGCCGGTCTGATGTTTTAACCTATACGCTTGGTTTTATTCTTTTAAATGCCGGGTTTTCTCTTTTTCTGGATCTATCTGTCCTTCTTTCCAATATGGTTATGGCTGCGGTAATTGTAAATATAAATAAGACAAGTTTTAAGTTTTTTGAAGCGTTAAGGTATATTGACGCTCCTTTTTATCTTTTATTTTTTGTGCTGGCAGGGGCCAATCTCGAATTAGGAATGCTTTCAAGCATGGGGGTTGTAGGGATTGTATATATATTTTCCAGGATAGTGGGTAAGGCAGTGGGGGTATATATAGGCGGTAATATATCTTCGGCCGGAGCTGAGATTAAAAAATATTTAGGGTTAGGGCTTGCCCCTCAAGCCGGAGTCGCCCTGGGAATGGCAATGATAGTAAAACATCTCTTTCCCGAAGAGGGGGGCTTTATAATGTCAACAATTATAGCCACAACGGTAGTATATGAGATAATAGGCCCGATTTTTGCAAAGATAGCATTACAAAAAGCTGGAGATATCCAATAGATGGAATTTAATCTTATTTTAAGTTTGGCCACTATGTTTTTTGCCGGTGCGGTAGGGATATTTTTAGTTAAAGTTACCAATTTGCCCCGCATAACTTTATATATAATTATGGGGTTTTTTATCGGGCCTGAAATTTTAAATTTAATCTCTCCGGAAATTATCGGGGCCTCTTCACTTATTACCAATATAGCCCTTAGTTTTATAGCTTTTGAACTCGGCCAGAGTTTTTCCGTTGAAAAATTAAGAAGCGTGGGCAAAAGCATGGTAATTATAACTATTTTTCAAATGGTTGTAACTTTATTATTAGTGACCGCGGCAATATATATTATGGGCAGAAATTTTGCCCAGGCGGTAATGATAGGGGCTATAGCTACAGCAACCGCGCCCGCGGCGGTAGTTATGGTAATAAAAGGACTTAAAGCACGGGGAAAATTTACTGATACGCTCCTGGGAGTGGTTACGCTCGATGACGGAGGAGGCATCATCATATTTGCCGTGGTATTTTCTATAATCAAGGGTATAAATTCTGCAAGCGGCAGTGTAGGCATAACAGTTATTTTGGGAGTGGGCTCTGCGTTTATTGAGATTGCCGGTGCTATAATTTTGGGGATAGTATTAGGTTGGCTTTCATACAAAGTGCTTGAAAAATTTGACAGGTCGATGAGCCCATTAATAATAATTCTTGCTTTTATACTTATGAATACAGGGTTGTCTATCTATTTTCATTTTTCAATACTTATGGCAAATATGTCTCTGGGTATATTTATGGAAAACAGAAAAAAAATTAAAGAGAGATTTTTTTCTTCCCTGGTGCATTTTGAGTCGCCGTTTTATCTTCTTTTTTTTATTCTTGCCGGTGCCCAGCTTAGGTTCTCTGCTTTTAAAGGGTTGGCGCTTGTAGGTAGTGTATATATAATCGCCAGGTTTGCCGGAAAGATAATAGGTACTTATATAGGCGCAGTTTCTTCAAAAGCGGATGAATCTATTAGAAAATATATGGGTCTTGCCCTTGCCCCTCAGGCTGGTGTAGCCCTTGGATTTGCCTTGATAGTAAAACAAACTTTTCCGGATACCATCGGGAACGAAATATTTTCAATTATTCTTGCTTCAACGGTTATATATGAGATAGGAGGACCTGTCCTGACCCAGTACGCCCTTAAAAAATCCGGAGATGTTAACCGGAGATAGAGAGATCTTATTTTAGTTGATTTTTAGATTGGGAAAGGATGTTGACCCAAAGTTAATGGTTTGGCTTTTATATAAAAAGTCTCTTTTGAGCAACTGGAGTAGAAAAGGGGACTTTTTACAAAACTATTTCTCATATACCCATTACTTTTGGGACGATGTCTGGGAAAAACTAATATTGTCAAGGCAAATTAGAAATGTCCGGTTTTTATCTGTTCAACTGCTTGAATAAAGCCTTGTTTTGTTGTCTCCAGGGATGATTTTTGCCGGTTTCCTTGGTTTATTAGGTATCAAATCAGCAACCAATCTTTTCTCATTTCTTTTTTTTCTTTTTACATACAGGGATTCCTTTGTTATCTCACTGAATTCCAGAAATCTTGAATTAAACCATATTCTTATCTCATAGTTAAGATTTTCTAATACTGTTACTCTTTGTTTCTTTATAGCAATAGACTGTTTTTTAGTATAGCACACTTGTTCGAAACCGTTCAGGAGGAATAACCTAAATGGTTGTTCCTCAGGC
>JAGXOG010000057.1 GCA_023660015.1 Elusimicrobia bacterium LH_S2 | reverse complement strand
ATACTGGAACATCGATTACAGAAATAATACAAAGTTAACTTTTAAGCAGTCAAAAGAAAAGATTCGGGGACTTTTAAAAGACGCAACCAGAAAAAGGATGATAGCCGATGTGCCGCTGGGAGCATTTCTTTCGGGGGGGCATGATTCTTCAATAATTGTGGGGCTGATGAGCGAGATATCCGCCGGTCCGATAAAGACATTTTCTGTTGGTTTTGAAGAAGAAGAATTTTCGGAATTAAAGTACGCTAAAATTATTGCCGACAGGTTTAATACCGAGCACCATGAGTTTGTGGTTAAGCCGGATTTTAAAAGTTTAATACCGGGTATAGTAAATAACTATTCCCAGCCCTATGCGGACTGTTCTGCTCTTCCGAGTTACTATATGGCAAAAATGACAAAAAATCATGTAAAAGTTGCCTTAAACGGCGATGCCGGTGACGAGAACTATGCCGGTTATTTAAGGTACCGGGCACTGAAAATGTCGCAGTATATATCTTGGGCTTATAGATTTATGCCTAAAAAAGTAGAGAAACTTTTATTAAATTTAATACCAATGAATGAATCCGTAAATTCAAAAAGCCTTATCCGGTATTTTCACAGGTTTGCCGGGCCGCTGAGAGAAGAACCGGCAATAAGGAATATTGTCTGGCACGCGTATTTTACTAATGATTTAAAAAATTTTATATATTCTAAAGATATGATAAGAGAATTTAAAGATAGTGACTCTTATGATTTTCTTAAAGATCTTTTTAACAATGCCTCTGCGGATGAAGTCTTAGATAAATCTATGTATGCCGATATTATGGCCTATCTACCGGATGACTTGATGGTGAAAATGGATATTGCGACCATGGCTAATTCCTTAGAAACCCGTTCGCCGTTTCTTGATTACCGGCTGGTGGAATTTAACGCATCGCTGCCTGCCGCCTGGAAGATGAAAGGTTTCAGCAGGAGCAAGCATATATTAAAAGAGGCGTTTAGGGATTATTTTCCTCCTAAAATAATGAAAAGAAAAAAGCAGGGCTTCAGCATACCCCTTGGAAAATGGTTCCGCGGGGGTTGGAAAGATTATTTAAAAGATGTTATACTGTCTGAGAAAGCATTGAGCCGGGGATATTTTAATAAACAGAGTATCCGGCAGCTTGTAGCCGACCATGTGGAGGGCCGGGCGGATTATGGGTACTGCCTATGGGCGCTTTTAATGCTGGAGATGTGGCACAAGTCCTTTATAGACAGGGGATAACCAATAATATTATGGGCAAAAGCAAGAGAAAAGAATACATAAAAAAGAGATTTAACGAGCTTGCCGGTGAAAAAAAATTCTGGAAGAAGAAAAAAGATTATTATAACAGGGAAGTAATAAGATTTTACAAATTTCTGATTCCGGAAAAAAGCAGTGTGCTTGAATTGGGCAGCGGCAGCGGTAACCTTTTAGTGGCACTTAATCCTGATAAAGGTGTAGGTATTGATTTAAGCAGGGAACTGGTAAAGGAAACGTCCGAAAAATATCCACATCTTGAATTCATGCAGGATGATGCGGAAAATATTAAGAAAGTTGAAGGCGAATTTGACTATATAATTTCATCGGACTTGGTAGGTCATCTTGACGACATATATAGTATACTTAAATCAATTGAAAAATATACAAATAACAAAACAAGAATAATTTTTTCTTTTTACAGCAGGTTCTGGGAGCCTGTAATAAAGATTGCCGAGGCGCTGCACCTTAAGATACCGCAGAATTTACAGAATTGGATTTCGTTGAACGACATGCAGAATCTTTTAGAAATAAGTGGTTATAAGGTAATTAACCGGGGAATGGCAGTTTTGTTTCCTGTTTATATACCTGCGATATCAGAAATTTTTAATAGGATTATCGCAAAAATCCCGCTGATAAAAAAGCTCTGCCTTGCCCACTATATCGTTGCCAGAAAGCCGTATGCGGAAAATAAGTATAAAACTTCTGTAATTGTCCCTTCTTTAAATGAAAAAGGCAATATTGAAGATTTGGTTAAAAGAACGCCTAAGTTTGGCGGGGGCATTGAGATAATCTTTGTGGACGGTGCTTCAGATGACGGTACTGTTGAAGAAATTCAGAGAGTTATAGACTCATATCCTGCAATAGACATCAAATTTATTGCACAGGGCGGCCGGTTCGGGAAAAATGACGCCGTGATTAAAGGATTTAAAGCGGCTTCCGGTGATATTTTGATGATACATGATTCGGATATAACTGTCGATCCTGAAACTCTACCGGCATTTTATGAGGTAATATCCTCCGGAAAGGGAGAATTTATAAATGGCAGCAGATTGGTATATACAATGGAAAAACAGGCAATGAGATTTCTTAATATGCTGGGTAATAAGTTTTTTTCAGTGGTTTTTTCATATTTATTAAATCAGAGAATTAAAGATACTCTCTGTGGTACAAAAGTTTTATTTAAGAAGGACTGGCAAAAAATCTACAATAACCGTGAATATTTCGGAGATTTTGACCCTTTCGGAGATTTTGAATTATTATTTGGGGCTGCAAAACAAAATATAGATATAGTAGAATTGCCTGTAAAATACAGGGCCAGGCAATACGGGAATATAAAGATAAGCAGGTTCAAGCATGGCCTTCTTTTGTTAAAAATGTCCCTGATTGCATTATGGAAACTAAAAATAGCGATATAACTATTCCGTTAAATATTTTTTTATTTCTTATAATAGTAATTTGTTATGGCATCTATCCAGTATATGCATTGCCTTTCTTAAATATATACGGCCAGTTTTGTTTATTGAATTTATTTTTAATAGTATTAGGAGGTTTAACA
>JAGXOG010000056.1 GCA_023660015.1 Elusimicrobia bacterium LH_S2 | reverse complement strand
GTTTAATATTTATATTTAAATAAATATCGCCCCGGGGCCCATTATAACGACCGGCATTGCCTTGCCCGGAGACTTTTAAAGTAACTCCGTCTGTTATACCCGGGGGAACTTTTATATTTATCGTATCCCGGTGCGCTTCAAGTCCTGTACCCCGGCAATTTTTACAGAGGTTGGTAATCTTCTGACCGGTTCCGGAACATTCTGGGCAGGTCCGGGACATTCTAAAAAGTCCCCCACCTGAGGTTACTCTTCCTGTCCCTCCGCAAGTACTGCACTCGGTCCTATCGCCTCCTCTGCCACCGCACTCCGGACAGGGATCCTGCCTAAGAATTTTGACCTTTAATTCTTTACCTTCGGCGGCTTCCTTTAATGATATTTCCTGCCTTAATCTTAGAGGGCTGCCCCGGAATACTTTCCTCCGGCGCCGAGCTCGGGACGAGCTGGAAAAACCGTTGCTTCTTCCTCCACCGAAAAACTGTTCAAAGCCGTTGCCTAAATCAGAGAAACCACCTCCGGAAAAACCGTCGCTTCCCTCTCCGAAGAACTGTTTAAAGACGTCGCCTAAATCAGAGAAACCACCTCCGGAAAAACCCGCGCCGGCCTGCGCACCTTGCGTACCGAACCGGTCGTACTGTCTTCTCTTTTCAGAATCCCCCAGAACCTCATAGGCCTGATTTATCTCTTTGAATTTTTCCTGAGCATTATCATCGTTTTTATTTCTGTCGGGATGATATTTAAGAGCAAGTTTGCGGTAAGCTCTTTTTATTTCTTGATCAGAGGCGTCCTCTGAAACACCGAGGATTTTATAATAATCGTTATTAGCCAATTAACTTATCTGTCTTTAAGATTCTTCTTTGTCTTCGTCGTCTTCAACTTCGTAATCGGCATCGACTACTTCTTCGTCCTCTTCTGAGGATGATTTTTCTTCGGAATCCTCTTTTTCGGCTGATGTCTCGGTACCGGCGGCGCCAGCTGCCTGAGAGCCCTCTTTCTTTTGGGCTTGTTTGTAAATATACTGAGCCATCTTCTGGGAAGCCGAGCTGAGTTTTTCGGCGGCGTTGTCTATCTCGTCCTTGCTGTCGGATTCCATTTTTTCTTTTGCCGCTGAAAGTTCTTTCTGTATATTTTCTTTAACCTTAGAATCAATTTTATCTCCGTGTTCTTTTAATGATTTCTCAACTGAATATACCAGGCTCTCCAGCTTGTTTCTGGAATCTATAAGCTCTTTTTTCTTCTTATCTTCCTCTTCATGCTTTTTGGCTTCTTTGACAAGATTTTCTACTTCCTCATCCGATAATCCGCTCGATGATTTTATAGTTATTGACTGTTCTTTTCCGGTACCCTGGTCTTTTGCTGAAACATTTATTATCCCGTCAGCATCTATATCAAATGTTACCTCTATCTGGGGTACGCCCCTCGGAGCCGGCGGAATTCCGGTAAGCTCAAACTGTCCGAGCGGTTTGTTATCTACAGCCATCTTTCTTTCCCCTTGCAGCACATCTATTGTTACCGCCGGCTGATTATCAGATGCCGTCGAAAATACTTTACTCTTCTTTGTCGGTATAGTTGTATTACGTTCGATGAGCGGGGTAACAACTTCGCCTAAAGTTTTAATACCTAAGGTCAAAGGAGTAACATCAAGCAGAAGAACATCTTTTACTTCTCCACCTAAAACGCCGGCCTGAATAGCGGCACCGTTAGCTACCACTTCATCCGGATTTATTCCTTTATGAGGGGCTCTTTTAAAGAGTTCTTTAACTCTTTCCTGGATCATAGGCATCCTGGTCTGTCCGCCTACAAGCACGACTTCGTTTATATCCTCCGATTTGAGCCCTGCGTCTTTAAGGGCTGCTTTGACCGGCCCCACTGTTCTTTGAATCAGGTCCCCTACCAAAGATTCCAGCTTTGCCCTCGATAAAGTAAGATTTAAATGTTTGGGACCGCTTGAATCAGCAGTAACATACGGCAGATTTATTTCAGTTTTTGTAATCGTGGAAAGCTCGCACTTAGCTTTTTCCGCCGCTTCTTTAAGTCGCTGTCTTGCCTGTTCGTCATTTCTCAGATCTATACCGTGTTCTTTTTTAAACTCTTCGGCTATCCAGTTTATTATTTTCTGGTCGAAATCGTCACCCCCCAGATGCGTATCTCCGTTTGTAGAAAGCACCTCTATTATATTGGTGTCCTCTTCTTCCTCGTGACCGCCCTGTAAAATCGAGATATCAAAGGTCCCTCCGCCTAAATCATATACAGCTATCTTGAGATCAGACTTTTTCTGCAGTCCGTAGGCAAGTGCGGCGGCGGTCGGTTCGTTTATTATCCTTTTAACGTCCAGACCGGCTATTTTACCGGCTTCTTTTGTCGCCTTTCTCTGAGAATCATTAAAATACGCAGGAACGGTTATCACCGCTTCGGTTATATCCTGGCCTATATATTTTTGGGCATCGTTCTTTAACTTCTGTATTATCTTGGCCGATATTTCAGATGGGGAATAATCTCTGCCCTTTATTTTTATTCTTACATCTTTGTTTGACGCTTCAGACAGTTCATAAGAGATGTGCTTTTTATCTTCAATGATAGCATCAGAATTAACTTTTCTGCCCATGAAACGTTTAGCTGAAAAAACAGTATTCTTTGAGTTTGTTATTGCCTGTCTTTTTGCAACCTGACCCACAAGCTCCTCACCGTCTTTTGTAAACCCTACTACAGATGGAGTAGTTCTGTTGCCTTCGGCATTCGCTATTATTTCCGCCTGCCCTCCTTCTATTATTGCCATGCATGAATTTGTTGTTCCTAAATCTATTCCTAATATTGCCATAACTCTAACCTCCTTATATATTTATTC
>JAGXOG010000055.1 GCA_023660015.1 Elusimicrobia bacterium LH_S2 | reverse complement strand
TCTTGATGGATACAGAAAAAACGGAGATGCCCGTTTGAAAGCAAAAATAAATGAGCTGGAACGGGCCTTAGGCAGGGCTATCATGAAAGTGGGAATCCTAAAAAAAAGCGAAGAAATGATGGGAAGGTAGTTAAAACAGTCGATGAATTTCATGAAAAAGGGTATCCTGTTACTACGATATGCGATGCGCTCGGGTTTTCCAGAAGCAGCTATTGTCGTCAAGTCAGCAGCGGCAAGAAAAAAGGATAAAGTCAAAAAGGCCATATTTCGGTTACCGTAGGATGTGGGCTTGGCTAAGCCGGTGTGAAGACCAACATATGAACAAAAAAAAGATCTAACGGCTTATGAAAGAGAATAAGTTGCTTTGCAAAAATAGAAGATACAAAGCCAAAAGGAAGTTTAATACGAGCAAGCCGAAACCAACGAAAAAGAACCAGTGGTGAGGAATAGAGATGACAAAATTCATGGTACAAAACCTTGGTTGGGTCTATTTTATTGTCGTTATAGGTTGGTATACAAAGAAGATTGTAGGTTTTAATCTCTCTTTAAGTTGTCGAAGCAAAGAATGGAAAAAAGCATTAGAAATGGCGGTTAATACCGCCTGTCCTGACGGCAGCCGTAAATACAAGATAAATCTAATGTCGGATAACGGGTCCCAACCGACAAGTATAGCATTTATGAATGAGTGCTCAACATTAAGAATTAAACAGGCTTTCACCGCGTACGACAATCCCAAAGGCAATGCCGACACTGAAAGGGTTATCCGCTCTTTGAAGGAAGAATGCATTTGGTTAAATGAATGGGAAACCTTCAAGGAAGTTATTGCAGGGACTCGGAAAGGAGTTAAAGATTACAACATGGATCATATTCATTCCGCATTGGACTATTTGAGTCCGGATGAATTTGAAAAGAAACTGAAAAAGGAGAATACTCTCAAAAATGCGGCTTAAAAGTGTCTTGACTTTTGGGGAGCACTACATTTGTCTTTAATATTATATCAGGTTTTTGGGTTAACCAATGCTTTTTTTATCGCATTTAAACTTTACAACAACTTTCAAACGATAACTACACTATATTTACGAAAGAACCAAAAATTTCGGAGTTATAATTTCTTCGGAATTACAATAATAACGGGCGGTATTTTTTTTGACTTACTGCGTTATAGTATGTAAAATATAACGACTTATGGAAGTCGATATTAAAATTTATATTAAAAATAAATCCGGGCGCTCTTTTCTGGGCAGGGGCCCGGTTGAGCTTTTAAGCAGAATTAAACAACGGAGTTCAATAAGGCGGGCCGCGGCTGATATGGAGATGTCCTATTCAAAAGCTCATGCAGTGATAAAAAAGCTTGAAGAAAGCGTTAATTTCAGAGTAGTTGAAAAAAGGATAGGCGGCTTCTCCGGCGGCGGAACGCGCCTGACAGCTGAGGGAAAACAGTTCGTAGCAGACTACAGAAAAATGGAAAACAATATAAAATCCGCGGCAGAAAAAGAATTTAAATTTTTTAAGAAATCCTATGAAAGAGAAAAACAAAGAAAAAGAAAATGATCTGAGGACTATTCCGGTTGAAGATGCCGTCGGTACGGTACTGATGCATGATATAACCAGGATTATCCCGGGCAGGGAAAAAGGTCCTGCCTTTAAAAGAGGGTATATAATAAAAAAAGAGGACATTGAGATTTTAAAAGATCTGGGCAAGGAAAATATATATGCTTTTGATATCCCGGAAGACAGATACCATGAAAATAAAGCCGCCGAGAAATTCAGAAGTTTTGCCGGGGAGAATGTCTTCGCCGGCGAGCCTTCCGAAAGCAAAGTAACTTTTAAAGCTCAAAAGGACGGCCTGGTGATAATAAACAAGAGCGCCGTCAATAGTATTAACAGGATAGGTGATATCGCTCTGACTACGATACATACCGATATTCCTGTTAGAGAAGGCGACCTGATAGGTGGCATCAGGACTATCTCGCTTATAATAAAAAAAGATAAAGTATTGAAAGCCCTGAAGATAGCCGGAGATGCTAAATTAATTGAAGTAAGGCCGTTTGAAGTAAAAAGAGTTGCTTTAATAGTTACCGGCCGGGAAGTGGCCTCCGGCAGGATAAAAGACAAATTCCGCCCGGTAATTGAGAAAAAGGTCAAAGAGTATAACAGCTCAATAGTACACTACGTTCTTGCGGGGGATGATCGTGAGAAAATAACTGAAGAAATACAAAAAGCTGTTAATAAAGGATGTAATTTTATAATTTTAACAGGGGGAATGTCTGTCGATCCCGATGATAAAACTCAAAAAGCCATAAAAGACGCCGGTGTAGAGACGGTACGCTACGGGGTCCCGATTCTGCCGGGGAATATGTTTATGTCCGGATATATTAAAGATATACCGGTATTCGGGGTTCCTGCCTGTGCTCTTTTTTACGACACGACGGTACTTGATATATTCATCCCCTATGTTTTTTCAAATACCCGCATAAAGAGGGATATGATTACTTCAAGGGGATACGGGGGCTTTTGCAGGCACTGCAAGGTATGCGTCTATCCCCGATGCGCGCTGGGGAAATTCTGATGAACAGTAAAGTAAGATATGTCCGGATTTCGCTTACTTCCGAATGTCGCCTGAGGTGCGGCTATTGCCGGGCAACTAATGAAAAAGTAAAAAAAGCCCGGGAAACTGCCTCCGGCCTGCTGGGGTTTGATGAAATATACCGCTTAATCAGGGTTTTAAAAAATATCGGGGTAGAAAAATTCCGGTTTACCGGGGGAGAGCCTTTTGTGAGAAAAAGGGTCTTTGATTTTCTGGACGGTCTTAATTTAAAGAGCATTAATGGCCTCCTCCGTGAATTATATCTACC
>JAGXOG010000054.1 GCA_023660015.1 Elusimicrobia bacterium LH_S2 | reverse complement strand
AGTATGGAGAGCCCCTGCACTATGGGTACTCCCGCGCTTACCATGGTGGCCAGCTGCCTGGAAAAAATAACCAGGTCTTTTTGAGTGACTTTGCCGCCGAAAGGGTTTATCTTCTTTATTAAATCTTTTAAGGCGCTTTCTTTTTTCTCGTTTATCTCAAAGACTATCATCCGTTTTTCGCGCAGACGGTCGACTATTACTGCTTTTTCCGGAGCTTCCATCGTGCCTTCTACCACGTTTCCCGACGGTGCTTTTGCTTTATATGTAAATTCAGCCATCTTTAGTTCTTACCTTCTGCCCCTGTCCCCTCTGCTTTTCCCCATTACTCTCTTCATATCTTTTTTATCCGTGCAGTTATCCATGGCCTGGTCGTAATTTATATCCCCCTTCTTGTAGAGAGTATATAGCGCCTGATTTAAGGTCTGCATCCCCTTATCCCCGCCTGTCTGCATCGCAGAGTGAATCTGTTCGGTCTTTTCCTCCCTTATCATATTTCTTACCCCCGCGGTTACTCTTAAAACTTCTACGGCCAGTGCGAGCCCGCCGCCTTTATGTTTGCTTCTCATTAGAAGTTTCTGGCAGAATACTGCCTGTAGGACCATTGATAGTTGGCTCCTTATCTGGGACTGCTGGTGGGGTGGGAAGACATCAATTATTCTGTTTATGGACTGCGGTGCATTCGGAGTATGGAGAGTGGCAAATACGAGGTGGCCTGTCTCAGCGATAGTCAGCGCCGCGGCGATAGTATCCTGGTCTCTCATCTCTCCCACCATTATAATATCCGGGTCCTGGCGCATTACATATTTCAGCGCCCGGGGAAAGGATTTTGTATCCGAACCCAGTTCACGCTGGCTGACGATACAGTTTTTGTGATCGTGAACATATTCAATTGGGTCCTCTACAGTTACTATGTGGGATTTTCTCTTCTCGTTTAGATAATTAATCATGGAAGCAAGAGTCGTGGACTTACCGCATCCGGTCGGCCCGGTAACCAGCACCAGCCCCACAGGCAGTTTTATGACTTCATTTATCGTTACCCTTGAAGCCCAGGGCGAAGAAGCCCCGGTAATTAAAATCGGAAGCGTTTTTCTCAAACATCAATCTCATTAATTTGTCTATTGATACTGCCATATTTTCCTTCTCTTCCTTTATTTTTTTTAGTACTATACTATATTTTTAGGTTGTCTCGGCGGCAGTTACACGCATGATTTCTTCGACAGAGGTTACTCCGTTTAAGAGTTTATCCATACCGGATTCCCTCAAAGTATTCATCCCGTTTTCTCGGGCCGCTTTCTTCACTATATGGGTAGATTCCCTGTCCAGAACAAGTTCTTTGATCTCTTCGTTGATGTCCATAACTTCAAAAAGCCCTTTTCTGCCTTTATACCCGGTGTTAGAGCAGGTATCGCAGCCCGTCCCCCGCCAGAGGGATATTTTCCCTTCCTCATCCGAATACTTTTCAAGCTGTTCTTCTGTCGCACCCAAGTCGGCGAGATAATCTTTTTCAACCTTATACTCTTCCTTGCAGTCCGGACAGACAATCCTAACCAGGCGCTGTCCTACCACCATGATTACAGTCGATGTAGTCAAGAAGGGTTCAATACCCATATTGTTTAGCCGGGTCATTGCTCCGGGAGCATCATTTGTATGGAGCGTTGAAAAGACCAGATGGCCAGTAAGGGCGGCGTTAATCGCAACTTCAGCCGTCTCCGTATCACGGATCTCACCGACCATGACTATATCCGGGTCCTGCCTTAAAAATGAACGCAGGCCGGCGGCAAAGGTCAGGCCGATATCTGGTTTGGACTGTACCTGATTTATACCCTCTAACTGATATTCAATGGGATCCTCTATAGTAACTATATTACGGTCGGGATAGTTAAGAGTGGACAGCGCCGAATAAAGCGTAGTTGATTTTCCGCTTCCCGTGGGCCCGGTTACCAGTACGATACCGTAAGGTATCTCAATGTTTTTCTGGAATATATTAAGCGATTCTTCTTCAAATCCCAGCATGGATAGATCGAGGCATAAAGAGGAGGCGTCAAGTATACGCAACACGACTTTTTCACCGTGGGCCGTAGGGCAAAGCGATACACGCAGGTCTATCTCTTTACCGGAAATTTTTATCTTTATTCTTCCGTCCTGGGGAAGCCTTCTTTCGGCTATATCGAGATCCGCCATAATCTTAAGACGGGAAACAATGGCATTCTGAAGTTTTTTCGGCGGCGCGTTTACCTCATGCAAAACACCGTCGATGCGGTAACGTACCCTCAATTTTTTTGCGTAAGGTTCTATATGAATATCACTGGCTCCCGCGTTTACGGCACCCGAAAGCAGAAGGTTTACGATTTTAATTACCGGGGCTTCTTCGCCCTGGGCTTCAAGGGTAACGATATCGTCTCCCTCTTCTTGATTTTCGACCATCTCGACATCATCTGTGCCAGTTTCAACATCCATATCTTTTACAATGTCTTCCATTGACCCTTTTGTTCCGTAATATTTTTCTATGGCATTTTTAATTTCCGCTTCCGAAGCAATTACAACCTTTATATCCCGGCCGGTCATTAATCTCAAATCGTCTGTGGCAAATACATTTAAAGGATCGCTCATTGCTATGGTAAGCGTCTCGTCATCCATATCTATGGGAATAAGCATCTGGTGCCGGACAACGCTTTCAGGGACGCTCTTTATGACCGAGGGCTCTATTTTCCCGTATTCGGAGAGGTTTACGTAAGAAACTCCGCACTGCTTGCCTAAAAAAGTCAAAAGAACATCCTCAGTTATAAACCCCAAAGCCATTAATATCTGGCCGAGCTTGCCACCATGTTCTTTCTGTTCGGCAAGAGCTTCATGGAGCTGTTCCTCGGTTATTATACCTACATCACTGAGCAGATTGCCCAGTTTCTTTTTTATCGCTGCTGATTTTGCCATCTTATATTATTC
>JAGXOG010000053.1 GCA_023660015.1 Elusimicrobia bacterium LH_S2 | reverse complement strand
AAAAAAGGGGACGGTTCTGTTTTTAAAAACATCATATAAATTTTTAGGTTGTGGGTAGAAGTATATAGCAATATATATTTCATGTGAATATTATATCAGGAGGCATTTATGAAAAGATTAAGTACAGCGGGTTTTGTTGCTTTGGCAATCGTAATTACCGCAGGCTGCGGAAAATCTGTTAAGAGGGTTAAGATTGATAAGCAGATAGACCTTTCGGGAAAGTGGAACGATATGGATTCACAGCTTGTATCAGAAGAGATGATATCGGACTGCCTGTCCAGACCCTGGATAGAGAGCCACAAGGCCAAAGAAGCCCAAGAACCCACAGTAATAGTCGGGGAAGTGGTTAACAAAACCAATGAACATATAATTTCAGAAACTTTTACTAAAGACCTGGAAAGAGAGTTCATAAATTCCGGTAAAGTCAGAGTGGTCGCCTCAAGCAAGGAACGAAAAGAACTGCGTTCCGAACGCGAGGATATGCAGAGCCACGCTTCGGACGAAACCCTTAAGGCATTTATGGAAGAAGAAGCCGCCGACTACATACTCAAAGGGGTCATTAACACTATAAATGATAAAGAGGGTAAAAAATCCGTAAGATTCTACCAGATTAATCTTGAACTTATAGATATCGAAACAAACAGGAAAGTCTGGCTCAGCGACAAGAAATTAAAAAAATATATAAAGGATTAATTCCTCGAGAGATATTGCCGGGCCTTTCTGCCCGGCAGAGCCGCATGGGTTTTTCGGATAAAATTTTCGGAAATATCCCGGCATATTTTCAATGATTATTTACCGTCTAAAAAATATCGCGCTTTTTTTGTTGCTTTTCTTCGCCGGCGGCTGCAGCGGAATATATAACAGTCGTATGGCTCCGGTAAAAAATAATATAGCCGCCGGCAATTATGAAGAAGCTATAAAAAGCTATAAAAAGACCGGTCTGAAAGATGAAAAAAAGAGCAATCTTCTCTACCACCTGGAGGCAGGAATTTTATACCACTTGGCCGGAGAATACAAACTCAGCAATTACTTCCTGAAAAGGGCCGAATGGCTCGCCGACGAGCTCTATACAAAGAGCATCTCCGGAGAGGCAGCGGCAATGTTGACCTCAGACAAAACTCTTAACTACCGCGGCGAATATTTCGACTACCTCTATACCAATTACTATAAACTTCTAAATTATCTGAGCCTGGGAAAGTTTGAGGACGTTCTTGTGGAAGTAAGAAGGATTAATCATAAACTTTCTCTTTTTGAAGAGGGAACCGACCCTTTCCTCCATTTTATTACCGCTGTGCTTTATGATTACAATAACCAGACCTCGGATGCTTTTATAGAGTATAAAAAAGCTTACCGGGCATATAAAAATTCTCCCCGGAGTTTACTTAACAGCCTTTCTCTTTTCTGCCGGGAAACTGATTTTTCACGATGTTCGGAGATAGAAAATGTTCGGATTAAAGAATACAGCGTTCCCAAAAATTACGGCACTGTAATATTTATATCAGAGACCGGCTTTGTTCCCCATAAGGTTGAGACCAGGACCGAAGCATCCATACCACTCAAATACCGCAAGAAACACCCGGCAGCGCTAAAAGATATATATTATCTGACTGTCGCAGTGCCCGAATACAGCCTGCCAGAAGAAAGTGTAAAAGGGGTAGAACTTTTACTAAACGGCCGGGAGGATAAGTTTGAGTTAGGCAGCGACATATCGCAGATGGTCTTAAAGCATTTTAATGATGAAAAGCCGAAGATTATAGCCCGGGCGATAGCCAGGGCAGTGACAAAATATATAACTTACAAATCAGTAAAAGGTGACGGCGACCCAAAGGGTAAATCTCAAAGTACACTCAGGAGCCTGCTGGGTACCTCGGTAAATATTATCGGGGCAGTGACCGAGCAGGCCGATACCCGCTCCTGGCTTACTTTGCCGGATAGAATATTTCTTATCCGCAAAGATTTATCGCCGGGTGAATACAGATTCCGCTTAAATTATTTATCAAACAGGGCCGGAACGGAAAATAGTAAAGATATGAATTTCAGCCTTGATGCCGGCGAGCTTAAGTTTATTGTCATAAGAAAATAAAATATTTGCGTCTGCGGGTAAACTGAATTTCCCCCGCTTAAACTAATAACCCTTTTTTGACTTTTATAAGAATTTATTTAATAGTAGTAGTCAAGACCGCTAATATATTAAAAGAAAGGCATAACTTTTGAATTTAACAAAAAAAATAAAGGAGACCTCATTTACCATAATTGACACCGAAACTACCGGTCTTTACCCCAAAGCAGGCGACCGTATAGCTGAAATAGGTATGCTCAGAATAAAAGACGGGAAGAAAAAAAGTAAGCTCAATACTCTTATAAATCCGGGAAAGCCCATACCGAAAATAACTGAAAAGATTACCGGAATAACCGATGATATGGTTAAAGACGCTCCATCCTTTACTGATATACAGGATGATATAATTGACCTTCTGAAAAATTCCGTACTTATATTTCACAATGCTGTCTTCGACCTTGCTTTCCTGCACTATGAGATAGAAAAACCTAATTTTCTGCCTATATCCAATCCTGTAGTGGATACACTTTTGCTGGCCAGAAAAAATTTTAATTTTTCCAGCAACGCCCTGGGAAAACTCGCCGGATTCATCGATGCCGATACGGCCGGAATGCACAGGGCTATGGCAGATGTCCAGGTTACAAAGGACCTTTTTGAGTATATACTTAAAAAACTTTCCGAAAAATCTACAGTGGAGACCATAGCGGAACTTTTAAAACTGCAGGGAGGAGATGTCAATTACTTGGGCAGTATAGGCTTTAGAATACCCGAACAGATTACTAATGCCCTCGCCACTAACAATAATTTAAAAATACGTTATATATCTAAAAACGGCGACGAAACAGTGAGAGAGGTTGAACCTCTCACCGTAAGAAAAAATAGAGACAAACTATACCTTATCGGCTTCTGCATGTTAACTAATATGAGGAGAACTTTCCGCCTGGATCGTATCCGGAAATTAACCCCGATTATGG
>JAGXOG010000052.1 GCA_023660015.1 Elusimicrobia bacterium LH_S2 | reverse complement strand
CCATAAATAGTCAAATATAACCATTTTTAATCTACCCTGATTAACTATATCCAATTAAGCAAAACCTTGCCAAATCAGCCGTTTTTAGCCCTTCTGATTTGATTTATGTCCCTTTTTAAGTTATAATCATAATAAATGCTAAAAAGAATACCAACAAAAAAAGAAATATTAAGAAGAGAAGATATCCGGGGATATACAAAACTTATTTACAAACAAAATAAATCCTGGTTAATTAAAAATTTCGGACCGGGAAAAAAATATCCCATAAATGTCGATAAAACCATTCACAATATAATCTGGCAGACCAGGGAAAGAATAAGAAAAAATCAACGAAAACCTTTTGATGCTTTGATCCGCAGTATGTGGTATTCCCACATTAAACCGACCCTTTTTAGAGCAGATTCCCTCGCCGGTAATTTTGATCAATACAAGCAACTTTCTAAAATGTTAGTCCGTCTGGTAAGATATGCTGATGCAATGAGATACAAAGATATGGGTTTTGTAGATGAAAATGAAAACTCACGCAAAATTGGAATCAATCATCATGTCATATTATTTTCAGAAAAAGAAGGACATTATCCTCTTTTAAAAAGAATCGCAGGAGAAACTGAGATAACTATCATTGCTCTGGGCGGAGAACCATCAGTTCTTTCTTCCGAATATTTTGTTGATGAAATGAAAGAAAAAGGAATAAATATCCAGCAGTCGTTTTATCTATTCTCTTTAGTTGATTATGATCCGTGGGGATGGATAATAAGGGATTCTTTTATAAGAAACCTAAAATTTTACGGAGTAAAAAATATTAAAAATATAGATTTGGTTTTTCCTGATGCCCTCAGTAAAGAAGAATTAAAATTAGCAAAATTCCGTATCGATCCAAAAAACAAAATAAACAGAAAATGGATGAGAAAATCACTGGGAATCAATAAACAGTTTTATGGATTTGAAGCAGATGCCATTCCGCCGGAAAGAATAAAAAAGAATTTCACAGAAGAGATAAAAAATTTAATCACATCGACCATACCGATAAGAAAAGCAAGGAATAAGATAAAACTCTCAGAAGCACTAGAAAACTTAGCAGTAATAAAATTAAGGAGCCCGCTATGACAATAATAAATGAAAAAGCACTATATCAAGAATTTAAAAAACAAGAAAATATGAGAGTAAGAAAGAATGCCAGAAATGATTTAAGAGATATTTTAAATCAACTGGCTAAAGAAATGATTATAAAAGCCGCCTCATTAGCCCGTAAAGGCAAGAGAACAACAATTATGCCCAGAGATACTAAAAAAGCAAAAAGTCTCATTATAAGCCAAGAGAGGCTCACTGTAGATGAAATTAACGAGCAGGTAGAGAAACTTTCTGCGGTGGAACTCTCAAAACTTGCAGGAAAGGTAAGAAAAGAAGCAAATAAAATATTAAAACCATAGAAGGAATTTAAATTATGAACGAAACTCAAATCATAAGAACAATAGCAAAATACCTTTTCCTGACAAAGACGGAAGTCAAAGAAACATCGGATTATATGTTTGATGTTTTTATCGAGAAACTAAAAAAAGGCGAAAGAATCTACATAAGAAACTTCGGTTCTCTTGCCCGGATAAAAAGAAAAGCAAAAAGAGTCCGAAACATAGATAATGGCAAGATGATGACCATTCCGGAGCACTGGACCATTGAATTTCGGCCGTCACCGGCACTTAAAGAAAAAATCAATAAGTAAGGCGGCGTATAAGCCGTTAAAATTTTCTTCAAAGGGTATAATACCCGCTAAAATCAGCATTCATAACACTGTGGAGGACCAATAAAAAGTATTCTTTTATAAACTTGATTAAACTAAAGTTTGACAAATGCGATAAAATAAATTATATTTTAATTGGAGGTGCATTAAAATGAATAAAGTATCTTATGCAGTAAAGATCTCACCCGAGATAAGAACAGAGTTAAGAAAGTTTTGCCAAGAGAATGGTCTTAAACAAGGATATTTCGTTGAACAAGCAATAGAAGATAAACTTAAACAAGCAGAAAACATGGAAGATGTCCTTGAATTTCAAAAACTAAAAAAACAAGAAGCAGAGGCCTTAGAATTTGGACAATATTTAAAAAGCAGAAATGTATAAATTAAAAATTCTCTCTTGTGCTCAAAAAGATTATGATAAACTTCGCGGCAAAATCTTTGAACAAATCACAACAAAAATCCTCAAATTAAAAAAAGCCCCCCGACCGCCCGGCTGTAAGAAACTAACAAAAGAAGAAGGATACCGAATTAGAGTAAGAAGTTTTAGAATTCTTTATAGAATTGACGACACAAATAAAGAAATCTTTATCTACCGGATTAAACAAAGATCAAAAGCTTATAAATAAAGTGTTGCGCATTAGCAAAGAAATATAACGCTCCTGCCCTCGTTCATTTCATTCACTCACGGTTCAGTCGCTCATCCTGCTATCACAGGCCTGTGCCGGCGACCGCTCTTCCTGATTACGACTAATTATTATGCTAACGGCTTGTATTCCTTTGCTCGCCGGATATACTCTATCTCTTTCTTGCTTTGAAAGTGATTACAGGACTCGGCATTTCCCTCGCTCACTACGTTCACTCACGATTTAGTCGTTCACTGCCGCTCATTTCATTCGCTATCTCCATTTAGGAGCGTTCACTCCCGCATCCCTGGCCCAGGCTGGCTTAACAGCCAGCTCAGCGACTTCGTCATTGCTCTGCTACCGCAGGCCTGTGCCGGCGACCGTTCTTCCTGATTGCGACTAATTATTATGCTGACGGCTTGTATTCCTTTGCTCGCTGGATATGCTCTATCTCTCTTTTTAAAAGCGGCTTCAGGACTCGGCATTTCCCTCGCTCACTACGTTCACTCACGATTTAGTCGTTCACTGCCGCTCATTTTATTCGCTATCTCCATTTAGGAGCGTTCACTCCCGCATCCTTCGGCAACCAGACAAGCCGTTCGGCTTCTTTACGCTGCGTGAGCGGAGCCTCAATTTCTCCACTCACTCCGCTAAAGCCTCACTGTCCGATAATACTGTA
>JAGXOG010000051.1 GCA_023660015.1 Elusimicrobia bacterium LH_S2 | reverse complement strand
TTTTTAGTTTCTCGATAAAAACATCAAACATATAATCCGATGTTTCTTTGACTTCGGTATTTGTAAGAAAAAGATATTTTGCTATTTGTCTTATGATTTGAGTCTCGTTCATTCCGTAAGTCTCCTTTTATTTGTCATCCCCAGATTTTTCACCACTTTCGGGCTCCCGCCTGCTTCAGCATGTCAACTATTTCCGAGTCCGCCGCCAATATAAGTGCCGTGAGACCATATTTGTTTTTCCGCATTGACATCAGCACCTGCTTTTATAAGTACAGCTATTATTTCCGTGTCACCCTTCAGTGCCGCATTCATAAGTGCAGTACTACTCATATATCCACCTTTCGCATTGACATCAGCACCTGCTTTTATAAGTACAGCTATTATTTCCGTGTCACCCTCCCATGCCGCTCGTATAAGTGCCGTCTCGCCATCTTTGTCTTTCGCATTAACATCGGCTCCTGCTTTTATAAGAGCGGATACTGTTTCTGTGTGACCTTCATCCGCCGCCAACATAAGCGCCGTCTTGCCAAGATAGTATCCGTTTTCCACTTTCGCATTAATATCGGCACCTGCTTTTGTAAGTGCCGATACTATTTCCGTGTGACCTTCATTTGCCGCAGTCATAAGCGCCGTCCAGCCAGCTTTATTTTTTGCATTAACATCGGCTCCTGCTTTTGTAAGTGCCAATACTATTTCCGTGTGACCTTCATCCACCGCCTTCATAAGTGCCGTCCAGCCATCTTTGTCTTTCGCATTAACATCGGCACCCGCTTTTATAAGTTCAGATACAATTTCTGTATAACCCTCATCCGCCGCCAACATAAGCGCCGTCTTGCCAGGATAGTATCCGTTTTCCACTTTCGCATTAACATAGGCTCCTGCTTTTATAAGCGTGGATACTATTTCTGTGTGACCTTTCCAGGCCGCCTCCATAAGTGCCGTCCAGCCAGCTTTATTTTTTGCATTAACATCGGCTCCTGCTTGTAAAAAAAGTTTTACAATAACAACATCTCCTTCTTTGACTCTTTCCATGAAACTATCCGTGGTATATTCTATATCCATCCGTTCCAGTTTTTCACGTGCTTCTTCTTCTGATATGCCACATGCATTAGTTAATATCACCGCTGTCATAAGCATCAATTTCTTAAATCCAACTATTTTCATTTTACACCACCTGCTTATTGTTTTTCATTTTGCATTTTGCGATCTTTCTTATAAATTGAGTTTCGTTCACCCCGTAAGTCTCCTTTTATTTGTCATGCCCATAAGCCTTTATTAAAATTCTGTTTTACAGGGGTGTCTTTTCATTACTCTCGAGCTCCCGCCTGCTTCAGCATGTCAACAATTTCCTTGTGACCTTTTTCCTCTGCCTTCATAAGTGCCGTGTTGCCTAGTATACCATCATTTGCATTAACATCGGCGCCTGCTTTTATAAGTGCGGATACTATTTCCGTGTGACCTCCAGATGTCGCCCGTATAAGCACCGTGTCGCCATATTTCATTTTAGTATTAACATCAGCGCCTGCTTTTATAAGTGCGGATACTATTTCCATGTGACCTGCACCTGCCGCCTCCATAAGTGCCGTCTTACCAAATTCCGATCTCGCATTAACATCAGCACCTGCTTTTATAAGTGCAGCTATTATTTCCGTGTCACCCTCCAGTGCCGCATTTATAAGTGCAGTACTACTCATATATCCACCTTTTGCATTAACATCAGCACCTGCTTTTATAAGTGCAGCTATTATTTCCGTGTCACCCCCCCATGGCGCTCGTATAAGTGCCGTATCGCCATCTTCATCTTTTATATTAACATCAGCACCTGCTTTTATAAGTGCAGACGTTATCTCCGCGTGACCTTCTTGTGCCGCCAACATAAGCGCCGTAGAGCCATATTGATTTTCTTTCGCATTAACGTCGGCTCCTGCTTTTATAAGGGCGGATACTATCTCCGTGTGACCTTTATATGCCGCTTTTATAAGCGCCGTTTCGCCATTTTTATCTTTTGCATTAACATAGGCTCCTGCTTTTATAAGCGTGGATACTATTTCTGTGTGACCTTCCCAGGCCGCCTGCATAAGCGCCGTTTCGCCATCTTTATTTTTCGCATTAATATCGGCTCTTGCTTTTATAAGCGTGGATACTATTTCTGTGTGACCATTATACATCGCTTGTATAAGTGCCGTCTGTCCATCTACCCTTTTCGCATTAACGTCGGCTCCTGCTTTTATAAGAGCAGTCGCTATCTCCGCGTGACCTTCTTGTGCCGCTTCCATAAGCGCCGTGTAACCATATTTATCATCTTTTGCATTAGCATCAGCCCCTGCTTTTATAAGTGCGGATACTGTTTCTGTGTGACCTTCATACGCCGCCTCTATAAGCCGCTCTTCTTCTGACATGCCACATGCATTAGTTAATAACATTATTACCATAAGCAAATATTTCGTTATTTTTCTTATGATTTGAGTTTCGTTCACCCCGTAAGTCTCCTTTTATTTGTCATTTCCGGTATTTTTTCATTACTCTCGAGCTCCCGCCTGCTTCAGTATGTTAACTATTTCCTTGTGACCTTTTTTCTCTGCCGACCAAAGTGCCGTATAGCCATATTTGTCTTTCGCATTAACATCAGCACCTGCTTTTATAAGTGCGGATACTGTTTCCGTGTGACCCATAATCACCGCATTCATAAGTGCCGTCTCACCATATTCATCTTTCGCATTGACATCAGCACCTGCTTTTATGAGTAGTGATAATATTTCTGTGTGCCCCATTGCTGTTTCCAATCTAAGTACCGTCCAGCCATCTTTGTCTTTCGCATTAACATCAGCACCTGCTCTTATAAGTACGGATACTATTTCCGGGTAACCCACTTGTGCCGCCGCCATAAGTGCTGTCTCTCCATCTTTGTTTTTCGCATTAACATCAGCACCTGCTTTTATAAGTGTAGATA
>JAGXOG010000050.1 GCA_023660015.1 Elusimicrobia bacterium LH_S2 | reverse complement strand
TAGTTATTGAATGGTATATCAGGCGAAGAGCAGGAAAACTATGAATGAAAGATATAAAAAACTTAAAAAGTACTTATTATCAATTAAGATAAGACAATTTCTCATAACTTACTTTAAGTCATTTTTAAACTTTTTAATTTATATGAGCATAGTTTTTCCGGCCGGGGCAGTACTGTCGAAACTTTTTGCATTGCCGATTATCTATATCAGATATATAATTATAGCTGCGGCCCTTCCGGGCATTTTAAAGTTGGGACTTGATATAACCGGTTATATAAAGTCCCGTGCGCTTTCTTTAACGGCACTTTCTGGGGAAATATCAAGGAAGAATAAAAATATAAAAGACAGCCTCGTCAATACATTCTCCCTTTTTAGGAAAAAAGATAGATATAAGACACCGGTTGCTAAAGTCATCATAGACCGACTTTTGAGTGAGACATTAAAAAAAACAGAGAGTATACCACGGGGGGGTTTATCCCTCAATAGAACAATTTTCCGGGCTCTTTTGCTCATCGCTCTTTTGTCTGGCTCCTACCTTGGCGCCCTCCGCTCAGGTTTTTACAGAGAAAGCCTTCTTCGGGCCAGGGCAAGTCTCTTTTGGGACAAGAATAATTATATGGAAGTTGTCGACGGCAATAAGACCGCACCTTTAGGGGAGGATATTTCCATAAAAGTCAATACCAACATGACCCGTCCGAAAATAGATATAGCCCGGCTGGACGAGATATATACCCGGGAAATGAAAGAGGTTGCCCCGGATGAATACAGTTACATATTATATGAAATTAGGGAAGAAATTAGTTACCGTATAAAGACAGCGGAGGGATATAAAACTAATTGGTATAATATCCGGGTTCTCTCCCCTCCAGGGCTTGAGGATATAGAAATAACCTATAATTACCCGGAATATACGCGGCTGCCCGCTGAGACCGTATCAGATGGAAATATACAGGCTTACAAGGGAACTATAGCCGAGATTAAAATAACTTCGGACAAAGCCACTAAAAAGGCCACAGTTATAATAGATAATAAAAGCCACTCCATGGAAAAGATAGCAGAGAGGACTTTCCGGACGGATATTGTTGTCAGCAGGGACAGTCAATATAAAATAATTTTAAGCGGCAAAATTCCAGGCAAAGGTTCCAGCAAAAATTCAGGGGACAGCTCGGATCAAAGTCCCAAGCGGCGTCTTGTAAATAATGATCTACCTCTTTACCGCATAGATGCTATAAAAGACTCTCCGCCGGAGGCAGCTTTAAGTTACCCTGACCGGGATATTAAAGCTTCACCTGACGCTAAAATAGAGGTAGCCGGGCGGATAAAGGACAACCTCGGTATAAAAACCATAAATATAGAATACTATATAGACGTGGGAGGCAAGAGTAACGAAGTCAGAGTAAAAGAATTCGACATACCGGTAAAAGAGAATAATTTTTCCTATATTTGGAACATAGCAAAGACGGATGTTCTACCAGGCAGCATAATAACCTATAATATAACCGCATATGACGCAAATACATTATACGGGCCGGGAATAGGGCGATCCTGCCGGCGACAGATAGAGATTGAAGGTTTTAGGGAAAAACACAAAAAAATACTTGAAGAGGTTGAAGGTTTCCAGAAAGAACTTCTGGACATGATAGAAAAAAGCTATGAGCTCTCTTCAGAACTTCAAAATGAAAAATATCCCGCAGCAGAGCAAAAAAGCAAAGAGAATAAGGAGAACCTTAAGAATATAATAGAAAAAGCAGATTCTATAACCAAAGAGATGGAAAAAGATGCCTTTACTGAAGAGAGAACCCGGCGGGAATTTGAGGGTATAGAAGAGATATTAAAAAATATACTTAACAGCAAGATGGCTTCTTTAGATAAATCTATCTCTTCGCAAAACAAAAATGTGGCAATGAAAAATTCTGAAAAAATAGAAAAAGAGTTGGAGAAAGCAGCTAATCTCACAGAAGAGATAGCAAAAAGAGAGAAAATGAGCGACCTCTATTCTTCCGCCGACGACACCATGAATTCGGTACAGGAACTGGCCGATATGCTGGGAGAAGAAAACCCTGTCCCAGAAGATATAATAAATAAAGCCAGAAAAATTGCCAAACTCATAGATGAACTTCAAAATACAATAGAAAATATGCCCCACCGGCTTCCGGACGAGTTTATCAACAAAAAAAGCATGAAGAATCTTGACTTTAATACTTCTCAAAACAATCTACGTAAACTCAGCGAAGCGTTGAAAAACGGTAATTACGACCGGGCGCGCGAGATACTCAAAAAGCTGAGAAAGTCCCTCGAGGCAATGACGGGGCAAATCCGTAAAGCGGCCGGAGAATCGTATAGTGACCGTAAAGAGAAGCTCTCTGAAAGAACCGGCTCTTTGTCAGAGAAATTACAGGAGATAATTCAAAAGCAAAAAAAATTAATAGAAGATACAAAAGTACTCGAAGATTATGTGGCTTCTAAAAAAACAGCATGGGAGAAAAAAAGGTTTGAAATTCTTAAAGAAAAATTCAGGGAATTTAAAAGCACCGCCGGATTCCGGTCCCAGGAAGCCGATCTGGAATTCAGCCGCGGACGACTCTTTCAGTCACCGGATATACTTAAGAATTTTCTGGAAAATTCAAATAATGAATTTAAAATAAATAAGACAAAAGAGTTTTTAGAAGAACTGCGCAAGCAACCCGCTCTCTCAACTATATTAGAGCAGAATAAAAAAGAGAGCTTGTCGGGTTTATCAAAAAGTGAACAAGAGTTAAAGTCAGATACGGAAAATATCCGAAACGGCCTCGATACATTAAGTCATATAAGCGCTCTTTTTAACCCTGAAATAGTTGAAAATATAAGTTCCGCGGCAGTATATATGGGCAAAGCTTCTAATGAACTTAAAATATACGAGCCGACACCGTCCCTTGATTCTCAGCGCCGGGCGCTGGCTTATCTTTCGATGACAGATGATGCAATTCAGAATTTTTCTAATCAGTTAAAATCTATGCCACAGAATTTAAATTCTTCGGGGGGGGGAAGATACCGAAGGCCGGGCAATTTCCCTTCGCCGTATTTAAGGTAAGCCAGCCCAAAGACTATATCGT
>JAGXOG010000004.1 GCA_023660015.1 Elusimicrobia bacterium LH_S2 | reverse complement strand
GAGATATAGTAGGCGATAAACTCAACGGACTTTCCGGTGAGGACGAAGAATAATTTTTTCAGGTTTTTTCAGGTAAATAGAATGAAAAAGACCGCTCTTATAATTTTTTTTCTTTTTATGTAGCCTAAATCCTGTCTTTGCTTTCCAGGTAAGGAAAAAAGAATTTAAATGGGAAATATACAGCACTCCTGAATTTTCCATATACAGTTACGACACCCCAAAATTCGAAGGCCGGTTGAAATATGCTGCCGAAAGGCTGGAATATACTTACCCGGAAATTGAAAAACTGCTCAACGATGTCATCGGAGATAAATTTAAAGTATTTCTATTTAATAAACCCTCTGATTTTATTCAGAACCGAATCTCCCCGGTAGGAGAGGGAACGGAAGGTTTTTCCGAGCTTTTCAAAAACCGCTTGGTGGTTCCTCTTCTTTATTCTAATTATGATTTTGACCATCTTATAGCCCACGAATTTACCCATATAATGCAGTTTCATATCCTTTACGGCGGGTTCTGGCGTTCGCCGAAACTGGCCAAAGGGCTTTCCGGCCTTCTTCCCCTGTGGATTATGGAAGGGCAGCCCGAACATATATCCCATAAAATACTTAACCGTCCCTGGTCTTCGTATGACAGGATGATTTTACGGGATGCCGTTCTAAACGGTGAGCTTCATAATATAAGGGAACTCCATAATTTCAACGCTCTCTACCCGGATACGTATCTTGCCTATAAAGAATCTCATTCAGCTATAGATTATTTAGTCAGCGTGGAGGGGGAAGACATAAATTACCGACTCCTTAAAAAACTGAGAAATAATCTTGACCCGGTTAAAGCTTTTGATGAGGCAGTTGAAGAATTTTCGGGAATGAAAGATTTCAGCGACCGATGGCATAAAGACCTCAAAAAAAGAGTTAAGGAATTTTCAAAAGGGCTCTCTACCCCGGAAGAATCATGCAGATTAATAATTAACGATGAATATAACTCCATAAATCCGGTCTACGCCGGCGGCGATAATTTTTATTATGTCAGTAATCGTTGGGGGCATAACGAAATATATTTTTATAACGGGAAGAAATCGGAAAATGTTCTGAAAAATTATTTTGGTTCTAATGTTAAGATGCTCTTTACGGGCCGAAGGCAAGACAGGGTCATAGATTTCTGCCCGGCGACAGGTGATATAGTCTTTCTGGCCAAGAAAATAAACGATATTTTTCTGGGCATATATAACAGGGTTTCCGGACGGCTGCAAGAGATAGATCTCGAAGAAATTAAAGAAGCGCGCTCGGTATCTCTCTCCGGGGACGGCTCAAAGGTGCTTTTTACAGGATTAAAAGATGGAAAGCGAAACATATTTATTTACGATAGGGGTAGCTTTTCTTTTGAGGAAATTAAAGGCTCCGGCGGTATTGATTACAGCCCGATCTTTTATCCTTCGGGGGATAAGATATTAACCGTTACGGAGAGAAACTACAATACTGATTTCAGGGTTATTGATTTAAGAACGCTTGAATCCAAATGGTTGACCGAGACGCCGGAAAACGAGATAGAGCCAACCTTTGACAATGAATCCGGCAGAATATACTATAGTGCAGACAAAAACTCTGTTTATAATCTCTTCTCTTTGAAACCCGGCGAAAAAGAACCGACGGCGCTCAGCAATATAAATACCGGCATATTTTATCCGGCCAAAGCCGCCCCCGGCAAAGTACTTGCTTCTGTATACCATAAGGGCAGTTATAAGATAGGGGAGTTTACCGCCGTCGGCCCGGAGCGGGTTCTTGAGTCGGAAATGGTTTATCTTAAAGATAATCCCGATATAACTTTGCGAAATGACGAGGTGAAAAAGAAAGTTTCTAAATTCTCTTTTTCAACGGATTTTTTTCTGCCCAGTTTTCTTTATTCCACAGAGATAGGTTTTATAGGCGGCGGATACTGGATGATTTCCGATATGCTTGGCAGGCACAATCTAAGCCTTTACGGTTGGGCCTGGCCGGGAATGCATAATGCCCGGATTGACTATACTCTCAAGAAATGGAGGCCGGATATATACTTGACTGGATATTCCGAAGGCGAAAAATACTCCAGGAGAGACAACGATGACGTCCGTTACCGGGTAACGGAGAATTACTATTGTGTAAATACAGGATTCCGCTATCCTTTGGATATTTTTAACACTATAAATTTATGGGCCTCGGCATTGAGCGATAATATCGCGATAACCGAAGACGACAGGCCGGAAGAAGCCAGTGCGCACGAGACTGAAACCGGCCTGGGAATAGCCTTTATACGAAATACCACGGTTATAGAGCCGTTTATTCCCCTTAAAGGGCATACGCTCCGGATTTTGGCATATTCTGTCCGGCCTTGGGAAAAATTTTCCCGACAGTACAATACCTATACCGCTTCGGCAGGAAGGTATACCCCACTGACTAAAAAATTAAATTTAAGCAGCAGGGTCTATTATTCAAGAAGTGAGGGAAATGATAAACGCCGCCTGAAACTTGACTATAAATATTCTCCGGGAGCAAATTATCCTTATCGGCTCCGGGGTTACAGAAGGGGGGATTTTATCGGGAATAACCTCGCCTCGTTTTCTTCCGAATTGCGTTATATGCTCTTTCCCGACATTAAATGGCATATTTATTTTATGTGGCCGGATATAAATTTTGACAGTCTTTCTATAAAAGCTTTTACCGACGCGGGAACTTGCTGGAATGACGGCAATGATCCTGACTCTGCTGACCGGTGGGGGAAATCCTGGGGGCTGGGTTTGAAACTCAATATATATTTAATGCAGATGGCACCGGCATTTTTAAATGTGGAATTCGCCCGGCCCTATAACCGGGACAGCTGGAAGACTTACATAGAGTGTGGCTCGGGATATCTGAAATGGTAAAATGAGAGAGGTTGAACCTCTCTCACGGAGGTTTGTTATCAAAAGAATAAAATTTATTAATAATAGTTTTTACCATATATTTAACAGAGGTGTAGATAAAAGAATTATATATGGGGATAACCGGGATCGTTTATATTTTTTATATGAGCTGAATAATTTAAATACTTCGAGAACAGCACAAAATTTAAAACGCAAACTTGAGAGAGGTTCAACCTCTTTCAAAAAAGAGGAATATGTGGAGATAGTAGCTTTTGCGTTGATGCCCAATCATTATCATATTATATTAAAACAGATAGCGGATAAAGGTATCTCAAAATATATGCATAAACTGGGTACCGGCTATACAATGTATTTTAATAAAAAAAATAAAAGGTCCGGGTCATTATTTGAAGGAAGATTTAAAGCAAAGGCAATACCCAATGATGAATACCTTGTGCATTTATCAAGGTATATTCATTTAAATCCGGTTAGTCTTAAAAACCCGGACTGGAAGGATAAAGGGATTAATGATAAAAATAAATTAAAAAAATACCTTGAAAAATACAGGTGGTCTAGTTATTATAATTATGTAAAGAGTGGTGATACTAAAGGGACAGACGATATACATACAAAATATATACTGGAATATTTCAAAAACGATAAAAATAAATACGAAAAATTTATGTTAAATTATATAAAAGCAGATAAAGATAAAATAAATGATATCTTATTAGATGAGAGAGGTTGAACCTCTCTCACAGGAGGAATATATAAAATGAATGCGTTAACATTAGCACTTATAAGTCTTGGTTTTTTATATGCGGGGTACCGTATATACGGTAAATTGATTAGTCGCTTGTGGGACTTAAATCCGAACAGGCCGACTCCGGCACACGTAAAAAGGGATTCTACGGACTACATTCCCGCAAAACACTGGTCGGTTCTTTTCGGCCATCATTTTGCTTCCATTGCCGGCGCCGCTCCTATAATAGGTCCGGTCCTGGCTGTATATTATTGGGGTTGGGCGGGGGGATTCCTCTGGATTCTTTTAGGGTCGGTATTTCTCGGTGCAGTACATGATTTTTCTTCTCTAATAGCTTCTATAAGAAACGGAGGGCAGTCCGTTGCGGCTATCTGCAGGGATACTCTGGGGAGGAAGGCCAATGTAATATTCTCGGTTTTTCTATGGCTTGCTCTTGTATTTGTGGTGGCGGTTTTTGCGGCGGTCGGTGCCGGGACTCTGGTATCAAAACCGGAAGTAGTACTGCCGGCGCTGGGGATAATTCCGGTTGCAGTTCTGGTGGGATTTCTTATATACAGGGCGGGGGTCTCTCAGGTAATAGCTACGGTTATCGGTATAATTTTACTTGGCGCGCTTCTTATTGGCGGGAATTACTATCCCATAACTATTTCCGGGTGGACAGATAATCCGCAGACAGTGTGGATGATAATTCTTCTTCTCTATGCTTTTGTTGCTTCCGTACTGCCGGTAAATATACTTCTGCAGCCGAGGGATTATATCTCTACTTTCTTGCTTTTTTTCGGCCTCTTTTTCGGGTATCTGGGTATAGTAATCTCTAATCCGTCACTCAGCTCACCGGCTTTTGCGGGTGCTTCTCATCCCGTCGGAGGGCCGCTGTGGCCTATGCTTTTTGTGACTATTGCTTGCGGGGCCATAAGCGGGTTCCATTCAGTAGTTGCTTCGGGTACAACCTCTAAACAGCTCGCTTCGGAAAAAAACGCCCCGATAATAGGATACGGGGGGATGTTGGCTGAAGGGGCTTTGGCCGTACTTGCCCTTATTGCAGTAGCCGCGGGCTTAAAGGTCGGGGTTTACAGTGAAATTATGATGGCAGAAGAGGCACCTATAAAGGCCTTCGCGATAGGTTACGGGAACCTTACCCGTCCGCTTTTCGGGAATTACGGTATCCTTATAGCCGTTACCGTTCTTAATGCTTTTATAATAACTACGCTTGATACTGCCACAAGGATTTCAAGATATCTTACCGAAGAACTTTTCAGCCTTAAAAATAAATATTTATCTACCACTATAATCATTGGTTTTGCCTTTTATCTTGCCCTGGGCAGCTGGAAGAAAATATGGCCTATCTTCGGGGCTTCAAACCAGTTGGTAGCGACTTTGGCCTTGCTGGTACTGAGTGCTTACCTGCTTTCAAAAAAGAGAAAGACCCTCTACACGGTAATACCGGCAATAATAATGTTTTTTACTTCCGGCGGCGCACTATTGTGGCAGCTAAACAAATTTATAAAAGACGGAAACTATATACTTACTTTTATTACCGGGCTTTTATTTCTGCTTGCTCTCTATATGGCTTTTCTTACTTTAAATTATTTTATTAAAGAAAGAAAGGGTAAAACTACTAATTCCGGATAAAGTTGTAAAAAACCGTTCTACTGTTGTATCTAAAGCCTCGACCGTATCCGGGGCGACGATGATATCAAGAATATTCGGATTTATCCGTGATATGGTAATAGCGAATTTTTTCGGGGCCACTATGGCCGCCGACGCGTTTTTCGTTGCCTACAAGATTCCTAACCTTTTAAGGCGGCTTCTTGGAGAAGGGGCGCTCTCTACATCTTTTATTCCGGTTTATACTGAATACCTTACCAACAGGACAGAAAAAGAGGCCAAGAAACTGGTCAGGGTTACTTTCGGGGCTTTTACTATTCTTTTTGTAATCCTTACCGCTTTAGGGATAATATTTGCGCCTCAAATAGTCTCTGTTATCGCCTACGGATTTACTGACAACCCGGAGAAATTCCGGCTTACGGTTTTGCTTACCCGCATAATGTTCCCTTTCCTTATGGCCATAGGGTTGGGGGCGATAACTTTAGGGATACTGAATTCCTGGAGAATGTTTTTTATACCAGCGGTAGCTCCGGTCATGCTCAGTATAAGCGAGATATTATTTATTCTGCTGCTTACACCGTCTCTGGATATTCCCGTTAGTGGCTTGGCCTACGGTGTGCTGGCGGGGGGGTTTTTGCAGTTTCTCTTTCAGCTGGGTCCAATACTTAAAAAATACGGCCGTCTTATACCATCTGTGAATTTCAAGCACCCGGGACTAAAAACTATAGGAAAGCTTATGCTGCCGGCAATAGTAGGGCTTTCCATAGTGCAGATAAATTCTTTTGTAGATACTATTTGCGCAACTTTATTAAAATCAGGCAGTGTTACCCATCTTTACTACGGCAACCGGCTCATGCAGCTGCCCCTGGCGCTGTTTGGCACAGCGGTAGCTACGGTGACACTTCCCATGATGTCGGAAAATGCGGCTAAAAAAGAATACAGTCATCTTAAAGATACTTTTTCATTCTCCCTGCGGGCAATCTCTTTTTTAATACTGCCTGCCGCGGTGGGGTTTATAATTTTCGGGGGCCCGATTATTAAGATGCTCTTTGAAAGGGGGCAGTTTCTGTCCGGGGATACGGCCTCTACCGCCTGGGTGTTGCTTTTTTACTCTACGGGCCTTATATTTTACGCCGGGGTAAAGGTCGCAGTCAGCGCCTTCCATTCGCTTCAGGACACAAAGACGCCGGTGATAGTCGCCTCGGCTGCCATGCTTGTAAACGTGGGGCTGAATTTAACCGTAGTTTTTGTTGAAAAAGTCCGGGTAATATTTTCATCCGGAGGCCTTGCTTTTGCCACAGCCATAGCCTCGGGGTTAAATTTCTTTCTGCTTATTATAATATTCAGAAAGAGGATGGGGTTTATTGGGGGCAGAATAGTCACTCGGTCGGTTATTAAACATTTTGTATCTGCTATTGTTATGGGGATAATACTTTATCGCTTATCCGCAGTTTCCTCCGGCTGGCTGATATATATCCGGGTGCCGGCGGCAATAATCATAGCGGGCATTGTTTATCTTGCCGTCTCCCTAGTCCTTAAAGTCCCTGAGCTGGAAAGTTTAAAAGAAATATTTTTAAAACATTAGTTTAAATTTATGGTTGATTTTAAAGAACTTCCTGATAAGCCCGGTGTATATATTTTTCTTGATTCGGCATATCGGGTAATATATGTCGGCAAAGCCAACTCAATTAAAAAAAGAGTCCGGCAGCATTTCGGAAAGACCAACCTTAACTCCAGAAGGCTGACCATGATAACAAAAGTCCGCTCCGTTAATTATATACGGACAAAGACCGAAAGAGAGGCGCTTCTTTTAGAAGACCGGCTTATAAAAAATATACAGCCTCGCTACAATATAGATTTAAAAGACGGAAAAAGCTATCCTTGGCTGGAATTAATTGTCGGAGAAAAATTTCCGGCCCTGAAAATAACCAGGAAGAAGAAAAACAAAGATTCCCTTTATTTCGGTCCTTTTCCCAATGTTGGGGATATTCGGGAAGCCAAAAAAATTATTGAGAGTATATTCCCGTTAAGAAAATGCAAAAATTTTCGGCTCCGCAAGAGGCCCTGTCTTAACTACCAGATAGATAAATGCCTTTCGCCCTGCACAGGGAAAGTAACCGAAAAGGAATACGGTGAAATTGTAAATCAGGTTAAACTCTTTCTCTTCGGCAGTGGAGAGAATCTCTTCGAGCAGCTTCGCGCCAAGATGAAAGAATACAAGCAAAAGCGGGAATACGAAAAGGCGGCCCGGGTAAGAGACCGGATAGATGCTCTGGAGAACCTTTTCCCCCGGGTCTCCTATAAAAGCATTACCGGGAAAAAACTAAAGGCATTAGAAAAGATAGATCCCCTCTATATACTGAAAGATAAACTGGATATGGATTTTAAACCTGAAACTATCGAAGCTTTTGATATATCACATATATCTTCAAAAGAGGCCGTAGGGGCAATGGTAACTTTTAAGAACGGTAGGCCGGATAAATCAAACTACCGGCGGTATAAGATTAAACAGGAAGAGACGGCCGACGACATAAAAATGACGGAGGAAGTAATTTACCGCCGCCTTAAAAGAATAAAAGAAGATAATTTATTTTCCCCGGACATTATCTTAATAGACGGAGGAAAAGCTCAACTTAAGGCCGCCTGCCGGATAGCCGGGAAGTTCTCTCTTGAGACAACAAAGATTATATCCATAGCTAAAGAAAAAGGGCGGATATACCATAAGAATAAACTTCTGGATATAAAGAAAGTAAGTCCGGCACATAACCTTATCAAGCGTATAGACGACGAAGCCCACAGATTTGCCGTATCTTACCACCGGGTGCGCCGTAAAAAAGACCTCGATATTTAAATTAACCCGCCTTTTAAAATATAAGAATTAGAAATTAAGCCCGACGGTAATAAAGTGCCTGTTAGAGTTCTTGTCAAGATCGTCAAACCTAAGAGCGTAATCAAGATTCATCATACTTATATTTTTTACTCCAAAACCGGCCGCAATGTTGCCTTCGTCAATTCCGGCTCTTACGGCAAACGATTCTCCGATGAGATATTCAGCGCCTAAATTATATTTAATGTCATTGGAATCAGCTACTTTACCGATATCCCCGGCAAGAGTAAGTTTTTCTTCAAGTATCTTCCATGCAAGGCCGGCCTTTATAACTGCCGGAACCACGTCTTTAGCGTCTGATGCCGTATCCCATTGCACAAAGGAGTATATATCCTGTATAGCTAACCCTGCATCCAGATTATATCTGAGACCGAATTTAGCCCCTGCGTCCACTCCGCACCCTATTGCCGAAGCGTTATCTAAAGAGCTCATAAACACTTTAGTATTTATACCCGCCGAGGCAGTATCGTCAAATGAGCCGGCCCAGCTTATAATAGCTGCGTTATTAGCTGAGGTGAATGTGCCGTCTTCGATGGGGTTACCGTCTTTGGCTACAGTTTTAGGGATACCGGATACGCCTGCATTAAGTACGGTCAGGGCAAATACCTGATTTGATAAGGGATATACTACCCCCAGGTAGTTATATGACCTGTCATTGGACATTACACCGTACATCATATCAACTGAAAGCGTTTTTACCGAGGCAATGCCCGCAGGGTTGTAATACCCCGATGCTACATCGCCCGACATCCCGGTAAAAGCGCTGCCCATGCTCATTGCCCGGGAACCTGCGCCTACCCTCAGATAGGAGAGGGCGTCAACCGAGTCCGCTGCCGCGAGTGGCAGTGCCGAAGCTAAAATACCTGCTGCAATTAGAATTATTTTCTTCATTTTTAAATCCTCCTGGTTACCTGAGTATCGCTATTTTCAATGTTTCAGTATCTTTTTTATCGCCGTCGTCGGCTATTATTTTCATAAAATATACGCCGTTGGCAAGCAAGTTGCCGCTGTCGTCCCGGCCGTTCCACTCGGTTAATGTTATATTTGAACCAATGTTCTCTGAATATACTTCCCTTCCCGAAAAATCAAATACTTTTATGGTAAATTCGGAATCCGAAGCCCCTTCCCACTCAATATGGGCTACGCCGTTGTTCGGATTAAACGGGTTAGGACAACTTATAGGATTTCTTATCTCCACCGCCGACGTCGCGGAGAAAGTAATTGATTTTGAGCAAGAGACTCCCTGTTCATTTGTTGCGGTAAGAGTTATGGTATGTTCGCCTTCGGATAACTGTAGGGGGGCCTTAACCTTGTATTTAGCCCCGGTTTTGCCGGATTGGTTAAGCGGTGTCTCTGCTGTTCCGCCGGCATTTATAGTATCTTCATCAATCAGCCCGTTGCCGTCATTATCTATGCCGTCCCTGTAGGTGATGGCATTAAACCATGCCGTCTGGTCGGTGCCGTCAACGGCTATCTTTACCGAACGTATGGCGGAAAACCCGTCATCTATATCTATATCAATAAGCGGGTTTCCGGAAGCAGTACCGTCTTCAGCCGGCGAGTTAAAAGTAGATTCAGGTTCAGTATTTATCGCCGCAAGCGTAAATTCAGAGAAATGGTCGGTGTTAAAGGTAACAGAATTATTTACCAAGTCCCTGGTAACGTTCGTTATGCCTTTAGAAGACCACTTGCTATTTTCAGCGTCCCAGTAGGCTATTCCAAGCTTGCTTTCATCTACAGCGCCAAGTTCATTATCGCTGTATGTAAAAGTTATATTACAGAGTGTAGGTATCTCGTTACCGTCGGGGTCTCTTTCTTCAAAAGCGTTTGGGTCCGAGAGGATGAAATCCCAGGGCTCTCCGACTGCAGATATTAAAGAACTCTGTGAAGCCGGTGTAACAGGTTTTGCGGAAGGCAACAGCGCCATAGCGCTGTTATGTTCAAGTGTATCAGTCCATGCGGTTGTAACTCTTCCGGCTGTTGGCACCGGGCTATTACCAGAAGCAGCAACCGCAAACGGAACCTGCGAAGTTATGATATCTCCGGAGGCGTCTGTGGCGTTTACAACTATTCTTCCTGCTCCTCCGCTTAATACAATGTCGGAGAGGTCCGCTGAAGCCCAATAAGACCCGCTGGAACCGGATATAGTCAGATACCTGTCAATATTACCAGCACCGTCTTTCATTACCATTCTTGCCGATACGTCAGAGAGGTTCTGTGAAGAATTTACTCCGACAACAGCAGTTAATGTGTTTTCCGTACCCGCGTCGGTTGAACTAAATGACGGGTTACCAAGCGAAAGGCTGAGAGCGGTTTCCGGATTTAACTGGTAAATTTTTTTACCGGCCGCATCCTGTTTAATCAGAAGCGTTGATACCGGGGTATCAGAGTCATTAGCCGCTGCCGGATATCCGGTATCCTCTGCGATGGCCCGGACTTCATAAGTTCCTGCGGCGAACGCCGCGGCAGACCTCGACCATTCAGCTCCGGCATTCCCGTAATTAGTATCTACAACGGTGTCAGTATCTAATGTATTCCAAGTAGTTTCGCCGGATAAGCGATATTCAAATAATACCCGGTCAACTATTTCATCATATTCAACAGCGCCAAGCGTTCCGGCATTCACATTATAGTTAGTTGAGATAATACTTGCCGGTTTTATGTCCGGCAGGGAGCTGTCCACGGTTATGGTGACTTCCGCAGGCGTTGGGTCCCCATTGCCGTCGTCGTCTATGCAGAGTATTCTCAAATCGTAATCGCCGTCGGAAAGAATTATGCCGTTATTTGGTTCCGGCGGCAATATTTTACTGTCTCCGTCATCCGGAGAACTATCAGTTGCCCAGGTTGCCCATGAACCGCCTGAAGGACGGTACTGATATTTTAATATACCGTCGTCATCTACATCCAGATTTGTTTCAACTGTTATGAACCTGTCGGAAGTTGTAATCTTTTCTCCGGCTCTTATGTCAAAGCCGTCAATGCTTTTTATCGTAGCTTCTGACGGGGTTATGTCCTTAAGGTCAACAACTATATTTTTTGCGTCGGTTCTGCCGGATTGGTCAGTTAAAATCACCGTTATCGTATCAGATTGGTTATCTTCGTTGAGATCAATTCCCGGCCGCAATGTTCCGGTGAATTTATACGGGTCTCCGGCAGTGCCCGAACCTGTATAGGTATTTATATTGTCTCCCGGATTCCAGCTGTATTCTACGCCGATGCCCGCATCGTCCAATATAAGCTCTTCAATATCCGCATCAAGAGTAGTTACTGTCCAGCTGTATGATGTTCCGTAATTTAGGTCAAGTTCTGTGTCTGTGGTCTTGTTGATAGAAAAGCTGGCGATTTCCGGGTCGGTGGCATCTATTACAACATCCAGCATCCCGGAAGAAACTATATTTCCACTCTCGTCATAGGCGTATGCCTCTATCTTCCAGTTGGCATCGTTTTTCAGTGAGTCGCCCGGCGACCAGCTCTGGTTCCATCCGTCTGCATTTGAAGTATCTTCGGCTGCTATTCTTCTTAATATCTTACCGTTCTCTTTTGTATAGAGAAAGAAGACGCCTTCTGTGGTGTCTGAACCTCCGACTTCAGCGGTGAGCGTAGTCGCTGCACCGGACTGTAATCTGTTTTCAGACGCCGTTGGCTGAGTAATTGCAACCGAAGCCGGGGCGGTTTTATCTACTTTCATTGTTATATGCTCGGGGGTGCTGTCGGCTACGCCTCTTGAATCTTTTGCTACCGCTCTTACCTGGTAGGAACCGTCGTTTAAGCCAGTTACATCCCATAGCGCAGTATATTCGTCTATGATTATTCTTGAGTCGGTGCCTCCGTCATTATCCTGTTCGTTTATATCCCGAAAACTGTCTGACGAACCGTCGGTATAAGTTACTGAGAACTGATAGTCATAAGTTCCGGGTGGGAAAGATAATGTCTCTTCCCAGCCATTGCCTGATTTAACCATTTCCCTGTCATAAGTATTGTCAGTTGTGCAATTAAATTCTACAGATTCAATAGTTGAAGTATCCAGCGTCAGAGTATTGGCCTGGATATATGACGGCAGGTCTGAAAGGTCAAACCTGAATGTTATTTCCGTCTTATCGACACTCGAAGGATCGTTATCAATTACTATATCCGTCCAGGAACCTCCGGACGATGACTTGTACTGAAAGGTTACTGACGAAACATCGACATTCCCGGTAGCACCCGGGGCGGAGGCGGTAAGCAGGGCGTATTTTCTTACGGACTGGCCGTCTCCGACTATCTCGTCATTCTGTGCAGTATCTATCTTTGCTTTGGGACCGAGGGGTGCTTTAAGTCTTACCTGGACCCAGCCCGGCGAATTAACCGAGGAAGGCGTAGATAAATTTTCTTTATTGTCTTCAGATTTTATTCTTATCTCATAAGTAGCGTCTGCGGCAAGCCCGGTAGTGTTCCAGGTGGCCTGATATACCTGGCTGAGACTACTTTCTGATGTAGTTAAATCTGTCCATGAGGTATCGGAAGACGCTTTATACTGGAATGTTGCGTTTGCAGCGTCGTCTTCAAGCGTTGCCTGAAGGATATTATTCGAGGCCGAATATACGTTGGGGATATCATCAACTGAAGGTGTGCTGGCATAATTGTATTTAGTTGTTATCCCCGAGGTATTTACTCCTACAAGTGTCTTTATATATGAATCCGGCTCACCCGTCTGCGAATCGCCGGCTCCGCCTGTGTCGTTACCGATTACCGCCCAGGGGCCCTTACCGTCTGTCACCGTAATGGAAAGTGCCTGGTCGGGACTTGAATCAGCTCCGGCAGGGTAAGTGGAAATGTTGCCAGCATAATCTTCGGCTGTGAAATAATAATCATAGGTTCCGGCCGAGAGGGTGATAGTCATATAATACCTGCTATCAGTAGAGGTGGATTTTGATAGAGAATTAATACTTTCATTTACAACTATAAGTTTAACCGCATCTGTTTTTGCCGATATACCGTTGTCGTCTGTTGCATCTACCGATAGTGTAACATTCTCAACATTAGTTGCTAAAGCAGGGGTGGATACCGCTACTATTGAAGGTGCGGTATTATCATAGATAAAAGTTCTGGTTATGGTTGCGCTCTTGTTGCCGACATTATCTTCGGCATCAATAGTTATAGTAAGAGTTCCGTCGTCACTTCCGTCTTTTTTAAGAGCTTTGGGAAGTTGGACAGTAAAAGAAGAAGAGTTATAACCGGTTCCTGATGGGGAACCCTCGTCCTGCTTGGGATACGGTGCATCGTTTGCTCCGTAGATATAGGTAGTTCCGTTTAAGGTTACCGTGACAGTAGATTTGTCCAGGTCAATTGACGAACTACTGTCGTTCTGGGTGGGGTCGTCTGTCCAGATATTTAACTTGCTGTTGTTGCCCGCAACCAGGGCAGCGTAATTTACCTTCTGCCCGATAATCGGCCAGTTATTCATACTGGCGCCGTCTGTCGCATCGAGCCAGTCGGTCCCGTCGGCTTTTTCTTTTAAATCGGTTGTGCCGTCGTTATCCGAATCAACTAAAATGGGAGATTCAGTATCTATCCGAAACCAGCCTCCCGAGGTTTCTCCCGAATAGTTAGAAACTTCATCGGCTACATTTATGCTGAGACGATATTTCCCGTCATCAAGTGCTGCCGGAGGGGTATAGGTAACAGTATATGAATCCGTACCGGCATCGTAACTTGATGTATATGAGCTTGTAGATATGACCCTTTTAACTCCGTTATTGTCTTCTAATTTCATTACAATTGTGGTGATATTAACTCCGCTCAGTTTGTAGTCGCCCAGGTATGCTGTGACCGAAGGCGTTGCGGTGCCCGTGCTTGTTGTCCCTGCAGCAAATGTATCCCAGTCAACATTAGGTACCTGGCGGTCATAGTTAATCTTTATGGCTTCTGAAATAAGTGAGTTGGTTTCTGTTATATGCTCGGCATCATCCTTAACCCCAATACCTATATAGTAATTTTTGCCGCTTATAAGCGCTCCTAGATTATAAAGATCCCAGTTGCTTGGACCATTATCAGGAAGAGATGACTTTACTTTTGTTGTAGCGAAATTTTTCCGGTTCCGGTTGCCTGCAAAATCTGAACTGGTAGCTACAACCATACGATAACCATATTCAGTAAAATGAGCTTCCGTAGTTTCTGCCCATTCAACTTTTGGGGATACCGTTGATATCCAGACGTCCGTTGCGGGAGAATTTATGACAGTGGCATCGGGAGTTTTGCTGTCTATGTAAATTTCAAAACTTGAATCAACGGATGACCAGTTGCCTGCGGCATCCCTGACTCTTATTGGGAAAGCTATCGGGTTGGTCCCGTCGGTATTCTGGTTTATTGTTGAGCTGTTTATAGTATACTCAAGCTCCCATTCGTTCGTTTCCAAGTCGGTAAAAGTTTTGGTCGCGCTGCCGGCGGAACCTAATATTGCCGGGGAGCTAACCCGAACGAGTTTCTCTATAACATAGTCATCCCCCGGATCTAATGTGGCAGTCTGTTCACCGAGATCAAAATAGATATCTATTGTATTACTTGTATTACTTACTTTATAAACATTGTTAGTATCCTGGTTTTCCACAGAAGAAGTTGTCCCGTCATCGGCATCGGGATTATAGGAAGCTACATCTATAACCGGGGCTACAGTGTCGGCAGTTAAGGTATCAGTGTTGTCAGCAGTATTTCCGGTTATGGTATAATAATCTAAATTTTGGATGTCACTTTTAGATTCAAGAGTGAAAACAAGGTCACCGACTTTAGTCCACTTTACATTAAAAGCATCATCATTTACAATTTGGTCACTGGTTTTAATACAAAAATAAAAAGTATAATCTCTGTCACTGGTATCTATTGCCTTAGAATTGTCTAAATTTAGTCTAAAATAGTAGGATGTAGATCCGGTTATACTTAAAATTACGGATGCAGAAGTGTCGTCTTCTGAATTGGCTTCATCCCAAATTTGATCGTCCAACTCTCCGGAATTATTATCGTTAAAAATTTTTATGGGAGTATCATTTAAATCTATGGAAGGGTCGAAATTATTTGGGTTTTGATCTGCTAATGTTATTGTCGCTTGTTGAAAATCGTAAGTTTCCGAAAGGTCGTCACTTGAAAATACAACTTTAAAGAGAGGGCGCCAATTAGAATTTGCTTTTATTACTTCAGGTAAAACAATACTCGAAGTAGAACCGGCTGGGATACCAACCATATTTGTTACTTCAACATTAAATGCATGGGCGGGAACAACAACAGCGGCTGCCAAAAGAATTAGAGATATTATTTTCTTCATTTTTAAAGACCTCCTAAAAAGGTATTACAAACTTTTAAAACAATTGTTATTATTTTTTACAAAAACAAAATTCTAAATTTAATTATAGAAATTATTTTTTTGTTTGTCAAGGATTTCCGATAATTGCAATTATTATATAAAATTTATCTGGTTATTAAAATTTGACTTACCGTTAAGAAATGTTGTAATATTATCATTATAGAATATGATATTGTATAAATATACATTATTAAAATTAGTCTGTCTTGTTGTTCTTCTCAGCGTGGCGCCCAAGAACCTTGCCGCGGACTCATGGGACTGGGAATATGACCATTGGGTTGAGAACCTTTCTGAAAAGCATTCAGTATCCCCGGAACTGGTAAGAAGTATTATAAAAGCGGAATCAGGTTTTAGATATGTAGTATCTCCCGAAGGGGCGGTAGGATTCATGCAGCTTATGCCGGAGACCGCGGAACTTCTGGGAGTTAAAGATATAAATAATCCCGTCCAGAATCTTAAAGGAGGGATAAAATATCTCAGCCACTTGCTTAAGCGGTTTGAAAACAATATTCTGCTTGCCGTGGCCGCTTATAATGCCGGGCCGTCTGCCGTTTCGCGTTACGGGGCGATACCCCCGTATTTAGAAACTAAAAAATTCGTTTTTAAAGTTATGAAGTTTTACCGGGAATACAGAAAATCAAATAAATCCGGGGAAAAATCCCATCTTACCTTTAAGATTATTTCTGATTAACTTACTGCGTTATTAAACCTAATTTGAAATAATAAATATATATAGTAAAATCTATAATATGTTCAAATGGATAATAAACAAATTAATAGGAACGCCTTCGGAAAGAAAAATCAAAGAGTGCCAGGGATTAATTAATAAGGTCAACGCTTTAGAGCCGGAGACAGAGAAACTCTCCGATGAAGAACTTAAAGAAAAACGAAAAGAGTTTATCAACCGGCACAAAGATGGCGAAACCTTAAGAGAGCTCATGGCCGAAGCTTTTGCCGTCGCCCGGGAAGTATGTAGAAGAAAAGTTAATATGCGGCACTTTGATGTTCAGCTCATAGGAGGGGAGGTGCTTTTTGAAGGCAATATCGCCGAGATGGCTACAGGGGAGGGCAAGACGCTGGTTGCTGTCCTTCCCGTATATCTTCAGTCAATATCAGAAACTGCAACCCATGTAGTTACCGTAAATGATTATCTCGCCCGTCGCGATGCGGAGTGGATGAGCCCGGCTTACAGAGGGTTGGGGCTTACGGTAGGATTTATCCAGAGCGATATGGACCCTAAAGAGAGGAAAGTTGCTTACGCGCGCGACGTTATTTATATAACAAACAACGAAATAGGTTTTGACTATCTCAGGGATAATATGGCTATATCCCCCGAGCACCAGGTGCAAGGAGAGCTTTCTTACGCCATAATAGACGAGGTGGACAGCGTTCTGATAGACGAAGCTCGAACTCCTCTTATAATATCCGGACCCTCCGGAAAATCATCAAAGAAATATTATACAGTAGATAAAATTATACCGAAACTGGATATAAAATACCTTACCGAAGAAGAAGAGATAGCAGAAAAACATAAATTTGAAGAGGAAGAAAGAAAAGGAGATTACCGGGATGTCCTGGAAAAAGACCATGACGCCATAATTGACGAAAAGAGCAAAAACACACATCTTACCGAAAGGGGGATGTATAAATGCGAACAGCTGCTGGGAGTAAAACTATTTGACGACATAACCGGGGAGTGGGCCCACCACATAAACCAGGCGATGCGCGCCCATTATCTTTTTAAAGAAAATATAGATTACGTTAAAAAAAACGGGGAGATAGTAATAGTAGATGAATTTACCGGCCGGCTCATGCCGGGAAGGAGATGGTCAGACGGCCTCCACCAGGCAATAGAATCAAAAGAGAATCTCTCCCTTAAACGGGAGAACCAGACGCTGGCGACTGTTACTTTTCAGAATTTTTTCAACCTTTATGATAAACTTTCGGGCATGACAGGAACCGCTATCACCGAACAAGCGGAGTTTCATGAGATATATGAACTTAATGTATTTGAAATCCCGCCAAACCGTGAGCTACAAAGAGATAGTTATTCGGACGCTATATACAGGACGCCCAGAGAAAAATATAACGCAATAATAGAAAAGATAAAAGAACTTCAGGATAAAGGCCGGCCGGTGCTTGTTGGTTCCAGGTCCATAGATGTCAGCGAAAAAATCGCTAATCTTCTCAAAAATAGGGGAATAAAACATGCGGTTTTAAACGCTAAATACCACCAAAAAGAAGCCGAGATCGTTGCCCAGGCGGGAAGGAAAGGGGCGGTTACTATCTCTACCAACATGGCGGGCAGGGGAACAGATATAATATTGGGCGGTAATCCCGAGTTTCTTGCAAAGAGGGAGATGGAAAGGGAAGATATGTCCCATGAAGATATAGTTATCGCTTCGGAAAAGATTGAGCCTAAAAACGATGAGGAAAAAGAGCTTAAAGAAAAATTTAAAAAACATTACCTTAAATTCAGAAATGATACCGATGTGGAGCACGAGGAAGTTGTAGAGGCCGGAGGACTTTATGTCATCGGGTCGGAACGCCACGAATCAAGACGAATAGATAACCAGCTCCGGGGCCGCGCCGGAAGGCAGGGAGACCCGGGTTCTTCCAAATTCTTTGTATCCCTGGAAGATGACTTAATGAGGCTTTTCGGCTCGGATAAGATTATAACGGTCATGGACAAACTCGGCGGCCTCGAAGAAGGAGAAAATATTGAACACCCCCTGATTACCCGGTCCATATCCCGGGCCCAGAAGCGTGTGGAGGGGATGAATTTTGATATAAGAAAACAGCTCTTAGATTACGATAATGTAATGGATAAACAGCGCCGGTCAATATATACTCACCGCGGCAGAATACTTAAAGGGGAGGGCGTCTTAGATGAGATAGAAGGGTTTATCGATGATTATGTTGATATGGTCCTGGAAGAAAACATAACTCCCAAGCAGCACCCCGAGCAGTGGAACACCGCATCTATTGAATCCGAGCTCTCAAACTCCATAGGTTTTAAAACAGAGATAATATCCGATGATTATTACCATTCCGGCCAGGAAGGGCTGAGGGAATTTCTCGAAGAACAAATCCTTGCCCAGTATAGGAAAAGAAAGAGCAATTTCGGCGAGGAAGAATTCGCCAACATGGAGAAGATGATACTCATACAGATTATCGACTCCAGGTGGAAAGACCATCTTTATGCGCTTGACTCGATAAAAGAGTCGGTCTCCTTCAGCGGATACGCACAGAAAGACCCTCTCGTTGAGTATAAGAGAGCGTCTTTTGAGGCTTTTACCCGCCTTATGGATACTATAAAAAGGGAAGTTATAACCTATATTTTCAGGGCCACCGGCGAAATTCTTAATTCCAGGATAGAAGAGAGCGCCGGCAAAGCCCGTCGACCGGAAGTCCAGCTTCCGGTAAAAGAGCCTGCTTCCCGCCCGGCAGGTTCGCCCCAGGGAGATTCGAAAACGTCTGGAAAAAACAAAATAAAAAGGCATACTGTAGATAAAGACGTGGGGCGCAACGACCCCTGCCCGTGCGGCAGCGGAAAAAAATATAAATACTGCTGCGGCAGATAACGGCCCATGGCTATTTTTTTAAGCGGTGTTATATACGCGCTGCTTTTCCCTAAATTTAATTTAAGTTTTCTTGCCCCGGTATTTGCTGTACCGCTCTTAATATATCTGAAAAATTATGCCGCACTCGGAGGTAGCAAAAAGAGGGTTTTCTTTTACGGCCTGGGGGGAGGAACTTTATCCTGGTTGATTATTCTTTACTGGATTTACGGCGTTCTTCTAAATAACGGAGCCGGGTATACGGCCTCTGTCGCCGGCTGGTTTCTGCTCTCTCTTTATTTGGGAATCTACTGGGGACTTTTTTCCCTGACGGTGGTTTTAATCTTCAGGCTCGATCTTCGCTGTAAACTATTTTTGACAGCGGCGGCCTGGACTATCCTGGAATATGTAAGAGCCCATCTTATTACCGGGTTTGGTTGGCTTCTTGCCGGTTATTCTGTTGCACAAATCCCCCTTTTTATACAGGCCGTTTCGGTTACGGGGGTATACGGTATCAGTTTTATTCTCTTATATCTTAATGCCGGTTTTGGGTTTGCTTTTTTAAGAAAGAAATTAAGGCCCCTGATAGCCCCGGTGTCGGGAGTCGTCGTATTATCTCTTTATGGTTATATTGCGCTTAAAACCCCCTATACTCAAAAAGAAAAAGTAGATATATCCATACTCCAGGGGAATATTTCCCAATACGAAAAATGGGATGACACTTATGAAGAAAGGATACTGGATACCTATAAGAGATTATATAAGAAGGCTTCTTTGGGCCGGCCGGATATTATTATCTGGCCTGAGACAGCGCTTCCCGCCGCTCTAAATGACGACTATAAGATGAAAAAATACATAAAGGAACTGACGAAAGAAGATGAGACCTTTAATTTTATAGGGGCGGTGGAAAACTCCAGAGGCAGATATTATAACTGCGCTTACCTGATTAAACCTGACGGAGAGATACTTACTCCTTACAGGAAACTGCATCTTGTGCCTTTCGGAGAGTATATACCTTTTAGAGAACTGCTCTCCCCGTTTATAAACGTGGTAAACGAGGTGGGGGATTTCAGCGCCGGGGAGAATTACAGGATTCTTGAAGCCGGAAAAGCAAAGATAGCTACGGGTATATGTTTTGAGGATATTTTTCCGCGGTTAGCCGGAAAATTTATTTCAAGCGGTGCAAATATATATATTAACATTACCAATGACGGATGGTTCCTGGATTCAGCCGGCGGCTACCAGCATTTTGTCCATTCGGTCTTCAGGGCGGTTGAAAACAGGATATATGTCCTGCGGGCGGCAAATACTGGAATCTCGGTCATAATAAGCCCGCACGGGAAAATAGAAAAGAAAACAGGGCTTTTAACCGAAGATATATTAAACGGGGAAGTTTATTTAAAAAGCAAAGATACATTTTACGCGCGTTTCGGGGACATATTTATATATTTATTGTTACTATCTGTATTTGCAGTATTATGGAAGGACAGAAAATGTTTGAAAACTATAAAGAAAAAATCAGCGGCCTGGAGGAAGAATTAGAAAACATAAGGGGGTATCTTTGATATCCCGAAAAAGGAAACAGAGTACGCCGAACTGAAACAGAAAACAACGAAACCGGGTTTTTGGGATAACAACGAAGAAGCCCGCAAGGTAATGAAAGAGTTTGACAGGGCCCGCTCTGATATAGAATTATATAAAGACCTGTTAGAAGGAGTAAGCGATACCCGCACCCTTATAGAACTTGCCGAAGAGGAAAACGAAAGTTCCCTTGAAGAGGAGATAAAATCAAATATATTTGGGTTAGAGACGAAATTCGGGAAGGTGACTTTCCGCCTAAAGATGTCCGGCGATCACGACAGAAACAGCGCAATTGTAACCTTAAACGCCGGAGCGGGGGGAACAGAGGCCTGCGACTGGGTGGATATGTTAACCAGGATGTATTCCCAGTGGGCCGCGAAAAATAGTTACAGGGTAAGTATTACAGATATTCTTCCAGGTGACGAGGCAGGTATAAAAAGCGTAACCTTTATAATAGAAGGGGACTATGCTTACGGCTACCTGAAAGGTGAGACCGGTATCCACCGCCTGGTGAGGGTATCGCCGTTTGATTCCGGAGGAAGAAGGCACACCTCGTTTGCCTCCTGCGACGTAATACCCGGGTTAGAAGATGATATTAAGATAGATATTAACGAAGGCGAACTTAGGATAGATACCTACCGGGCCTCCGGCCACGGCGGCCAGCATGTCAACAAGACTGACTCGGCTGTGCGCATAACCCATAAACCCACGGGCATAGTTGTCCAGTGCCAGGAATCCCCCTCCCAGCATGCCAACAAGAAAAAAGCGATGAATATGCTTAAGGCAAAACTCTATGAATTTGAGAAAGACAAGCAGCGAGACGCCACTCAAAGAAGATACGACAAAAAAGGTAATATCGGATGGGGTAATCAAATACGCTCTTATGTCTTTATGCCCTACCAGATGGTAAAAGACCACCGCACGGATACCAAAGTATCAAATGTGGAAGCGGTTATGGACGGGGAGATAGATGAGTTTATCCAGGCATATCTTGATTGGCGGGCAGATGAGTTAGGGTAAAATTATAGCGGTTTGAAATTATAATATATTATAATGTAATGTAATTGACGGACGGCGCGAAGATGTTGATATGAATTCTTCTTATATCCGTTTCGGTATAACCGGAGTACTCTTTTTTTGATGTTTTTCAAGCCAAGCGGTTTTTTTATAACTCGGCCGTTTTGAAGAAACTGATGATATAAAAGGCTTAACCGTATATTAAAGCAAGTATTGAAAAAAGAAATATAATATATATCATTGGGTGGACAGGAGCGCTTTACCACCAATGACTTTTATATACTATATAAGAGAAAAGCCCCCATATAATACTTCGGGTTATAGAGTAAGTAATGGGTATTGCTAAAATTTACAATTTTTGAGCTATTTAATCAAATACTTGCGCGGCTACATTGTTGTTATGGTAAAAGAATACGGTTTTTTATTTCTTTTATTCTGCACGGTTTTCCTCAAGAAACCAGATTAAATATTATCCGTAATGCTTTTAATATTTTTCGTCGGGTGGCAGATTTTTGATTTTGGATTATTTGGATTTTCTCTCAAAGAATTGCCGTTTTATTATAGCGCGGCATTTAAGTTTATTGAGTGCCCTTACGTTTTTGGTTTTGTATGCAGGGACTGGGATGGATGCTGCTGAGATTTTAAAAAAGATAGAAACTGCTGGTTTCAAACGGTACAAAAAAATTTCCGGAAATATTAATCACGAGGAACAATTTAATAAAGGAATTGTTCAAAACTTTATAAAAAATTAGGGAGAACGGAAATGGCAAGAATAGCCGTTATATTTTGACCGGGTAGTTGGTTGTGCGGAATTTGAATTGTAAGTGATGGTTTTTGTGACTGCGGTTTTGATGTTCGCGGCTTTACATCTGAGTTTTATACTTAAAGAATTGTGTTAGGAGGATTATATGGGGCTTAAGTTTGCTTTTGGAACAGATGACGATAAAAATTTAAGCGATGAGCATTTCGGAAATGCCAAACAATATTTTCTTTACCGATTTTTTGACGGAAAAGAGAAGTTTATCAAAAAAAGGGAAAATCCGAAATTCAATGAGGATGAATCGTTAATACATGGCGATCCGGCTAAAGCGGCGAAAGTGGGTGCTGTGCTAAAAGGCAGTGATGTTCTTGTCGCTAAAAGATTCGGGCCGAATATTGTTAGGATGAAAAAAAAGTTTGTTTGCGTAATCGTCAGAACCGACACATTGCGGGTTGCGATGGAGATTATTAAATCAAATCTTGGAGTGATAGAACTTGAAAAAAATAAAGGTGAGCAAAGAAAACATTTGGTTTTAAAAAACGAATGAAAATATGAAAATTATAGTAGAAAAGACGCCTCACTTACCGAAGTTTTAAATGGTACTGCGGGGGCTGAAACAGATAGGTAACACTTTTGGTATAATTAATAATTCTATAAAAAATACCAAAGGAGATAACAATATAAAAGTCAAGTAAAGCCGAAAATAAAATATGAGAAATGGCGGGAAATAGCCCGGAGATGGAAACTTCTGGCAAAAAGCAGAATATGCTTAGAATGGATAATATTTTATCACACTGAATATATAAAAGAATTATTGGACCGATCAAGAAAACCATATAACAAAAGAAAATGGTAAATAAGTCGAAAGCAGGAAATAAGAATAAAAAAACTCCGCAAAAGACATATCTACTACGGGAAGAAAAAATTAAAGAGCTCTATAAAAAGAAGTATAATAAAAAAAATATTTACGTGGAAAATAGAACGGGTCGTAAGGAAACATGAACTCTGTCCGGATCAGCTTAAAGCAGAAAAAATAGCCGGGAAAAAAGTCCGGGCAAGACAAAATCCCAAGCAGCGGATAACCAAGTTGAAAAAAGAAAATAAGTTATGGTTCTTACTGCAATTAGATACAATAATAATATATTGGAAAAATGCCAAAAGATATATAATAACAGCAGTGAATCACACAAGTAAGATGGGATATGCAAGAATGTATAAAAATAAAAGCTCAAAATCCGCAAAAGATTTTTTATACAGGCTGCATTATGCTGCTCTTGACACTATGTTCCCACATTGATTCTTTTGTAACCAAAGAAAAATTTTATTACATTTTTATCCATTTTTAAACTCTGGAATTTTTTCCGGTGTTTGCTATGGAATTTATTATAGTTTTGAGGTATTTTATTGTGGGATAAAAGCCAATTAAGAGAGGTGTCTAATTCGGGAAGTAACACATTAAGTTCCCATGCGGCTACCGCCAAGTTTCTATCCGAGCCTACTATTTCTTACACATACTTATTGAGTGTGGCTATTAAATAAAGTTAGTGTCTATAAAATCAATTATATATCACTGGCGGTGTTGATTCAATAAACGCTTTATATTTCTCGTTAACGATTTGACAAATAGGTGATAATGATTATCATTATTAAAGGAACATAAAAATCATAATAGAAAGAGAAGAAAATCTTATAACACAATAGAGAGATGGACTGTTAACAGGCAGGCTATTTTAGATACCTTTATAAAAAACAGGGGGCAGATGAGCTGCTGAAGATATAGATATGCGTGTTAGAAAAATGCGTTCAGCAATAAGTTTAGCCACAGCCTATCGCAATCTTGAGTTTTTAAGGCAGCAGAGACTGCTTAGCTACTACCAATTCGAAAAAGGCGCCGCAAGGTATGAACTTAATGATGATGAAAAGATTCATCTTCATTATTTATAGGACAGAAGATTAAAGAAGGCAAACAAAATGCCCGGATTTAACGGTACAGGCCCGGACGGAACAGGGCCGATGACAAGGAGGGGTAGGGGGAAGTCGATATTCCTCTTTCAAAACAGAAAGCAGGTAATATTTCTAATGGTTACCGGAGTGGATACGGTTCAGTTATGCCCGTGCATTATCAGAATGAGACGGCTGGGTATTACGGGAGACCGCGTTTTAAAATGAGAATTAGCCGCAGGTGGTTTGGATTGGCCGTGTTCGCGGAGGTGGAAGAGGAAATAGGCGATGGTTTTGATAGTAGTAAATATTTTATATAGAAGGATGTGATTAAAATGCCAAGAGGAGACAGAACAGGTCCAGCAGGTTTTGGTCCACTGACAGGTAGAGGAGCCGGATTTTGCGCAGGTTAACGGAGAAATCATTAAATTAGCCAATCCGGAAATCCTTGATTTGAAAGGCTTCGATAATATGCAGAAAGGGTGTTTAAGCATACTTGGTTTAGGAGTTAATATAGAGAGGTCGGATGAAGCAACTGTAAAAAGATTAAATGAAAAAAGCTAAAAGTTTGAAATTAAGGCAAAAGGACTCTTTGCAAGTGTCCTGCAACATGAGATAAATCATTTTAACGGAAAGTTGAATACCGACTATTTACTATTTTTGAAAAATTGAAATTCAGATTAAAAGTACGGGATAAGATAAAAATCGCAAAAAACATGAAAAAATTAAATGAAAATTATGGTTTTATAATATGCCTGTAATGGAGATTAGTATTGTTCCGGTTGGTACCAATGACGCATCTGTAAGCCGATATGTGGCAGATACTCTTGAGGTCATAAAGAAAGAGAAAGGGATTAAATATGAATTAAATTCCATGGGAACGGTAATAGAATCTAATTCATTGGACATGCTTTTTAAAGTAGCAAAAAAAATGCATAAGGCGGTATTGAGAGGTAATATCACAAGAGTTGTCACCAGCATAAAGGTTGATGACAGAAACGATAAAACATTGTCTATTCATGGCAAGATAAAATCAGTGGAGAATAAAATAAATAAATACTAATAATAAAAATAAAGAGATTGTTTGGGCGAGCAAAACCCTGAAACTTGAAGAAGAAGAAGCGACACTTAAGGAGATAGAAAGTTCTTACAGACAATTATCTTTGAAGTATCATCCTGACAGATGCCCGGAAAGCAGAAAGAAAGAATGCAAAGAAAAATTTCAGGATATAACCATGGCATGAAATAATTATGGATTACTGCGTAGGGTATAGGTATTCTTTTAAAGAAGAAGATGTCGAAGAAAACATCCTGGCAGGCAATAGAGGGAACAGATGGAAAGGTTTTACGATGACTGGTGGTTCGGCGGTGTTAATAAGAAAAAATGATAGAAATTAATGACAGCGGTTTTTATGTGAATGTGATTGAAAAGTCCGGCAAGATTCCGGTCTTTGTGGATTTGACGAAGGAGATATTAAAGCAGGAATAACTTTGGTAATCGGTATAGGATCACAAAATATGCCGGAAGATTTATTCTATCTTATGGACTTATTTTTGACGTTGACGCTATGCTTTTTGTCAGAAATGAAGAAATATTTACTGAGACACATTCCAAGGGTAATGATCGCCAGGCAACCATTAGTCTTATTTTCGGATTCATTGTTATGATACTTCTTGATAATTCATTTGGTTAAAAGAGGATAAAAATTATGTCATTAGGAGACCCAACAGGATCAGGAGGTAAAGAGAAAGGATGAAAAGATGAACAAAATCGGCAAAACAGCAGTTGTAAATGAAGAAGAATGCATTGGATGTAGTGTATGTATTTCGGTATGTCCGAATGATGCGATTACAGTAGATGAAATGGCGCATGTAGATAAAGCAAAATGTACAGGATGCGGCGAATGTATTGCTATTTGTCCTGTAGATGCTATTAAATTGCAGTAGAAAAAGAAGTGAGTGATAAAGTAGAAGTTAATGGTAAAAATTTTAAATAGGAAGTATTGGATTCCAACCTACTGGTTCTTGTGGATTTCTGGGCAGAGTGGTGCATGTCCTGCAAAATGATAGAGCCGGTAGTAGATGAGATTGCCAAAGAAGATAACGGTAAATTAAAGATATGCAGTCTAAATGTTGACCATGCAAGGCAGATTGCGTCTGATTACGGGATCATGAGTATTCCTTTCCTGGAGATTTTCAAAGACGGGCAGCTTGTTAATAATGTTATAGGAGCTGTATCTAAAGAGGCCATAGTAAACAAGGGAAATCCGTTTTTATAACGGGATGTAAATTATGGCTATTTTTACTTATAAATGCAGTAAATGTAAGAAGGTTTTTGACAGGATGGAAGGAGTAACCGCAAGAGGAGATGAACTGAAGTGCCCCGAATGCGGAAGTAAGGAAGTGGAGAAATAGTTTTCCGCCTTTAGTGTGGGAAAGTCATCCGGAGGAGGTTCGGCACCTTCATGCCCGACCTGTAATCTGTGACATAGGAGAATTATATGCAAGATAGTAAATGTTAGCAGAAAATATAAGTAGATTTAAAATACGACTCAGAAAAGTAAAAATATTGAAATACCTTGGATAAAGTCCCAGAACCGGAAATATTAAAAGGGATATGAACGAGCTTATCCAGAAGCAGATAGAAGAGACCTGTCAGCTTATTTCTACTGCTGTGCTGTTTGGATCTTTCAGTAAAGATTCAGAAAGGAGCCGGTTAATTTTTAAAGACCTCTTGAATTCTTCTTCCCGAGTTGTGAAGTTGGTGAATAATTCCTGCACTTTTACCCTTATGGCTGCTACCGGCGGGGAGCATCTGGAGAAGGAAGTAGAAGAAGCAAAAGAAAAAGATTTAACTAAAGCCAGTATTTTGGATGCTGCGGGTTCCGAGGTAACAGGATAAAGCGCCAATTTTGTTACCTCTATTATTGGAAACAGAGCTGAAGAAGATAACTGTACCCTGAGCATGCGGTTCTCTTTTGGTTATGGTGACTGGCCTGTTGAAGTTTCGTGAAGGATTCTTAAAGCTTTAAATGGTAAAAAAATAGGTATTTCAGTAAGCGAGACAGGTATAATGAAGCCGAAAAAGTCAATCACTGCGGTGCAGGCATAGATACCCGGATGAAATTATAGAAACAAACCGGTTTGATTGTATTAGATTGGAATATATAAAGACAGTTACAAGTTATAAATCCTGTTAGAAAAGACGAGGTTTTCTAACGTGGTAAAGAAAAGTAAAAGAATAAACAGAGGGATTTGAAAATTGCCGTATCAAGCGGAAAAGGGGGAACAGGTAAAACATTTGTTACCACAAACATTGCGTATGTTTTAAAAGATGAATACAAAAATGTATCTTATCTTGATTGTGATGTAGCAGAACCCAACGGACAACTTTTCATAAAACCGGAGATCAAGATAAAGGATGATATAAATTTAATGTCTCCGGTCAGAATGGATCCCGAGAAATGCACCCTCTGCGGTAAATGGCGAGTGGTATATATCCGATACCCGATACGGCCCGTTTAGTCACGCTAAATTAGGGATTGCGGAAGAAAATTCAGGCCGGCTTATAACCCTGGTTAAAGATAAAGCAAGAGTTCTTGCGGGAAAAGTAAATACCGCAGAGTCGCTGATTGATGGTGCGCCGGGAACCGGCTGCCCGGTTATTTCCTCTTTGAACGGTGCGCGTTACACAGTTATTGTAACCGAGCCCACAGTTTTGGGAATACATGATATGAACAGGATACTTGATGTTACGGCGCATTTCGGCGCAGAGTCCGGTATTATAATAAACAAGCATGACTTAAACATAGAAAACAGTAGAAAAATTGAAAATATGTGTAAAGAAAAAGGAGTGGATATTTTGGGCAGCATTTCTTATGATACAATAGTTACGGATGCCCAGATGTCGGGAGTTTCTGTTACAGTGTTTGCCCCGGAGTCAGAAGTATCAAAAGATATTACACGGATATTTAATGATATAGAGAAAAAGCTGAGTAAATAAAAAAGAGATTAGTAATGAGATACGTAGATTCTAAACAGATGAAGGAGATTGACCGTAGGACAATAGAAGAGTTCGGCGTTCCTTCGATAGTTTTGATGGAAAATGCTGGGCGGGGGGCTGCAGAGATTGCCCTTGATTTGCTGTCCGGAAAGGAAAATAGAAAAGTGGTCTGCTTATGCGGAAAAGGAAATAACGGAGGGGATGGTTTTGTATGCGTCAGACATCTCATAAACAGCGGAGTTGAAACGGATATTTTTTTAATCGGAGAACCTTCTGAATTAAAAGGGGATGCTAAAATAAATTATGACATACTGAAAAAAATGAATGCTGAAATAAAAATAATAATAGAACAGGATTTCAAATTATTTCAAGAAAAATTAAAAAAATACAGCCTGATAATTGACGCAATATTCGGAATCGGATTATCCGGTAAGGTTAAGGATCCTTACAGGTCTGTTATTAACAAGTTAAACAACTCCGGAAAGGAAATTTTAGCCATAGATCTGCCTTCAGGACTCGATGCCACAAAAGGCAGTGTTACGGGGGGCTGCATAAAAGCGGCAAAAACAGTTACTTTTGCCTTACCGAAAACAGGTTTTATTAAAAACAAAGGGCCCTCGCATGTAGGGGATTTGATTATTGTCGATATTTCGGTTCCGGGAGAACTTTTAAAATAATGCAGAAGATAAGAAACAATTTTTGCAAGAAATTTAGGCACCCTACATTTCAAAGTAATTTTTAGTTTGAAAAAAACTAAGGAAATCGATTAATCTCTGTTGCGGGGGAAAAATCTTTCTTGTTCCACAGAACTGCCGCATTTAATATAGAAGGAACTTGACGAATGAAAAATAAAGAAACAGACGCAATAGTTCGTCAGTGTCAGGCCTGTTATCTCATGTACAGTGAAGAGCAGATAAAGATAAACAAAAAATATGATAAAAAATACAATCTGCCTGTAATCTTTTATCCGCAGATTCTTGGATTGGCGCTGAGGGCGGAACCGGTAAAGGATCTCGGATTAAATTTTCATTCTGTTGAAACAGATAGGATTTCGGCAAAAGTAAAATAAGAAAATAGATTTATGAAAGATGATAATGAAAAAAAACTGAAATCTCATTCAAAATTTAACTTTCGAATGGGAATACTGCATGGAATATTTTATACTGGCGGAATTGCTTTTGGAAGTTCAAATACTGTACTGCCGGTATTTCTGGATCATTTTACGGGTTCCAGAATTTTAGTGGGTTTGTCTTCAAGTATCATGGGCAAAGGCGGAAATATCGCTGGGGTGTTGCCCCAGTTATTTGTAGCCAGCAGAATAGAGCATAAGGTTTATAAACGACCTCTTTTAAGAAAAGCAATTACTGTCAGGGCACTCTGCTGGGCAGCCCTGGCTTTGGTTACTTACTTCTTTGCAGTTAATTATTCTTTAATTACTGTTTTAGGGTTGTTCTTATTTCTTGCTTTATTTACTTTTATGGGTGGAGTGGCGGTGATACCGTTTATGGATATCTGGGGAAAGACAATTCCTTCAAAGTTGAGGGGAAAATTTTTCGGCTATCGCCAGTTGTTCGGAGGAATTTTAGCTATTGGCACAGGAATTATAGTTAAGTTTATTTTAAACAGCGATAAAATTTCTTTTCCCGATAACTATGCTTTATTATTTTTGTTTGCTTTTATTCTTATAAGTATTTCATATTTTGCTTTGGGTTCGGTAAAAGAACCTGTAGCCGAAGTGCATAAAGAACGATTGCCTTTTGGAAAATTTTTAAATAAAGCTCTCAAAATAATAAAAAGGGATAAAAATTATACGAGGTTTCTGATTGTTAGGATATTTTCCGGAGCTATTGCCTTGTCTTTACCGTTTTATGTGCTTTACGCTAAAGATGTTTTAAAAGTCAAATTAGATATGATAGGTATATTTATTTCCGCACAGATGCTGGGTATGGTGATTTCTAATATTTTCTGGGCACATATGTCGGATTTTTTAGGTAGCAAGAAGGTTATTCAAATAAGTATATTTCTGGGCATACTGATTCAATTAATTGCTTGTTTTACGCCGGAACATCTTTCTTTTCTGTTTGTGGTTTTATTTTTTTTGATAGGTTTTTTTATGTCAGGTTGTAAAATCGGGAAGAATATTTTTTTACTTGATCTGGCTCCTTCCAGGAACAGGCCCACATATGTCAGCCTGGATGGGACATTAAGGTTGCCGGTAGCTCTGTTTCCCGTAATAGGCGGATTTATGATTCAATATACAGGGTGGCATTTGCTTTTTATATTAACTCTGTTGATTTTATCTTTAGGTTTTATTATGAGTTTTTATTTACAGGAGCCTCGGACAGGTTAGTATTGAGTGTAATCAAAAGGAGGAGTCTAAATGAAGTTTGAAGAGTGGAATGCAGAGGTTGAAACAGCAAGGAGGCAGAAAGACGCTTTTTTCGGCAGCTACCGGTCTCCCATATCATTTGAAAAGAGAGAAAATTTTAAGGGTTTAACTTATTACCCCCCGGATATTAAATACAGGTTTGAGATTGAGTTGGCAGAGCATTCCGAAAAAGAAACTTTAAAGATAGAGGACACAAAAGGGAATATACAGGATTTTATGAGGTACGGTGAATTTTCCTTTGAAATAAATGGAAATAAATGCAAGCTGCAGGCATATAAATCGGATTTACAGGAAAAAAGATTATTTATTCCTTTTAAGGATGCGACTACTGGCAAGGAAACATATCCGGCAGGAAGGTATCTGGATATGGAATCCGGGACTGATCAGTTGCCTGACGGAAGGTGGATACTGGACTTAAATAACGCATATAATCCCTGGTGCGCGTACAGCCAAGATTATGCCTGTCCGCTTACACCGCCGGAAAACATACTGGAGGTAGAAATTCCAGCAGGAGAAAAATATATCACATAAATAAGTAGTAATTTAAGGAGGTAATCATGTTTAATATAGATGGGAATAAGTGTACGGGATGTGAGAAGTGTGTAGATGTCTGTCCTCAAGGAGCGATAGCAATGGTTAACGGTAAAGCCGTGATCGACGGGAATAGATGTACGGACTGCGGGGCATGCGCCCAGGTTTGTCCACAGGACGCAATTTATCCTGCAATGCAGCCCGGACAGAATATTCCCCCTCCGCAGAGCCCGGGTTATCCCGACTCTGGTATGGGTTCGGGTAGTGGTATAGGAAGAGGGATAGGAAAAGGTAGGGGAAAAGGGCTTGGTAGAGGCCCGCGTGACGGGAGAGGCAGCAGAAGAGGTGGCGGAGGTAGAAAGAAATAACAAAAATGAGTATCAAAGAAAATTATTTAAAAATACGGGAAGAAGTTCCCGGTCATGTAAAAATAGTTTTAGCTGCTAAAACGAGGACAAAAAATGAGGTGGAAGAAGCAGTTTCGTCGGGAGCCGGGATTATCGGAGAAAATTATGTGCAGGAAGCCGAAAAAATGTATCAGGCCCTAGGGGATAAATCTAAAAGTGTAAAGTGGCATATGATAGGTGGCCTCCAGAAAAATAAAATAAACAAGGCATTAAGAATATTTGATATTGTAGAAACCGTTGATTCTTTAAAACTGGCAGATGCTTTAAATAAAAGGGCAAAGAGAGCAGAAAAAATTGTCCGGGTTTTTATCGAAATAAATATAGGAAGCGAAATAACCAAGATAGGAGTGAAACCGGAATATGATGCCGTAAAAAAATTAGCAGTTAATATTTCAAAGTTCTGGAACCTGAAATTAGAAGGGTTGATGACCATGGGCCCGAGAACAGGCAATCCTGAAAAAATAAGGCCTTATTTTAAAAAGACAAAAGATATTTTTGATAGGTTAAAAAATGCTAATATACCAAATACACCAAATACAGATTTAAAATATCTTTCAATGGGAATGTCTAATTCTTATAAAGTTGCAATTCAGGAAGGTTCCAATATGATAAGATTAGGAACGGTTATATTTGGAAGCAGGAACTCCGACTTAAATTAAATTAAAAAGGAGGAAGTCATTTTATAATTTGGAATGGAGCGATAATGAATAGGAGGGAAGTTAATGAGCAATAATCTCGAGGAAAAATACGGTTTTACCCGGTTACGGAATTTTCTGGTATCATTTTTAGCAATCTGTTTAGGACTAACAGGTTTTACACTTGCCTGGCTAAGGCATGAAAATTTCAAAATACACCATATAATTCCAACCTGGTTTATTCCTATTGTGGGATGTATTATCATACCTATTGCTGGCATTATACATTTTTCGGCGGAATTGTCCTGGTTTTTTTCAGTATAGGTTTTTTCATGTGGATGTTTCTGATAACAATAGTTATCTACAGGTCTACAGGGTGATTTTTCATAATCCTATTGCTGATAAGTTGATTCCCACATTTTTTATTTTATTTGCTCCACCTGTGATCGGATTTATTTCGTTAACAAAATTTGTGGGTGTAACTCCTTTTGGTAATATGCTTTATTATTTCGGGTTATTCCTGTTTGTCCTCATGTTATTTCAGCTGAAAATATTTTTACAGATTAATTTTTATCTGTCCTGGTGGGCATATTCTTTACCTATGTCTGCTTTAGCCATTGGAACTTTTTTAATGTATCACGAAACCGGTTTGGGATTCTTTAAAATTGTTTCATGGTTCATATTTGTTTTATTAAATTTTCTTATTTTACTTTTGTTTATGAAGACTGTGTATGTTGTAAAAAATAAGCGGATATGTATTGAAGAGTATGAATAGAACAAGGCTGTTTAGAAATATGTTTATTCAGTGGGATTATTTTAGAGTGTACAAAAAAAGCAAATGAAAACAAGAATAAAGATTAAAGAAGAAAAAATGAGAAAACCCGGCAGGGCTGTGGCCGGAATATTGTCTGAATTAAACAATTATATCCGGGAAGGAATTACCGGGATGGAAATTAATACATTTATAGAAAATTTTTTAGAGAAACATTATCCGGGGTATAATTTATCGACCAAGGGTTACAGCGGATTCCCGGCTTCCACATGCATTTCAATTAATGAATGTATCGTTCATGGTATTCCTTCGGAAAGAGCATTAAAAAATGGGGATCTGGTTACGGTCGATATTGTAGTAGATTATATGGGGTGGTATGCGGATGCCGCGGCGACGTATCCGGTGGGTGAGGTTGGTCCGGAAGAGATGCGACTGACAAATACGACAAGAGAAGCTTTGGCAAAGGGTATAGAGGAGGCACAGTTAGGTAACAATACGGGTGATATCGGGTATGCAGTACAGAGTTGTATTGAAAAAGAGGGCTTCTCGGTTATGCAAAAGTACTGCGGACACGGGATAGGCAGAGAAATGCATATGAAACCGCAGGTTCCCAATTACGGCAGAAGAGGAGAAGGTGTGATACTGAAAGAAGGCATGGCAATTGCAATCGAACCGATGGTATTTATGGGGAAACCGGATGTTGAGGTTGCGGCTGATGGATGGGCTGTTATTTCAAAAGACAAATCATTAACAGCGCATTTTGAGCATACTGTTTTAATAACAAAAGGAAAACCGGTAATTATTACAAGGAGCTAAAATATGATTGAAGTAAAAAAAATATCTGGGAATGAATTTAATGTCAAATTTAACGAAAAAAATTCGGAAACAAACTACAGGGTTACTTTAAACGATAATTATTACCGGAAACTGGTTCAGGGTAAAATAAGCAAGGAAGAACTGATTAAAAAATCTTTTAAGTTTTTACTTAAAAGAGAGACAAAAGAATCAATTTTTTCCAGTTTCAATTTGGAAGTTATTAAGAAATATTTTTCTGAATATGAAGAGGAAATAAGGAAATAATAGGAGAATATTATGAATGATACAGCGCTGATTTACAAAGATGATTTTAAAAAACTGGATTTTGGCCCCGGACATCCAATGAGAGGAGACCGGTATGAAAAAGCCATGGAAGAATTTAAAAAACTTAATTTGTTGGATAAACTTATCATTAAAAAACCTGAAATCATTTCCGAAGATATTATCGGTCTTTTTCATACTTCTGATTATATAATGAAAGTCAAGGAAGTCAGTAATAAAGGGTGGGGAACTCTTGGCGAGGAGGTACCCGGATTCGCTGGTATATATGATATTGCTCTGTTGAGTACAAGTGCTTCTGTTACAGCGGCAGAATATGTTACAGATAAGGATTTTAAGACCGGGATAAATCTCTGCGGGGGATGGCACCATGCTTTTGAAAACAGAGGCAGGGGTTTCTGTATATTTAACGACGTAGCTGTTGTGTGTAATTATTTACTCTCACAAAAAAATGTAAATAAGATAATGACCGTAGATTATGACGCCCATCATGGTGATGGAACCCAGCGCGCTTTTTATAATAATCCCGGAGTTTATACTATTTCTTTTCATCAGGATCCGGCTACGCTCTATCCGTTTAGAAGCGGATACGAAGAAGAAATAGGGGAAGGTAAAGGAGAAGGGTTTAATAAAAATTTTCCTCTTTCTGCTTTATGTAATGATGATGAATTTATTTCAAAATTTACTCAGCTATCCGATTTGATTAAAGATTTTAATCCGGAGATTCTAATTTTACAGATGGGGGTGGATGGTTCTGAAGAATGTTTTATTTCTACTATGAAATTAACAGAAAAATCATATTCCTTTGCTTCAAAAACAATTACGGATTTACAGAAGAAGTTAAAATTTAAATTGGTCATTTTAGGTGGGGGCGGATTTGTTCATCCTGCGCTGGGAAAAAATTGGGGAGTGCAGATTAAGAATTTTATAGGAGAAAATGTACAGTGACAGAAGTCGGGTATGATTATGGATTCTAAATTTAAACAGATTGGTTTAATAAAAACTCCATATACTAATAACGCCCCTTATCAGCCAGTGGACGGAGATAAAGGCGAATTTCGCATTGTAGTTGACACTAAATATGCCGGGGGCTTCTCAAACTTGACAGTTTCCGTTATATCTACGTGATTTACTATATTGACTGTCTGAAGAAAAAAACCTCTATGAAAGTCACCCCTCCCTGGTCCGGAGGCAAAAGAGTAGGGTTGTTTGCCAGCAGGTCGCCTCTTCGGCCGAACTCTATAGGAATTAGCATTGTTCAAATAAAAAATATTATTGATAATGAAATTATTATTTCGGGAATTGATGCGTTGGATAATACCCCACCTGCTGGATATTAAACCTTATGTTAAGGAATTAGATTCCAAAGATGATGCCGACTACGGATGGATTGACGGTTTAAAGGGCGATAAGGAGCATTTGCTTTTATATATTAAAGGTGTGCCTCATGAATAGTGAAGTAAGAAGGTGGATTGAAAAAGACGGGGTTGAGTTTTTTAAGGAGATTGGAGTCAAAAAAAGCTGGACTATACTGGATTTTGGCTGCAGAGAAGGCCACTATACAATTCCCGTGGCTAAGAGAGTAGGGAAGAACGGTAAAGTTTACGCATTAGATAAAGACAGTGGTGTTCTGGATAAATTAAAAGCGACAGTGAGGCAGTACAATATAAAAAATATTGAATTTATAAATGAAGATACAAAAATCCCTTTAAATGATAATACAGTTGATCTTATTTTGTGTTATGATGTAATACATTATGAAGATAAAAGGCATAGGAGGGCTATCTACATGGAAGTTTATAGAGTATTAAAAGAGAAAGGTTTTTTTTCTGTTTATCCAAAACATTACAAAAACGATTACCCCTCGGATGAATTAGCCGATGTAGAGTTAGAAGATATTATAAAGGAAATAGTGGAATCCGGTTTTTCTCTGGAACATAAATTATCAAAAGGACTTTTGCATGATGATAATTTAAACCAGGGATATATATTAAATTTCAGGAGGTGTTAAAATACCATGGGTTAATAAGAAATATGTACGGGATGCGGAATTCTCATGGTTATTGAAAAAATACGCGGCAGAATCATAAAAATCAATTATATAGATAAATTGAAAAAAAATTGAAAATGGAAAATAGCAAATGAAACAATCAATAAATTGGACGGATTGAAAATAGTTCTTATCTGAGAAGTAAAATATGCAGAGCTACTGTTACCAAAGATGAATATAGTAAGTTTAAGGAAAGAAATAACAAACTGTAAAAGATGCCGACTGTCTGAAACCCGGAAAAACGCTCTTTGCGGCGAAGGTGATTATGGAGCCCACCTTATGCTTATTGCTCAGGCTCCGGGGAAAAACGAAGACAGGGAAAACAGGATGTTCATCGGACCGTCAGGTAAAATATTGGATGAATTACTCCTGATAGCTGGTGTTAACAGGAATAATTTTTATATTACAAATCTTATTAAATGTATGTTGCCTAAATACAGAAAGCCTAAACAGGATGAAATTGATACTTGTAGCATATATCTTGACGAGGAAATAAAATTCGTTAAACCCGAGATAATTTCAACACTCGGATATTATGCTACCAGATATATTTTTAAAAAATATAAAATACCCATACCAAAAACAAAAAATGAATTTTCAAATGTTATTAGCAAGATTCACTATACTAATAATATAAAGATTTATCCTTTACGCCACCCCGCGACTCTATTATATAACGATTCATTAAGGTTAAGTATGGAAGATAACTATAAAAAACTGAGGATTTTCACAAGTGAATGTAAATGGTATCCGTGTTGTCCGATGAAATATTTTTATGAAGACGGAATGCTGGATAAAAAATGGATTGACAGATACTGCAAGGGAAACTGGGAAAAATGTATAAGATACTGGAAAGAAGAAAGGGGCGAGCCTCATCCTGACGAAATGCTTCCGGATGGAACTATAGACGACAGTTTATGCACAATGTAAAAAAAGGATAGTTTATGTATCCTGAGCTTTTTTCATTCTACGGTTTTACTATTTATACCTATGGGTTTCTGGTAGCCATAGGAGTTTTGGTTACTAAAAAAAGAACGTAAAAATATGGAGTTAAAAGCCCGGAAAAAGACAAAACCGGGAATAAAAAGGTTGAAAGGTAAAATTCCGGTAAGAACATACTGGCATCAGTCCATTAACTTTGGACAACGTCAAAAATTAACTACGGCGAAATAATTTTACAAAGTAAAGAAAATTTTGTATATATTAGGTAAAATTATTTTATTTAGATTTTTAAATGAGGCAACGATAGTATTTCATTTAGATTTTTGGTGAGACAATGCGAGTATTTGACAGATTTTATTTTCAATGCTATAATATTAATGAAAATGGTTGTCATTTTTTAAATAATGTAAAAGGAGGTACTAAAAATGCCAATAGGAGACGGAACAGGTCCGAATAGTTTAGGACCAATGACAGGACGAAGCGCTGGTTACTGCGCGGGGTTTGACGGGCCGGGTTATGCTAATCCGGCTGTTGGAGTAGGCAGAGGTTTTGGCCTTGGAAGCCGAAGAGGCCAGGGCTTTGGCCGCCGCGGAGCCGCAAGAGGCTTTGGTGTTGGTAGAAGGTTTGCCGGAGGCGTTAATCCGTATTACGGACAGACACCTTATGCGGTGCCATATGCACCGACGGCAGCGCCCGATCAAGAAGCGGAATTGCTGAAGAATGAAGCAAAGGCGCTTGAAAATGAAATGAAGGCGGTTAACAACAGAATTAAAGAGATAGAAGGTCAGGCGTCTGAAGAAAAGAAAAAGTGATTGTATAGGTCGACTGTTTTTTAAAGGACAGTCGGCTTTGTATAGAAAGGAGGATTTATGCCAGGAGGAGATGGAACAGGTCCGCAGGGAAAAGGCCCGAGAACGGGCAGAGGACAAAGAGGAACGGATCAGGGTGAGCGTCGCGGAGCCGGTCAGGGCAGAAGAGCCGGAGGCACAGAGGAAAAAGTATCCAAGAGTACGCCCGGCAAAGAACGAGCGCCTTCCCCTAAAACTCAGGATAATAGTGCTTCCGATTAAAAAATTGCTGCTATAATTGTTTATGGCAATATATTCGGGGTACTGAGAATAATGTTGACCGTAAAACATTTTTTACGTTAGAATACTTTTGTAAATAGTTTTCATCTTTATTAAAAAGTATTTATCGGAGTAGTTTTAGGAAAAGTTATAAAAGCTTGATGAGAACACCCCACTGCTTGCGGTGGGGATGAATTAGCAGAATATATTCAGAAAAAAGAGTTGATATTTAATAAATATAGTAATATATTATATCATTCAAGCAGAGGGGGCTAAATATGAATAGACAAATAAATATACAATTTCTAAACAAGAGGTAGATAATTTATGTTAGTTCAAAAGGGATTCCGTTACAGGTTAAAACCAACAAATGAGCAAAAATGTATGCTATTACAGCATGGCGGCAATAGTCGTTTTTTGTGGAATTATTTTCTGAAACAAAATATAGACTATTACAAAGAAACAGGTAAATTCAAGTTTTATCATGAATTGGCTATATTATTACCAAAGTTAAAAAAAGAATATTCATTTTTAAGTGAATCATTTTCACAGTCGCTTCAAATGGTTGCTCGTCAATTTGATAAAGCATTAAAAGAGGTATTTAAAAAAGAGAAAGGTTTCCCTTCTTTCAAGAAAAAACATTTGCTAAACGATAGTTTTACCTGTCCACAAAAATGGAGGTTAGGCAGAGAGTTTGTATTTATTCCAAAAATTGGTGAAGTGAAATGGATAAAACATAGGCCTCTTCAAGGGGAACCAAAATCAATTACAATTTCTCAAGATGGAGATAAGTGGTATTGTTCTGTATTATGTAAATGTAAAATAGAAAAACAAGAAAAGAAAAAGGATAATATCATAGGGATAGACGTAGGTTTAGAGAAGTTTGCTGTATTATCCGATGGGACAGTAATTAATAATCCAAAACATTTAAAGAAAAATGAAAAGAAATTAGCAAAGGAACAACGAAAGTTAAGTAAAAAACAAAAAGGAAGTAAGAATAGATTTAAGCAGAGAATGAAGGTAAGAAAACTTCATACCAAAATTAAGAATGTGAGACAGGATTTTCTTCACAAAACAACTTCACATATGATAGTCAAATATGACGGAGTTGTTCTGGAGGATTTGAATGTTAGCGGTATGATGAAAAACCATTATCTTGCTAAATCTATTGCTGATGTCTCATGGTCAGAATTTAAAAGACAACTTGAGTATAAATCAAAATGGAATTTTAAACATTTCATTTTAATTGACCGTTTTACCCCAACAAGTAAAACTTGCTCAAACTGCGGTTGTATTCAAGATATGCCTTTAAACAAGAGACAATTTGATTGTCCTGACTGTGGAGTTTCTCTGGATAGAGATTTTAACGCCAGTATAAACATTTGTAGGCTTGGGCGAAGCCGAATCAACGCTTGTGGAGTTGAAGAAGTGTCTTCGACAATGAAGCAGGAAAAAGAATGTTCAGTAAACTGAACAGAAGCCACAGAGCAAGCTCTGTGGAGCGTCACATGAATGATTTTCGTCGCGGTAAAGGTTGGGGTGCACAAATAAAAAGAATGGGTCGCCGTATGACGGTGCCGCGACGTGCGATCTTTAAAGTCGTCAGTAATTCTTCAAAACATTTGAGTGCGGAAGACATATATATGGAAATTCATAAAAAATATCCAGGAATCGGGCTTACTACTATTTACAGAACCTTAAAATTGCTTGTAAAGACAGGTCTTTTGATAAAACACGAGTTTGGAGAAGGCTGCGCCCGTTATGAATATACGGCCGGTAAAATAAAAGAGCACGCTCATCTTATTTGCATGAGCTGCGGAAAAGTGCAGGATTGTTCGGATATTGACATTGAGAAATTTGGGTTAGATAAAATCTCAAAAGAGGTGTCGTCTCGCTATAGTTTTAATATCAAGAGAAAGCGTCTTGTTTTTCACGGTCTCTGTGAGGAATGTGTAAAGGGAGGTAAAAAATGAAATTGTGCGTTACTTCTACAGGAAGGACTTTGGCTGACAGTGTCGACCCGAAATTCGGACGCTGTGCTTATTTTATTATTGTGGATTCTGATACTATGGAATTTGAAGCGGTGGAAAATTCCGCCGCTTCCGTTTCAGGCGGCGCCGGTATAAGTGCCGGGAAACTTGTCACTGAGCATGGCGCCGGTGTGGTTTTGACAGGCAACGTCGGACCGAATGCCTATAAGACGTTAAATGCTGCGGGCATTAAAATTGCGACGGATTTTAAGGGTACTGTAAAAGAAGCAGTGGAAAATTTCAAAAAAGGGAATATCTCTTTTTCGGATTCAGCAACTGTCACCAAGCATAGCGGCCTGTAAGAGGCAAAAGAAGATTGAAAACTTTTCTTGACTGCATCCCTTGTTTTTACCGTCAGGCACTTGAAGCATCAAGATTGGCTTGCGTAGCGGAAGAACAACAGAAACTTATTCTGGACGAATTGGCTTCAGTTTTGCCGTCGATAGAGATGAACCGTCCTCCACCGGAGATAGCTGTAATTATATATTCTATCGTCAACCGATTCACAAAAACGGCTGACCCGTATAAGGCGTTGAAAGACAGGAGCACGGATCTTGCTTTAAAAATATACGGACGAATGAAAGAAATGGTTATTAATTCGGAAGAACCGTTAAAAACTGCCGTCCGGCTTGCTATTCTGGGTAATATTATAGATTACGGTGCGCAGCATTCATTTTCTCTTGATGAAGAAATCGAAAAAATTATTACTAATTTTTCAAAGTCCAGCAACGGAAGTTATGCTGTTTTTGATTTTAGTGTCTTTCAGCGAATTCTTAAAAAATCGGAAACAATACTCTATCTCGCGGATAACGCGGGTGAAACTGTTTTTGACCGTATCCTTATCGAAAGCATAAATGAGATTTACGGAAGAGGAAAGATCATCTATGCGGTTAAAGAAATACCTGTTATTAACGACGCGGTTTTAGGTGATGCTCTGCGCGCGGGCATTGATGCATCTGCTGAAATAGTCTCCAGCGGCTCACATGCACCGGGAACATTACTTTCTGTTTGCTCTCCCGAATTTTTAGAAATTTTTGAAAAAGCAGACATAGTAATAAGTAAAGGCCAGGGGAATTTTGAAGCTTTGAATAAAGTCACAAGGCCTCTATTTTTTATGCTCAAAACAAAATGCAGTGTTATTGCCCGGGATATCGGTTGTAACATAGGGGATGCGATACTTTTTTATAAGAAAAAGAAAAAGAGGCGTGAGAAGATAGTAAAAAATGATAATTATTAACCGGAGATGTGAGAATGTTCGGCGGCGATCATGCGGTGAAAATCTCTATGATATTTTCTCTGTGCCAGACGGATACGCCAACTTGTAGTTGGCAAGGAGAAAAAAATGAGATGTGTTATTTCAACGGACGGAGAAATGGTATCGGCGCACTTCGGGCGATGTCCGGAATTTACGGTGGTTGATATTGAAGGCGGTAAAGTAATAAAAACTAAAGTTATAAAAAACCCCGGGCATAATCCTGGATTTTTGCCGGAGTATTTCGGGAATATGAAAGCGAAAGCTATAATTGCCGGAGGCATGGGGCAGAGGGCATCAGGGCTTTTTGCCGAAAAAAAAATAAAGTCCATTATCGGGATAACCGGCACTGTTGCCGAAGTTATTGAGAAACTGAAAAAAGGTACGCTTGAAGGAGCTGAGAATCTATGTAATCCGGGAGACGGGAAAGGTTCTGGTGAGAACAAATCCGTGAGCAATCACGGAAATAAGGAGGAAAAATGAAAATAGCTGTAGCGGCCACCGGCGGGTCAATGAGCGCCAGGGTAAGTGAAAAATTCGGTAGGTGCCAGTATTTCTTGATTGTGGATTCGGAGACCATGAAATTTGAACCTCTGTCAAACAGCGGTATAAATATGGCAGGCGGAGCGGGCCCTGCTGCCGCAAGACAGATTTCTGATCGCGGTGCCAAAGTTGTTCTTACCGGTGCTGTCGGGCCTAATGCAATGAGCGCTCTGACTTCTATGGGCATTAAGGTTGAGAACGGATATTCCGAGAATCAGACGGTGCGCGAGGCAGTGGAGAAATATCTAAAAACGACTTAAAGATAAATCTGAATAATAAATTGAGAAAAGTTGCGAATTTCCTAGATTTAGGAGATGGTATATTATTGATAGAATTAAAAGTCGCGTATGGAAAACTTGCTTTGGAATTTCATCCGGACAGATTTCCTGAGTCATAAAAACAATCCTGTGAGCTAAATTTAAAAAACTAACTGTCTCTTATGAAAAGATGCTTGATTACTGTTTAAATTATAGTATTTCGTTTACCGGTCCTAATTTTCCAGGCGAGGTAAAGAATGGGACGCGGAACAAAATTATTTTAATAGGTTTTATGACGGTTGAGGTTTAATTTAGATGAGAAAAAGCAGTGTTTTTGATAAATTATCCGGCCGTTATGATAATTGGTTTGAAAACCATAAATTTGCATATGAGACAGAAGTAGAACTGCTTCGTCGCCTCTTGCCTAAAAAGGGGCGGGGACTTGAAGTGGGAGTAGGAACCGGTAAATTTGCTCAGGAACTCGGGATTAAGGAAGGAGTTGATGTCTCCGAAAAAATGCTGAAGTTAGCTTCACAGCGAGGTATTTTAACAACTTTGGCGCCAGCGGAAGATTTGCCGTACGGCGATGAAAGTTTTGATTATATTTTACTGATGATGACATTGTGTTTTGTGGATGATGCGGAAAAATCGTTATTGGAAGCAGTTAGAATTTTAAAATTCGGCGGATTTTTGATAGCCGGTATCATTGATAAGAACAGTGAAATGGGAAAAGAATATATAAGCAAGGAGAGCCCTTTTTATAAATCCGCCACCTTTTTTTCATCTGGGGAGATGCTCTCTCTCCTGTCATCTTCCGGTTTTGGGAACTTTGAGGTTCTTCAGACTTTGTTTGAAAGTTACAAGAATTTAGAGCATATTGACAAAATTGAGAAAGGATATGGTAGAGGAAGTTTTGTGGCTGTTAAAGCTCAAAAATCATAGAGGAGGGGGCATTTTCTGTCGGCGCCGGATGCCATCTAAGACAGAGTGACGGCACAAACTCTCTCACACCGGCAGAATGTGACGGATCTATTATTACAATAGGTGGAATTTTTTTTAAGAGCAGGTACGGTGCTTATATCGAGCGTAAAACGCGTTGACTATGTGAAATGCGCCCTACCCTCTCGCAGAGAATGACATTTTGCCTGGCGCCGCTGAGAAGATATTCCGCCGTCATAAGCAGTTCGTTGATGATAGCAGACATTCCTCTTTTAATTATGACCGGTTTATTTATTTTTCTGAGTTTCCTGCATTTTTTATATTTGGGTATTTTTCCGGCGCTTCTTATCTCTTTGGGCATGGCGCTTACTATTTCAATTGTTGCTGTTGTAACAATTAAATCTAAATAAGGAATCGGAACTTTTATTGAAAAAATGCCAAAGAGAATAAAAATAGAAAGAATTATGGATATTACAGGTTCATTAGTAATTTTCTTATTCGGCATGCTGTTATTTATGGGAAATTTATAAAAAATTATGGAAAAACTTTATAAGCGATTGATATCGTCTTTGCCCGAAATAAAAGTGAGTAAAGTTTTTGTTGGCGCTTTTGATGTTGCGGTGACAACTGTTCGTTACGGTCTTGCCAGTGCATTAAGGGAGCCTTGCGGTTCCGGTCGCTGCAGGGGTATTACTGAGTCGGGAAAACTTGAGGGCATGGATGTAAAACAACTGGCGGAATACATCTATTCAGATAATATTCTTGAAGCGTCAGTTGGTATGGCTGCTATCAATTCGGCTGTGCCGTTTCCTGCGGAAAATCGTTTTATAGAGGTTAATGCGGTGGATGTGCTAAGAGCGCATGCGAAAGGTAAGACGCTTGCCGTAATAGGTAATTTTCCTTTTGCCGCAACTTTAAAAAAAGATGTGGAGAGGCTTATGGTTTTTGACACAAATTCTGCTCCGGGAATTTTACCTCAGGAAGATGAAGCAGAACTTCTTTGTGAGGCTGATGTTGCGGCAATATCAGCTACGACACTTACAAACCACAGCTTTGCTGATGTAATGTCTTATTTAAAACCGGAAGCCTACAAGTTGATTTTAGGTCCTTCTACGCCCCTAACAGATATTCTTTTTGAATTCGGGTTGGATGCTGTTAGCGGTACTTCTGTATCTGAGCCCGCGGTCTTACTGCAGTATTTGAAACAGGGTGCGAATTATAGACAGCTGAAAGGGAAAAAAATGCTGACATTGTTGAAAGGAGAAAGATAAAATGTTCTCTTCTAAAAATTTACGGGAATTGCTGGAAAGTGAAATAAATGAAGTAGTGGGATGTACGGAACCTGCAAGCGTAGCTTTTGCTTTCGCACATGCTAAAGAAATTTTCCTAAATAAAACTGAACGAGAAAAATTTCCTTCGGATTTTAAGGCAAAAGTTTTGGTTTCGCGGGATGTTTCCAGAAATATATCCACGGTCAAAATTCCTGTTATGAAAATAAAGGGTGTTGAAGCCGCGGCGGCAAGCGGTATTTATACAAAATCTTCAGAGTTTAATCCTTTTGCCGGATTAGGCAAAAAAGAAAAACTTAAAATTAAAGCATTACTGAATCGTAAAAACTGGCTGAAAGTTTCTGTAAAAGACATCGACGGGATTTTTGTGGATGTCAGGGTTATATCAGGGGGTAAAACAGCGCGTGTCATTGTTGAAGGCCGCCATGATAACATTAAAAGTATTTACTTCGGAGACCGTAAAATTATAGATGAAAAAAAAGATACTGTTTACAAAATTAAGAGTATGGGTGAGATTATGGATATTGTTTTTCAACGCAATCGGGAACTGGAAGATATTGTAGAAAAGTTTATTCAAGCAGAAGGTCTATTATATGAAAAGTTTTATTACACTGATATTTTTGAAGGAGTGAAAGGGCTTGTGAAAAAGAGAATGGAAGGGGCTTCATTAAAAGTTATTACAGTTACGGGTTCGGGTAATCAGGGTATATTTTTAGCTATACCTTTTTATGTTCTTTACAAAAAATTAGGTAAAAAGATTTTACCTTCCGTTTTGTTTGCTGTCCTCACACAAATTTATCTTACTAACAGCAAGGGTCGTATTTCAGGCGATTGCGGTCTTGCCAGCAAAGCCGCTCCATCGCTGGCGGCAGGTTTGTCTTTATTTAACGAACTAAGTCTTGAAAAAATCAGGGATAATATGCTATTAATATTTAAGTCTTTAAAGGGGCTTAAATGTGAAGGAGCCGAGCCTGTTTGTGCTATAAAAGCACAACTTGCTTTGATGGCTGTGAAAAATGTTGTCGGACAGAAAGAAAGAGGATTATTATGAAAATTTCAACAGATCTTTTGATTGTAGGTGGCGGACCTGCGGGTGCGGTTGTTGCTGGAACCGCAAAGAAGTATTATCCGGAAAAGAAAATTCTTATTCTCAAAGAAAAAGAAACGGGTGTTATTCCTTGCGGGATTCCGTATATGGTATCAAGTTTAGCAAAGCCAGAGGATAATATAATGTCACTGACGCCTCTCGAAAAATCAGGTATTGAGATTAAAGTGGACAAGGCCATATCCTTAGACAAGATGGAGAAAAAAGTGACAGGTCATTCTAACGATGAATATTTTTACGAGAAGCTGGTTTTGGCAATAGGTTCAAAACCCATGATCCCGCCTGTTGCAGGGATTGAACTTGAAAATATTTTTCCGATTAAGAAAGATTTCAATTATCTTTCAGATATGATGAATAAGCTGAAAAAATCTCAAAATGTATTGATTCTCGGTGGTGGTTTCATAGGAGTTGAATTTGCCGATGAACTTGCTTCTTCAGAAGAGAAGAAAAATATTTATCTGGTAGAAATGATGCCTCAGATTTTGTCTTTTTCTTTTGATGATGAGTTCGCTTCCCTGGCTCGCGGCAAATTAGAGAGCAAAGGCGTGAAGATTATGACGGATATTAAGGTAAAGGAGTTTAGTGGTCGTCAGACAGTTGAGAAAGCGACTCTTTCTGACGGCAGCATTCTGGATATTGATGCGGTTGTCGGCGGAATAGGAGATGTTCCAAATACTGAGCTTGCCCGTGAAGCAGGGATAGATATAGGCAGAGGTAAAGGTATATGGACAGATGAATATATGAGAACTTCTGCTTCTTCTGTTTTCGCGGTCGGGGATTGCGCAGGTAAGCGAGATTTTTTTACAAGGAAAGATGCTCCCGTGAAGCTTGCATCTGTAGCAACAGCAGAAGCCAGAATTGCAGGAACCAATCTTTACGAATTGAAATCTATACACCAGATTCACGGAACCATAGGAGTGTTTTCCACATATATAGATGGTTTAGTTATGGGGTCGGCGGGTTTGACAGAGAATGCAGCGAAAACAGAGAATTTTGATTTTGTAACAGGTGAATCTGAGGTGACCGATAAGCATCCCGGAAAAATGCCGGGGTGTTCTAAAATAAAAATTAAACTTATTTTTTCAAAAGATTCGGGTATTCTTATCGGTGGCCAAGTCGCGGGCAGTTTTTCGGCAGGGGAAATAATAAACATAATAAGCATGGCTATAGAGAAACATTTTACAGCCAGTGAGATGGAAACTTTTCAGATGGCAACCCATCCTTATCTTACTCCGCCTCCCACAAAATATCATTTGGTAATAGCCGCCCAGGATGCATTGAAGAAGCTGTGAGTTAAAAAAATAGATGACGCTATGAAAATAAAAGTTATTTATGATAATCGGTTGAACTTACCTGGTTTTGAAAACGGGTGGGGTTTTTCCTGCCTGATAGAAGATAGAGAACGTCGTCTTCTTTTTGATACCGCGATGACCGGCAGAAACTTTTACACAATTTAGAGAAGCTTTCGGTGACACCAGACAGTATAGATACGATAATTTTATCGCATGACCATGGGGACCATACAGGGGGTCTAAATGATTTGCTTATGAAAGAAGTTTCCGCAAATATTTTTATTCCATCATCTTTTAATGCTGAATTTGAGAAAAATATTTCTGTAAAGAATGTTTCTGTAAGCCGGGTGAAAAAAGCAAGGCAAATTATGGAAAGTATTATTACAACTGATGAACTTAAAGGTCTTACAGGGCCTGATGAAATCGGGCTTATTCTTTCTTCGGCGAAAGGTCCTGTCCTGATTTGCGGTTGCGCGCATCCCGGTGTAGTTGCCATGGCGCGCAATGCGGCGGAAATAACGGGCGAAAGAATTTACGCCATTTTCGGCGGCGCTCATTTTTACAATTCGCAGGAGAACGAAATTAAAACAGCATGGATGATTTGAGGACAGAGAGAGTGAAAAAATTAGGTCTTTGTCACTGCACGTCAGATAGAGCGTTGGATATGTTTCGCCGAGAATGGGGAGAGGATTTTATAGAATTTTCTGAATGTAAGGGGCTGGATTTATGATTAAAAAACTTAATATTGCTGTAGCAAGCGGCAAGGGAGGAACAGGAAAGACGCTTGTTTCCACAAATCTGGCTTATATATTTGAAAGCATGAAAGAAAAAACTACTTATCTGGATTGCGATGTTGAAGCTCCTGACGGTCACTTGTTTTTAAAACCTGAGATATATGGTGATGAAGAGATACTTGTTTCCACTCCGGCTGAAGTGGATGAAAAGTGCACGCTTTGCGGACGCTGCGAGGAAGTTTGCCGTTCTAACGCCGTTATTAAAATGGGGGAAAAGATATTATTTTTCCCCGAACTTTGTAATTCATGTGGAGCTTGTTCTTTAGTCTGTCCGACCGGCGCGATTGTAGAAAAGAAGCGGTCGGTTGGAAAGTTAAAATGGGGAAAGAGCAGTCAAATTAATTGTCGCTGGGGACTGATTAATACCGGCGAGGGAGCAATAACAGTAAGAGTAATTAATAAGGTGAAAAGTGTTCCTCGGGAAGGAGTAACTCTTTTGGATTCTCCCCCGGGCGCGGCTTGCCCCACAGCTGAGGCAATTAAAGATGCGGATATTACACTTCTTGTTACCGATCCAACTCCTTTCGGTATGCATGATTTTAAACTTACTGTTGATCTTTGTTCTTTAATGGGTATAAAACCGTTAGTTATTGCAAATAGGCTTTATCCCGGAGCGAAAGAACTTGAGGAATATTGTTCCAAACATAATCTAAAAATTATAGGGCGGATTCCTGACGAAAGAGAAATAGCCCGAATATATTCAGAAGGCAAACTGATCGCATCTGAAACCGAAAAATATAATAAACTTTTTACTGACATTGCCCAAAATATTATTGAGGAAGCGCCAAAAGTTGTTCGGCAAATGCCGCAGTCTTTTTCGGTTCAGGAGCTAAAAGGAGAAAAGGAAAAACCTGTCTCGCACGCTGTTCATTCTGCGCCTTCTGCCCGGCAGATTTTAGTTATAAGCGGAAAAGGAGGGACGGGCAAGACATCTATAGCTGCCGCATTTTCCTTTTATTCGCGGGGAGAAGCGGCAATAGCTGATTGTGATGTTGACGCCGCTGATTTACATTTTATTTTGAAACCTGATATAAAAGATAGCGGCTATTTTATAGGCGGTGAAAAAATGGAGATAGAAACAGGTAAATGCACTGGCTGCGGCCGATGTGAAGAAATCTGCAAGTTTGATGCTGTTTCTCATGAAAGTGATGGAAAATACAAAATTAATGAACTGGCTTGTGAAGGTTGCGGCGCTTGCCTTGAAGTTTGTCCCTTTCAGGCCATAAGTTCAAAAGAAGTGAGAAGCGGCATCTGGTTTAACTCTTCTACAAGATTCGGGCCTATGGCGCATGCAAAGCTTTCGCCGGCCGGAGAAAACAGCGGTAAACTGGTAACCCTCATAAAGAAGAAAGCCGGTGAACTGGCTGCTGATGATAATGCATTAAGAATCATCTATGATGGTTCGCCGGGGATAGGTTGTCCTGTTATAGCCTCTCTTACAGGAGTGGATTATGTCTTAATTGTAACCGAACCCACAGTTGCAGGAATACACGATCTTGAGAGAGTTTTGGATTTAGTTAAACATTTTAAATTGAAAGCAGGGGTTGTTGTGAATAAAAGTGATTTGAATCCTACACAGATTTCAGGGATATTTAAACTGACAGAAAAATACGGACAGGATATTCTGGGCGAGATTCCATATGACAGAAATATAACTGAAGCGCAGATAGAAGGACTTACTTTGCCTGAATATGCCCCAAAATCACCTGCCGCAAAAAAGATGGCGGAATTATGGGATAAGATTAAATAGAATGCTAATACTATAAGAGG